>DUAN01000191.1 GCA_012960845.1 Planctomycetota bacterium | reverse complement strand
GCACGCTTTTGCCACTGCGGGGCACTGTCGAAGGTCGACGCGTATTCTTCCAGCTGCTTTCGCCCCGCCTCTTCGCTTTGGTGACCTCCTTGGCGGAGCCTGACAGCGGGATCGTCGTTGACGATGGGGCTCGTGCACGAAACGGTCACTATCAGCAAAGCTCTACAGAGCGGCCACATCGACGATCTCACTTCCAACAGTCGTCATCATCGCTGGTAAGATGGTCATCGGTTGCTGCCTAACGCAGCAAATCTCTTGCGGATATAGTTCCGCACGTATTGCAGCGCCATCCACCGACCTTTATGGAGGCGAGAACCCAAATGATAATCCAAATACCTGCCGTGATTAGGGAGAGAATCAGGTGCAGGATGTGATTGGTCCCCTTTCTCCTTAACAGCATGTTCTTATTGCATACTTGGCAAAAACCGGTGGATTCTTGGTGTACCATGATTCCTCTCTTTGCTGACTACCTTTAAAGAACGTTTACTGAATTAAAATCTAATAATGTACGAACTTCTTTAGAGAGATCAGACGGGGGCTACCATCGTCGGAGGTAACTTCTACGTCACTTGCAACCCGAATCATGCTACAGCAGATTTATCGCGGAAGACAAAATAAAACGCCTCCATCAATCGTCCTCGTCGCCGGTCAGGATCAGTTCCAGTTGCGTCAGCCCCTTGCCGTGGGCGCCGGCGAAAGCGTCGGGATAGGGGGTGTCGACCCCCATCTGGGCGTGCCACAGGATGCGGTTGAGGGTGTCCTCGTCCGCCATGTCGAACTTCTCGAACGGTTGTGCCTCGCTGGCGAGGGCCCACTGTAACTGCTTCTCACCGAGGGCGCTCTTGGCTGGATTCGCCTCATCGAGTGCGATGGTGGCGGGCCGCGCGCGGTAGGGCGCGAGGTCGGGCTTGCGGGTGAAGCAGTTGTCCATCACCGGCATCATCGCCGATAGCTGAGTCAGAGGAGGAACGCCGAGAATTCTCGTCATCGTGTGGAGCACCGAGGTCTGGTTGTAGAAGTCGTGGATCACCTCGCCTCCCCGTCGTGAGTAGGGGCTGATCACCAGGCACAGCGATCGGTGCCCATCGACGTGGTCGAACCCATTCTGGGGGTCGTCCTCGATGATGAAGATACAGGTTTTCTCCCAGAAGGGGCTGTTGCTGATGCCCTCGACGATGCGACCGATCGCCAGATCATTGTCGGCCATGTGGGCCCGCGGGGTGGGGGCTCCGGCGGTGGTCCCGGTGGTGTGATCCTGCGGCAGGTAGACGACACTGAAGTTGGGAAAGCCGCCATTCTTGGAGAAGCCCTTCAACTCCTCCAGAAACACATCCGCTCGCAGTACATCCGGAATGCGCATGTTCCATCCCGGATACGCGCGGCAACTGTACTCCTTCATCCGTGCGACGCCGATCTTCTGCGAGAACTGGATCTTCTTCTCGCCGCGGATGAAGTCGTCGTAGATGGTCTGGAAACTGAGTCCCGAGGGGATCGGCTCGGCGTAGTCGAACTCGCCGTAGTTGCGAAAGGAGAGACCCGCCATCAGGACGCGATCCCAGATGAATCCCTCCGATGAGAAGGTCAGTGGATCGTCGCCAAAGGTGTAACTACGGGTAAATCCTCCGAAACTCTTCTCCAGATGATCGGTGACGATCCCTTCGGTGGTCCAGGAGTGACCGTCGGAGGAGTTGACGCCGTTGCAGTAGTAATTATCGAGCAGCACGAACTCGTCGGCGAGTGCGTGGTGGTTGGGAGTGATCTCTTCACCGAAGATACAAAGGGAAGGATCTCCGTTGCCGCGCTCGACATCTCCGAAGACCTGATCGTAGGTACGGTTCTCCTTGATGATGTAGACCACATGATCGAACACCGATGGCTCGCCGATCTTGCGCGGCACGGGACGGGGAGTACCACCGCTTCCGCGCATCGTGTTGGAGCGAAGCGCGTGCTGGGTGCGGTTGTCGGAGAACACCTGTCGGGTCATCTTCTTCAACTCATCTTGCCCTGGAGTCTCGACCCGGTTCACGGTGCCGCGGTACCAGTAAACGCTCCACCCCTTCGGTTCAGGATCCCCGGCTCGGCTTCCCACCCCCTTGACGCTGGCGCTGTAGAGAAGACCTTCGGAGATGGCCAGAGCTCCCGGGAACCAGCCGGAGGGAATGAAACCGATGATCTCGTTGTTGCTGGAGAGGTCGACGGTGGCAACCGCATTGTTTCCGCCGTTTGCAACGTAAAGCCGCTGGTTGGTTTCATCGAGTGCGAGTGCATTGGGCAGGCTACCGAAGGGCAGGTCGTCGAGGGGACGGGTCGAGATGCTCCCGGTGACCTTTGCAGTAGCGGTATCGATGATGTCGACGCGGTCGGAATTGACGCAGGCCACGTAGAGAGTCGAGCCATCGGCGGTGAGAACCATGTCGGATGGGTGTAGTCCAGTCTCGATGTTGACCAGCACTTCTCGTCTTGTCTCTGTCAGGGAGATGATCGACACCGAGCCGCTGGCGGCGACGCCTCTTTCATCGACGATGACCTCGGTTCCTGAAGAATCCGCGGTCAGGTCTTCTGTTCCCGCTCGACGACCACCCCAGTTGGAGACATGGGCGGTTTTTTCATCGGGGGAGAGGATCACATCGTAAGGAGCGATACCGACGGCGATTTCAGCAGTTCGCTTCCCCGTAGCGAGGTCGATCACGGCAAGAGAATTGTTCCTCGACTGGCAGACGAATGCGGTCTTCTCGTCCCTGGTGATTGCGATACCGGTGGAGTGAGAGTCCCCCTTGCCATCGGGTCCGGGTAGGGGGATGGACCTTGTCCATGAGATGGTTCCGTTTTCTGCAATGGCAGCCTCGTGCAGGTTCGACTGTGCATTGGTCGCCCACAGCCGTGTGCCGCTGCCGTCGATGGCGATGCCATGCATCGATCCGCCACCGCTGGGAAATCGGAGTTCTTGCAGTGGGGCCTTCATCGCTCGATCGAGGACGACGATTCCACGGTGATCCTTGATGTAGATGAAGTCGCCGGTCGGATGGACCACGAGATCGACCGGTCTACCGGAGAACTGCACCGTTTGCCCCGCCGGTCGGATCAGTTGCCGGGTGGGGACCCAGTGACCGTCGTTTCCGGGACCGACCATGGGCGGGTCGGTGGTCTGGCAACCGGAAGGAAAGATCAGAAGTAGAGGGAGCAACGGCAGAACTATTCTCGTAACGATGTGCATCGATGCCTCGTTTCTTCAGGAAACTATATTCCCGGGTACCTGACCATCTGGTGGTGTCGGCGATCGCCTCGAGTCAGTCGCTAGTGGGTTCGGCGGCCTCCATCGAATCGCGAAGAGTGTCTTGCCATTGGGCGAGTTTCTCTGCGAACCCTCCATCGGGGGAGGCATCGTGCCACTTCGAGTAGAGCAAGATCAATGCTCGCTGGCACGAGAGACTCACCGGATCGGACCGACCTTCCGCCTCCAGCGCGAGTTGATGGGCATCGTTCAGCCTCGATTCGATCTTGTCGTATGCACCATCGAACTCATCGCCGAGCAGGGCGAGGCAGAGGGAGCAGAGGAACTCTGCGCATCGGAGAGGATCTTCGGTGAGCAAGATCTTGGCCGCTGATTCCTCAGCGGGTGCCAGGATCCCCCGTGCTTCGCTGAACTTCTCCTGATTCAGTAGCAGGGAACCAAATCTCGTCAATGAAGCCAGGGCTGCAGGGGATGATGCCGCGGGAGTGTCAGTGATGGGGTCATGAATTTCGTGCCACAACTGCACAAACTTATCGGGCTCGTTGGTCTCCTCGTAGAGGATCCTCAATCGGTCGAGAGATTCGAAGGGCACCAGGTGCCCTGGCCCGTGATGGTTCAGCAACCAGCGGTGGCTGGAAAGGAGCAGATCTTCTGCGGTGGCGAGATCCCCCTGCTCCAACCGCAACATGCCGATATCATTCCTGGAGGTCTGGGTGTCGACATGGTCGAGACCCAGAATCTTCTCCCTGCCTTCACGGGCTTCGAGCAGGTAAGGCTCTGCTTTTTCCAGCTCTCCCAGGTCCAGCAGCAGGACACCGATGTTGTTGGCAGCGAGCATCGTATCGGGATGGGCGTTGGGGAGGTTGCGCCGGCAACCATCGAGGCTCTCCTTGTAGAGCACCACCGCTTGATCGAGAGTTCCCTGGCGGTGCAGGAGATGCCCCATGCTGTTGATCGCCATCAGTGTCTGTGGGTGTTCATTTCCGAGGATGCGTCGTCGGGTCTCGAGCACCTCCTCGAACAAGGGGGTGATCTCGTCGTACCTGCCCTGCATGCCGAGCAGGTTTCCGAGAACGGTCAGGGCAGACTGCGTATCCATGTGGTCATTCCCGACGACGGAGCGGAGGCCGTCGATCGATTGACGGATCAGCTCCTCTGCGCGCTTGAAATCACCTTGCATCGCCAGCAGCCAGGCGAGACGCCCTCTCGCCAGATAGGTGTCATGATCTTCCTCATCGCGGCTCCGCAGCAAACTCTCGAAAGCGCTGGTCAGTAACTCCTCGGCGCGG
Organism: Planctomycetota bacterium; assembly: GCA_012960845.1. Lineage (GTDB taxonomy): Bacteria > Planctomycetota > UBA8108 > UBA1146 > UBA1146 > QNYK01. The sequence goes on along the minus strand of DUAN01000191.1, from coordinate 67,514 downwards.
GGCAAGTTTCCGCGTCTCGCCTCGAAATCTCCAAGGCTACTCATCGATTCGATGGTTTGCTCGTGGTCAGGGCCGTGGATCCTGTGGCTGGTTTCGTATGCCTCCGTCAGTAGAGTCAGCGCATCGGGGATCTTGCCCAACCTGGTGTAGACCTGTCCCAGCAATCGCTTCGACTTCAGGAGCTGATCGTCTCCCTCTTCGAGCAAGTTGCTTCGAATGCTCAGTGCTTCGGTGGAAGGACCGATGCCTCGTTCGAGGAGACCGGTGCTGAACATCACCCTGCCGAGGGTGTGGAGCAGGCGAGCCCTCAGTAGCGGCTGGTCTGTGTACTCCTCGGCGATCGCCTCCTCGGTTTTCTTGAAGATGTGCGTGTCGAGGGATTCGAGGGCGAGTCCGGTGAAGTCTGCGCCCGAAACGAGAGTTTCATATCCCTCGAGCAGTTGTGCGGTCTCTTCGGCATCGAGCCCATTTCTCTGGGCAAGTCCCGCCAGTTTCGAAGCGAGTCCTTCCCTGAGGGTGATCCCCATGGCGTGAGCATCGAGCGATCCGAGTTGCTCCGATTGGAACCGTGTCAGCTGTTCCAGTTCCTGGCTTCGTGCCTGGGCTTGATTTCGCTCGATCAGGGCCCAACTGATTCCAGCGCTCAGAGCGATGATGACGAGCGCTGTGGCTGCCAGTGATTTGCGGTGCCTGCGGATGTACTTGTTCCACTTGTAGGCGATGCTGGGGGGGCGAGCGACGACCGGTTCGGTGCCGAGGAGGTGGCGTTCTATATCCTCAGAAAGTGCCTGGACCGTCGAATAGCGTCGATCCGGTTCCACCTCCAGTGCTTTCAGGATGATCCAGTCCAGTTCGGTTCGCAGAGCGGGAGAAGCCTCGGAGTTGTAGCGGTCTGACGACTCACGAAGTCTTCGGCTCGGACGGCCTGGAGTCTCTTCTTTGAGGATCCGCAGGATTTCAGTTTCGTGATGGCCTCGAAGTCCTTCATGGGGAGCCTGTCCAGTCAGTAATCGATACAGGATGCCGCCGAGGGAGTAGACATCGCTTCGAATATCCACATCGGATCCATGACTCCACGCCTGTTCAGGGCTGATGTAATCCCAGGTGCCGAGCACGTAACGATCGCCGGTCATCAGCGTCTTGTCGGTGAGTGGATCGGAGAGCGCCTTGGCGAGTCCGAAGTCGATCACCTTGGCCCGCGGCTTTCCTTCGTGCTCGGTGATGATGATGTTGCCGGGTTTCAGGTCCCGGTGGATGATTCCCTTGCTGTGCGCGTGCTGAACTCCAGAGCAGATCTGCTGCATCATCTCCAGCCGCACCGCCAGCGAGGGAGAATGCTGGTCGACCCAGTTGGCGAGGGTGGGTCCATCGATGAAATCCATGATGAAGTAGGGGCGACCCTTTTCGGTGGAACCACTGCCGATGACCCGGGCGACATTTTCATGGTTCATCTTGGCCAGGGCGTGCATCTCTGCATCGAATCGGGCGAGGATTTCACGGGTTCCCATGCCGAGGCGAATCACCTTGATGGCGACCTCGCGACCGAGGCCTGTCAACTCCTTGCAGCGGTAGACCTCGCCAAAGCCACCTTCGCCGAGGAGGGAAAGGACCTCATGTCCGGGAAATTCCACGGAAATGTTCTCCAGATCGGGCTGTTCTTGATCAGGCATTTGCGGCTATCTCGTTCCGAGCAGGTGTTCGATCAAGATCTGATCGAGGCGTTCCCATGCCAGTCCGATCGCACCGATGGCATCCGGATCGATGGAGAGTTGCCGCAGGGATGCTGCTTTCTTTGGGGAGTAGTCCTTCAGTAACGGATCGATTTCTGGGTCGCGGATGTCTGCGATCAACTCCCGGACCTCCGGATCGCTGTCGAAGGCGTGAGCTCGTTCCTTGAGGATGTTGTAGGTCCTCATGCAACCGCTGGCAAAGTCCCACACGCCGTCGATGTCTTCGGTGCGATAGGCGTGGGCGTCGAAGTGTCGCGAGCCCTCCCAGCGCTCACCCCCGGCGGTGCCTTCCAGCAATCGAATCAGCAGCAGAGCTTGTTTCGGATCTTCAGCGCCGAAGCGGAAGTCCTGGTCGTAGCGGCCGATCTTCTGGCTGTTGAGATCGATGTGGAACAATTTGTCCACTTCCATCGCCTGGCCGACGGCGTGGACGAAGGAGAGTCCCGCCATCGTTTCATGGGCCACTTCTGGATTGACTCCGACCATCTTGGAATGATCGAGGGTCTCGATGAAGTGCAGCATATGACCGGTGGTGGCGAAGTAGATGTCGCCGCGCGGTTCGTTGGGCTTCGCTTCGAGGGCGAAACGAAGACTGTATCCCTGGTCTTTGACGTATTCACAGAGAAAGTTCATGCCATCACGGATGCGTTTGATCGCAGTGCGTGGGTCTCTGCATGCGTCCGCTTCAGTACCTTCGCGGCCGCCCCAGAAGACGAAGTTCTGGGCACCCAACTCGACTCCAAGATCGATGGCGTCCATCGTCTTACGAAGGGCAAAAGCACGGACCTTCGGATCGTTGGCGGTGAAGGCGCCGTCCTTGAAGATCGGATGACTGAACAGGTTGGTGGTGGCCATCGGAACGACGATGCCGCTCTCCTCGCAGGCGGCCTTGAAGTTGCCGACGATGGTGTCGCGCTCCGATGCGCTGGCACCGAAGGGGACCAGATCGTTGTCGTGGAGGTTGACCCCCCAGGCACCGATCTCGCCCAACTTTCTCACCAGGTCGCAGGGGTCCTGAGTCGGGCGAACCGCCGGACCGAACGGGTCCCTTCCGGGATTTCCCACCGTCCACAAGCCGAAGGTGAATCGGTCTTCAGGCTTGGGTGCGTACGAGTCGGTCATCTGGCGGTCTCCTATTCGGGGATGTCTACCCAGCGATTTTCTGCACTGGAGAGGAGTGCCGCACCGACAAAACGGATTCCACGGACTCCGTCATCGACGGTCGGGAACGGGTCGGCCACCGGCTGCTCTTGCTGGCGAATCGCTCGGGCGAATGCACTGTAGATGTTGGCGAATGCTTCCAGGTAACCCTCCGGGTGTCCGGCGGGTGTCCGGGTGAGAGTGGCGGACGCTTCGCCGGCAGCTTCGGTCGCCGTGCGAATTGTCGTCGCCGCTCCATCGCTACCGATCACCTTCAGATCATTGGGCTGTTCCTGGTCCCACTCGATGGCTCCCTCGGTACCGAAGATGCGCAGCTTGAGACCGTTTTCCTTGCCGAAGCATACCTGGCTGCAGCACAGGGTTCCGGTGGCTCCACTGGCCATCTTGAGCAGGATCATGTCGTCGTCGTCGAGGGCTCGACCCTCGACCAAGGTCTGCAGGGTTGCGTAGATGGAGGTCACTCGATCTCCAGAAACGAATTCGAGCAACTGGTGCGCATGGGTGCCGATGTCACCGAGGGCACCGACCGGCCCGGAGCGGGCAGGATCGGTTCGCCAGTCCGCTTGCTTCTGACCGGAGTCCTCGAGCTTCTCGGAGAGCCAGCCTTGCAGGTACTCGACGTAGACCTTTCGAATCGTTCCCAGGTCTCCTCGGGCGATCCTCTCCCGCGCTTCACGCACCATCGGAGAGGCGCAGTAGTTGTGTGTCAGGGCGAAGACCATGCCGGTCTTCTCGACGGTAGCGGCCAGATCGTCCGCTTGCTCCTGCGAGATGCAGAGAGGCTTGTCGCAGATGACATGGAATCCCGCTTCCAGCGCGGCCTTTGCCGGGCCGTGGTGGACATGATTGGGGGTGACGATGCTGACCGCCTCGATGCGTTGTTCGGGGGGAAGTTGTGATTCCGCCTCGATCATCCGTTCCCAGGTGGGGTAGCAGCGATCGGGATCGAGCCCCAGTTCTGCACCGGTGGCTTGGGTGTTGTTGGGATCTCTTCCGAAGCAGCCCGCGACCAGTTCAAAGGCATCATCCATCCGAAGTGCGATGCGGTGCACTCCACCGATGAATGCTCCCTGGCCACCGCCGATCATTCCGATCCGAACCCGAGTACTCATTCGATCCTCCTCAGTCCAGTCCCAGGATCTTGCGATTCTCTGCCGGATCGCTACCGCCGGCAAAATCGTCGAAGGAACTCTCCGTCACCTGGATGATGTGAGCATTGACGAACTCGGCGCCCTTGGCTGCTCCGACCGAGGAGTGTTCGTAGGGGCATTCCCATTCGACCACTGCCCAGCCGTCGAAACCGTGGCGAGTCAGGGCCGTGAAGATCGCAGAGAAATCGATGGCGCCTTCACCGGGGGTGCGGAAGCGGCCGGAGCGATCCTTCCAGTCGAGGTAGCCACCGTAGACACCGGTCCTTCCCGAGCGCACCAGCTCTGCATCCTTGACATGGAAACTCTTGATCCGGTCATGGTAGATATCGATGAAGTCGACATAGTCGAGGGCCATCAATTCGAAATGACTCGGATCGTAGTTGATGCAGGCACGTGGATGACCGCCGACCGCCTCGACGAAGCGTTCGAAGGAGGCCCCGTCATGGAGATCCTCGCCGGGGTGGATCTCGTAGGAGCAATCGACCCCACACTCGTCGGCATAATCGAGGATCGGTTTCCACCTCCTGGCCAGTTCCGAGAACGCTTCCTCGATCAGTCCTGCGGGGCGCTGTGGCCACGGATAGACATAGGGCCATGCGAGCGCTCCGCTGAAGGTGACCATCGATGTCAGCCCCAACCGCTGGCTTGCCTTCAGGCACTGCTTGACCTGTTCGATGGCCCATTCAGTTCGAGCGGCAGGATTTCCCTTCACTGCGTCTGCAGCGAATCCATCGAACATCGAGTCATAAGCGGGATGGACAGCCACCAGTTGTCCTTGAAGGTGAGTCGACAGTTCGGTGACGGCCATCTCTTTCTGTTCGAGCCGACCTTTCCAGTCGTCGCAATAACCCTGAGATTCAGCGGCCTGGGCGAGATCGATACAACGGGGATCCCAGGTCGGAATCTGCACGCCGGTGTATTCGAGATCCTTGCACCAGTCGACGATGGTGTCGAGGTTGTCGAAGGGGGCCTCATCGGCCATGTATTGCGCCAGAAACAGCGCTGGGCCCTGAATGGACGCCACGGTTTACCTCCTCGGGAATGAGCGGCCAGAATTTCTCGTCGGAGGTGGTCCTCCACGATGGTATGAGAGTCCTCTGGTGAGCGCTGGGTGTCAAGGATCAGGGATGCAGTGACTTGCCCGGGAGCCGCTGCGAGGTGATCTTCTCGGTGTGGCGAAGAGTGTCTTCAGGCCGATTTTATCGGAGGAGGCGGATGGAGGAGGCCAGAGCTTGCGCATCTTGCTGTTTATTCCGTGCCTTGCGGACCAGTTTGCCCCTAAAGCGGCGGAGGCGACCGCCTTGTTGCTGGAGCATCTGGGCTGTGAGGTGATCTTTCCCGAAGGGCAAACCTGTTGTGGTCAGGCGCATCGCAACTCCGGCGACGAAGAAGCCGCAAGGGCCATGGTCTTGCGGATGGCCCGGATCTTCGAGGGGGATGAGTGGATCGTGACACCCTCTGGATCGTGCGCCGCGATGATCACTCGCCATGCGGTGGAATTGTTCGGGTCGGAGAGCGTGGTTCCGGCCCAAGTGCAGTCGTTGGCGCGTCGCACCCGAGAACTGGTGCAGTTCATCGAAGAAGAACTGGGGCTGGCTCCCGATGAGATCGTCGGGGATCCGGGGAATGCCGCCTCGGTGGTCGCTTGGCACCCTTCATGCCACTTACGGGAGTTGAACCGGTTCGATGCATCCGGTCGGTTTCTCGAGTCGATTCCGGGGCTGGAAGTGAAGCGATTGCGCCAGGAGGAGCAGTGTTGCGGATTTGGCGGCACCTTCGCCAGCAAGTTCGGAGCGATCTCGGGAGCCTTGGCAGAGGATCGCTGTGCGGCGCTGGAAGAGAGCGATGCACCTGTTTTGCTGTGCAATGACACCGGCTGCACCATCAACATCGAGGGTCGGCTCTCGCGTCGAGGAACTCCAGTCGAGATCCAGCACGTGGCGGAGTGGTTCTGTCAGGCACTGGGACTTCAGTCGAGGGAGCAGGATACCCGTTGAAGGATCCCGCAACTCCTCCCACCAGTGTCGATGGTGAGCCGATTCTGTTTCCACGAGGGGTCCATGACATCCGCCCGCGAGCCCAGCAGTTCCTCGAGGATGAGTCTCTTCAATCGGCCGTGAGAGAAGCCACAACCCTCAAGGATCAGGCTCGCAGGGATGTTCTCAAGGAAGCATTTGGCGACGATGTCGATCAAATCCGATCGATCGCAGGCGAGATCAAGCGTCATACCATCGATCATCTGGATCACTACATCGAAACCTGGATTGAACGGGCAGAAGCGGCCGGGACACGAGTCCATCTCGCCAGCGATCATCAAGAGGCGAATCGAATCGTGGTGGAAATTGCACGCGAGAAGAATGCCAAATTATGTGTGAAGTCGAAGAGCATGGTGACCGAGGAGACCCATCTTCTTCCCCAGTTGGAGGCCGCTGGAGTCGAGACGGTGGAAACCGATCTCGGTGAGTTCATCATCCAGATCGACGATGATGCTCCCAGTCACATCGTGATGCCGATGATCCACAAGGATCGAAAGTCGGTGGCCCGGGCCTTTGTCAGAGAACTCGGTGCCGAGTACACCGAGGAGCCGGAACAACTGACTCGCATCGCTCGTGAACATCTGAGGGAGAAGTATCGTCGAGCAGATCTGGGGATCTCTGGCGGCAACTTTCTGGTGGCGGAGAGTGGATCGCTGGTGCTGTGTACCAACGAGGGCAATGGACGATTCTGTACCTCCGCACCCCCTACGCACATCGCGGTAGTGGGCATCGAGAAACTGGTTCCCGCCTTCAAGGATCTTTGGTTTTTACTCCACTTGCTGGCACGATCGGCGACCGGACAGCCGTTGACCTGTTACACCCAGGTCTTGACCGGACCCCGTCGTCCGGACGATCTCGATGGTCCCGAGGAGATGCATGTGGTTCTGGTCGATGCCGGGAGGACTCGAATCCTGGCAGACCCGCAATTCCGGGAGTCTCTGGGGTGCATCCGCTGTGGAGCATGCCTGAATGCTTGTCCGGTCTATCGCAAGGCCACCGGACACGCCTACGGGTCAGTCTACAGCGGTCCGATCGGAGCGGTGATCACTCCACTGCTGCAAGGTCTCGACCGAAATCCCACTCTACCGGAGGCGTCTAGCCTCTGCGGTGCATGTTACGAGGCGTGCCCCGTCAACATCGATTTGCCGCGGATGCTCGTGGCACTGCGTCGGAAAACTCGCAAGCGCCGCGGAACCACCGGAGAGAGGATGGCACTGTGGGGAATGCGGATGGCATTCTCTTCTGATCGCTACTATCGAATCGCCGCAACGATTCACCGGTACTTGTTGCGTTGTTTCTCCGGAGGATCGGATCGCCTCAGAAGTGCGCCAGGTCCCTTGTCTGGATGGACCAGAGATCGGGATTTGATCCTTCCTGCAAGTCGCAGTTTTCGAAAACGATGGCGAGATCGAGGAGGGGCGGTTCGATGAAGGGCACCGCCAGGAATATATTTCTCGATCGAATTCGAGCGGCTCTGGGTCGATCCCCTGGACAATCGGTGGAGCCGCTGGTGGTCGATCACGACATGGTGCGACCTTCATTGCCAGGCTCAGGGGATGAAAGAGAAAATCTGCGGGCTCTGTTCGTCGATCGAGCTCGCGCAGTGGGGATGGATGTCTTGATCTGTCCGCGAGCGGAAGTGGCCAAGGTGGCTGCGAACTTTCTCACCGAAGCGGCGATTACATCGGTCCAGATTTCCAGTGATCCCATCATCGAACAGGAACTCGTCGAGAAGATGAATGAATCTTCGATCCGGGTGGCCGGAGAGGATGTCGAACTGGATGTTATGTATCAGGAGATCGAGTGCGGGATCACCATGGCGAAGGCAGCCGTCGCCAGCACCGGGTCGGTGGTGGTCACCGGCTCCGATCAGGAGTCGCGGTTGACATCGCTGGTCCCGCCCAACCACCTGGTATTGCTTGCCGATTCTCGAATCGTAGAAGATCTTCTCGACCTCTCCACCTCGCCGGAGGATCTCCCTTCCTGCATGACCCTGGTCACGGGTCCTTCGAAAACAGCCGATATTGAAGGGGTGCTGATCACCGGGGTTCATGGGCCAGGAAGGGTCCAGATCGTCCTGTTTCATGGCTAGAGCGCTACTTCGAGAGTTCAGTGGTAGGCAGATTTCAGCAACCAGGATCTGTCAGGGACTGTTTGGCGTTGTTCCTCTAGTGAACCAGAATATCAGAGAGGTTGCTTGAAGGGTTTTCCCTTCTCAGACCGTCTGGAAGTTATGACCAGTCCCAGGAGTTGCTGGGGATAAATAGGAGTTGTTGGGGATAAATAGAGGAGGTTTAGAGATGTCAGAATCACCAAGAACGGCACTTTTACTGATCGGATTTCAGAACGATTACATGCATCCAGATGGACTTCTTCACGGGGCCATCGAGGATACCGACGGATTCGAGAAGATGTTGAAAAACGTCTTCCACATCATCGAAAGCGTCGATGACGATGCAGTGGTGATGCTAAATACTCCGATAGTTTTCAGCGAAAACTACGAAGAACTTCACGAGCCCATCGGAATCATGAAGGTGATCAAAGAGGCTGGGGCATTCAAGAGTGGAACCGTGGGATCCGAGATCATCGAGCAGTTCAAGAAGTATGGAGATCGCATCCAAGTGGTTTCGGGCAAGCGAGGACTGAATGCATTTTCCAACACCGATCTTGCGGATCGACTTGGCGAAGCGAATGTGGAACGCGTTTGCATTGCAGGAGTGGTGACTTCCATCTGCGTGGATACAGCGGGGCGATCCGCCCTTGACCTTGGTTACAAGGTGTCGATTCTCAAAGATGCGACCTGTGGAATGAACGCCTTCGAACAGCAGTTTTACTGCGAAAATGTCTTTCCACTTTACGCAGATGTGTGGACCTCTCAGCAATTCCTGGATTCCGTGGGAGTCTCAGTGTGACCGATTCTGATCCGGAGAATGATCTAGAGATTCACATCCAGATCGAAAACAAGATTTTCGAGCACCTGAAAGTTTCAGAAAATCGTTATCGCCATCTTCTGGAGTCGATGCCAAACATCGTTGTTCTCTATGACGATGCTGGGTGCATTATCTACGCAAATCAGGCATGGACACATCTACTCGGCGATGAGGTGGATGACGTGATCGGGCAGAGACTGGTCGATTTCTGTCATCCGGAAGATCGAGATCTGATGGACCCGATCGAAGAAATCAAGACTCCCATCGAGATCCGACTTCGCAAGTCCTCGTCTGGCCATTGCAGCCTGAAGTTCCAGGCTGCAAAACGGCCTGATGGGCAATATCAGGGATTCCTGATCGATGTATCCGAGAACAGGATACTCGAGCAGATCCTTCGCAAGTCGCTGAAGATGGACGCCATCGGTCGAGTATCTGGTTGGATTGCACATGAGTTCAATAATCTATTTGCGATCATCTTGGGCGGCTCCGATCGTATCCTGAGAGATCAGACCCGAGATCTGTCAGATGCGAAGTTCGAAGCGAATCGGATCCAGAAAGCGGCAAATCAAGCGGCAGAGTTGACCAAGCAATTGATGACAGTCAGCAGTCAGCAAGTGATGCGCTACACAGTCGTGGACGTTGCCGCCAAAATGCAGGACTTCTACTCGGTTCTGGAAGAGTTGGTGGCCAGTAAGGCGATCAAACTCCACCCGCGTGGGTTTGATATTCCAGGTCTCGTGGTCAAGGTCGACCCCACTCAACTGGTGATGGCCGTGACCAATCTGGTGATCAATGCTCGAGAGGCGATGGAGCCGCAGGGGGATTTGTGGATCGAACTCAACTCTCGCACACTCACCAATGATGAGGGCCATGGTCAAGATCTTCCCCCGGGCGATTACGTCGTTCTGGCGGTGGAAGACGATGGGTGCGGAATCGAAGAATCGATACGAGAGCAGATTTTCGAACCATTTTTCACGACCAAGGATCCCGTGCGGGGAAAGGGATTCGGGCTGGCGATCGCTCACGGGATCATGAAGCAGTCCAAGGGTTCAATTGTCGTGCAGAGTACCGTTGGAGTCGGAACTCGATTTGAACTTTTCTTTCCGCTGACGACCTTGGAACTGACCTTGGATACCGAGGCCGAGGAATCGATTCCGGAGCAAGAATCCTACAGGGTTCTACTGGTCGACGATGAGCCGCTGATCCTCGAATTGACCGCTGGAGCTCTTCGAGGTGAGAATTTCGTGGTGGACACCTCCAGTTCAGGAGCGGAGGCGATAGAGATGATCCAGAAATCTGAGTCCCCATACGATCTGGTCGTGACCGATGTGGTGATGCCTCTGGATGGGGGCAAGTTGTTGCTGCGCTACCTCTCGGACCACGCTGGCGATACCAAAGTGCTGGCGGTCAGTGGCTATGATCAATCGGTCCTTCAGGAGGTTGCCCCATCGGTGAACTTCCTCCAGAAACCCTTCAGGATTCCCGACTACATCCAACGGGTCTCGGACCTGCTCGCTGTCGACTGAGTCTGAATCGGCTTTCTGTCGCTGCTCGCCCGGTTGCGAACGGGGGTCTCCTTTGTCACACTCCCGAGTCGGATGGCCTCGCCTTCCGGAGGTCGGGGAAGCCGCGTTGGTTTCCTCCAGATATTCTGCTGAATCTGTGAGGTGTTGATACATGTCGTCGAGTCATCTCTCCACGCCCCCCCTGACCACCGAGATTCCCAAGGGGATCCCCTACATCATCGGCAATGAAGCGGCTGAAAGATTCAGTTTTTACGGCATGAAGGGGATCCTGGTCGTCTTCATGACGCAGTTCCTTTTCTTGATGCCAGGGGCCAGCGGCGGCGATCCGATGGCGAGAGCCACAGCGGTCGAGAATTACCACCTGTTTACCACTGCGGTCTATTTCACCCCCATCTTCGGGGCGCTGATCGCCGACATCTTCCTCGGCAAGTACCTGACCATCATGGCGCTGAGCATGGTCTATTGTGCGGGGCATGGGGTGCTCGCTCTGATGGGCATTCATGCTTCTCTCGACCCTTTCCAGACGCTGTGGATCGGGCTGCTGCTGATCTCCCTCGGCTCCGGCGGAATCAAGCCCTGTGTTTCTGCCCACGTCGGAGATCAATTTGGAATCAAGAACTCCTACCTTCTGACCAAAGCATTTGGTTGGTTCTACTTCTCCATCAATACCGGTGCCTTCCTGTCGACCTTGCTGACCCCCTGGTTGCTGGAGTGGTACGGCCCACATCTGGCCTTCGGGATTCCAGGAATCTTGATGGCGATCGCCACCTTTGCCTTCTGGATGGGCCGAAATGTCTTCGTTCACATCCCTCCGGGTGGAAAAGCCTGGTTTCGTGAGACCTTCAGCGCAGTCGGCATCCAGTCGATGCTCAAGGTCAGTGTCATCTTCATCTTCATCGCCGTGTTCTGGGCACTGTTCGATCAGACCGGCTCCTCCTGGGTGCTACAGGCGCAGGATATGGATCGCAACTGGCTCGGGGTGACGTGGCTGGCATCGCAGATCCAGGCGGTCAACCCGGTGATGATCCTGCTCTTGATCCCGACCTTTCAGTTTCTGGTCTACCCCGCCATCAACCGGGTGTGGAAACTGACACCGGTGAGAAAGATCTCTCTCGGGTTATTCGTGATGGTCGGAGGCTTTGCCATGGTGGCGATCGCCCAGGGGCTCATCGATGCCGGAGAACGCCCCTCCATCGGCTGGCAAATTCTCGCCTACTCGATCCTCACCGCGGCCGAGGTGATGGTCTCCATCACAGGACTGGAGTTTGCTTATACCCAGGCGCCGAAGAAGATGAAGTCGGTGATCATGGCGCTCTTCCTGATGAGCGTTTCTCTTGGTAACTACTTCACGGCGGCGGTCAATCACAACATCGTGGTTCCCGATACGATCGCAGTAGCCGTGGAAGTGGCGGCTGAGGTCAAGGAATTGAAAACAGAACCCGAGCGAATGAAACTCGCCACAAAAGCCCACATGACCTACTCCCAGGGAGAGGGTGAGGGCTTCATCTTGCTTCTTCCGGGATTCTCGGTCGAGGACCCTGCCGATGACATCCGGGTGCAGTTCACTAACAGTGGCAGCAAGAGTGGCCTGGTGCTGGCAGAGACGGCGATTCTGGAACAGGGGCTGGGTCTCATCGATCAGTACTGGCAACAGGAAGATCGTTTGCCACTGACTTCTGATGGAGGGGGAATCGTTGGCGCCTTGAAGGACCCCTGGGGAAATCCACTGCGATACCAGTTGATCAGCCGCCAGAACTTCCTCATCTCCAGCGATGGCCCTGATGGTATCCAGCACACCCCCTTCGATGCCTGGATCGGGGTCGAGGTCGCCAGCCTGTCGGTGGCATCGCAGCAGGAAGCGGCCAGTCGCCAGAGCGCCACAGATGCAGATGCCACCCCGAGGTACTCCTGGATCGAGCGGCGTAAGGCCCAGATCGAGTTGGAGAAGGCGAGTGGCACCGAGGGAGCAGGCACGCTTTCGGTCGAGGACTTCCTGCCCGTTCGCACTCCGATCGTGGCCGCCAATATTGCTGTCCAGCCCTTCAAGGGGGATGTCCTGGCTCACGTCGGGGGAGCGACCACTCTCCAGGGTGCGCCCTACTTCTGGTTCTTCACCCAATTGATGCTGGGCACGGCGTTCGTCTTCATGGGGGTGGCCTACTTCTACAGGCCGAAGGACTACATCCAGGGTGAAGATGCGCCACCGGGGGAACAAACCCCGGAGGAACAGATCCCGGAGTGATCACTGTGACGACTCCATCCGTCCGATCGATCGCCTGTGGGATTCTATTCTGGGTGCTGCTCGGGAGTGCGTCACCGGTGGTTGCGGCGGACCTGCGCATCGAACTGGTCGAGGAAGGGTGGGGGAATGCCACCCTGGTCGACGTCCATGCGGTGCTGCTTTCGGCCGCTGAACCGCTGTGGCAGGCTGCAGGATCGCCACAACTTCCGCTGATACGAGTCGAGCCCAGCGGTGGACCGATCGTTCTACATCGGAGAGGGCCTGACGGTGCCATCCGCGTTCGGCTGGCGGTCCAAGGTCGGCGCTGGGCCCAGATGGCCTATCAGTTCGGGCACGAGATGGGGCATATTCTGTGCGGCTTCGATGAAGATCCCGATCCGCATCATTGGCTCGAAGAAGCCGTCTGCGAAGCGGCGAGCATCTTCACACTGCGACAGATGGCGAAGCGCTGGAAGGACCATCCGCCCCATCCCAACTGGAGTTCCTACGCTGCCCATCTACAGCAGTATGCCGACGATCTGATCGAGAAGGGTACTCTGGAGAAGGGCATCCGTTTCAAGAAGTGGAGGCTGGAGCATCAGAGTCAACTTCAGCAGAACCCGCAGGATCGAGATCTTCTTCGAGTGGTCGCCGTGCAGTGGCTGCCCTTGCTGGAGAAATATCCAGCAACTTGGCGCGCCTTGAGATTTTTGAATCATGGAGTGCCCGAACCGGAGGAGAAACTGAGTAAAGCTCTTCAACGCTGGGAACTGAGTTGCCCCGAGGGGGATCGGATCCAGGTGAGTCGCGTTCGGAAAATGCTGGGAGTTCAGTGATTCGATCATTGCCGAGGTCTCTTCAACGACCATCGCTCCCATCGGGAATTGTCAGAGAAGGGAGTGTTCTCTGGTCAATCCGACCTCCTGCAACAGTTCATCGGAGATTGAGACCTCGCCGACCAGGAACAGGTGCTCGATATTTTTGACATGAGAGACCTTCCCCACCTTGCGCCCGGAAGGGTCGTGAATGCCGATCTTCGCTCCGACGTAGCGAGGGTGCGGTCGTGAAAGAGTCTGAACTGGACCACGGCTGGAGAGAATCTGCTCCATCTCCGATCGATCGATGTATCCCTCGTTGTTGAAGGAAACCAGCAAGTAGCGAGCGGACAGCTGCTCGACCATCTGTTCCATCGCTGCACGAATGCCTGGCCGAGAGTTGAAATCACTCCTGCGCGATTGGCACTCGATCCGCTTGCATGCCACGCCGTAGACTTCTGGTTGATCCCACAGCACCAGGGTTTCCCAGATGTGATAGTTGCCCAGATACTTGTGCTGGTTGTAGGGCGGGTCGAGGTAAGCCACATCGGCTTCCAGTGTGGCGGCAGCCTCACGCGCCTCGAGCCGGTGCGCCTCCGCCTTACCGTGAGGACTCCTCGGGAGCGGCTCAGGATCCCGCAACTGGAGCGGTTGAAGTGCTCGCGGTGCCCAGCTCTTGAGGTAGGCCATCTGGACTCCGACCGTCGAATCGACCCGATCCGCTGCCTCCATCAAGGAGGTGAGAGCGACGCACCTGAGTTCATCGTCGAGATCGAGTTGATCGATCGCTTGTCGAATTCCCTCGATGCGAGCGCCATTTTCTGGGGTGAAGTACCGACTCTTACGGCAATAGGTTTCAGTGAACCAACCATCGACCGGGGCGACCTGGCGCAGGTGATCGAGGATGGTCGTGGCTTCTGCGAGACGATCGGAGTCGAACACCACATGAGACATCGCCAGTGTCCTGGCGTAATGATTCCAGTCGTTCGATACCACTCTCCAACCGATCGATTTCAAGGCACAGCCGACTCTCGAGGTCCCGCTGAACAGATCGATGATGCTACGGGAGTCAGGAATGTTCCCGAGCAGGCCTGCAATGGCGGGGATCAGCACCCTCTTGGAGCCAAGATACTTGATCAAATGATTCCATCCCAATCAGCAATTGAAGTTCAACGGGATCGACCGAGTCGACATTTCGAGCGGATCTTGTCCTGATGTCAGGTATAGTAAGGAATGTGGCTGAAGTTACAGTTGGTTTCCGGGCAATCTGTTGAATTGCCAGGAATTCGTGGAGGAGTCGTTCTCGTGTTCAATGATGTCGGAAGAGTTGTATGGGGCGTGTGCCTGATACTGGCCTGTTTGGCCCCATCCTCAGGGGATCTCACCGCTCAATGTACACCCTCTTCCTGGGTGATCTCTGGTGTGGTGGTCGATAGCAACGGGCAGGGAGTCGGCGGGGTCGACATCGACATCACCCAGCTCTCGACCGGACAGCCGATGGCTTTAAGCCAGGATTTCACCCTGGCCGATGGTAGTTTCTCACTGGCGATCTGTCAGTCCGTGCCCTCCGGTTTCTTCGACATCACATTTCAAGCGCCCGCAACGGTTCCATTCTTCGATCGAACTCTCCAGACAGTTACCCTTTCTGGTAGCACCAATCTTGGAGCCATCCAACTGGCGGATGCCGGAATCATTTCAGGGCGTGTGGTGACTGAGTTGGGGCAGCCGCTGGAACTGGTGGACCTGGATTTCTTCATTCCGATCAGCGGTCAGGCCGTTCCGTTCTCCGGCGATACAACGGATGCCGCGGGAGAATTCCTGGTCAAGGTCTCGACCGCATTCTGGGATGTTCGATTCGTTGCAGATCCTTCGAGTAGTTCGATTCCGCTGGTGCCAGTAATGCTTTCAGACCTTGCGTTATTTACCATTGTAGACGTGGGTGACGTGGTGTTGCGAAATGGCTACACGTTGACCGGAACCGTTCTCGATATGGGAGGATCTCCGGTAGTTGCGGGAGACATCGATGTCCGAGATCCCATCACTGGAGAGAAGATCCTCACCCCGGGAGATAATACCAATGGATCTGGAATTTTCAGTGTGTTGGTGCCCGCTGGAGATTTCCAGCTGGAAATCGATCCTCCTCAGGGCTCTACCCTGGTGTCGATCCTGACGCCGATCTCGATCGCGGTGGGTGGCACCACTCTGGGAGTTCTGACCCTACCCGATGGTTTCTCTGTCTTTGGAGAGGTGATCAACTCCTCGGGGCAGTCGGTTCCGGAGACCGATCTGGACTTTTATATCAGTGCTACGGGAGTAGAGATCCCTACTGCCCATGACAACGCCAATTCTTCGGGGGTATTCTCCGTCCAGGTAGTACCCGATACCTATGACATCGCCTTCAGGCCGAAATTCTCGAGTGGTGCCGCTCCTCTGGTGATCGAAGTGGTCAACGTTTCGAGCAATGTCGATCTGGGAAGTGTGGTGGTTCCCGATGGCTTCGCCATCACGGGAACCGTCCTCGCAGGGGTCACACCGGTGGGGGAAGTAGAAATTACCCTCACTGATAGCACCACCGGAGCGACCATCTATGTCCACGGGAATGACACCGATGGGCTGGGTGCCTTCGCACTTCGTCAGGTGGCTGGGACCTATGATGTGACCGCCACCCCGCTTCCAGGAAGCGGATTGGATCCTGTCACCCTTGTTGCAGTGCTGATCAATTCGGATCAAAACCTCGTCATCGATCTTCTCGGTGGAGGACCGTCGACACCACCCGACCCGGTTGAAGCTCTGGCCTGCACCGTCAATTCGGGATCAGTCCAGCTCAACTGGACGCTGGGGAACCTGAATTACGACCAGATCCAGATTTCACGCAACGGTGCCTTGTTGATCGACCTCGCCGGAGGAGCGACCAGCTTTGTCGACGATCTGGCTCCCCAGTCGCTGCTAGACTACAGCATCGTGGCGATTCGCGGTGTTCTCACGAGCATTCCCGTCTCGTGCCAGGTCGACAACTCACCCGTGAGTACGGCGCCGCCGCCGGTCGAGGCGTTGACCTGTCCTGCAGATCCGGCGGGTGTCATTCTTTCATGGATTGTCGGCGCATTCGATTATGACCTGATCCAGGTCACCAGGAATGGTGCTTTCGTCACCAACCTGCCCGGTTCCCTTACCCAGTACACCGACATTTTTGCTCCACAGGCTTTGCTGGAATACACCGTCACGGCGATTCGAGGCGGCCTCGAGAGTGCTCCATCCATCTGCATCTCTGACAACTCTCCAGGCTCTCCGCCTCCATCTCCGGTGAACAATTTGACGTGCGTCGATGATCCCGGTGGAGTTCAGATCTCGTGGGTCAATGGAGATCTGGATTATGACGTGATCGAGATCTATCGCGATGGTGCACTGCTCTCGATCCAGCCGGGACAAGCAGTTTCCTTTCTCGACACCGGTGCTGTTGCGGGGAATCGTGAGTATGTCTTGCTCGCATTGAGGGATGGACTCGAGTCGGATCCAGTGTCTTGTTTGGTGGATGTGGGGTCGACGGCCCCGATCTTCCTCCGAGGAGATGCCAACCAGGATCAGGTCCTCAATCTTGGTGATGTGATCACGACTCTCGACTACTTGTTTGTCTCGGGAATTGAGCCCAGTTGTCCGGACGCTGTCGACTCCAACGATTCGGGGACTATCAATATCGCCGATGCGATCAGCGTACTCGGTTACCTCTTCAGCGGAGGTGCACCTCCTGCACCACCGTTCCCCGCGCCCGGTCCCGATCCGACTGCGGATTCGCTCACCTGTTTCTGAATACCCGTTTTCTGAGCAACGGTTCTCCGAACATCATTTTCTCTCAACAGCAGTGAAGCGAACCGTAGAAGGCCGTTGGCGAGAGCGAATCGAGCACCCAACGGATGGCTTCGATGCCGCTGCGGAACGGGTGACGATGGAAATGCGTCAGATTCAAAGGCGAACAGTCTCAACTATCATCCGATTGAAATGTCGCCCAGTGTATTGATCAGCACGAGCCGAAGGACTCGCAATCGAGGGTATCGGTGTCGTTCTCATCCCAGCCACAGGTGCCGGGACTGGGAGCCGCTGGAAGGGTGCCCCCATTGAACAGGGCCGCCAGTGAGAAGACGGCATCGGCGATGTTGACGCTGCCGTCATCATTGGAATCACAGGCATCGGTACAGGTTCCTGCCCACCCACCGCTGAATAATGACGCAAGGGTGAAGATGGTATCGGCGATGTTGAAGGAACCATCGGCATTGCAATCGGCCCTCTGAAACTGGGCACCGAGGGGGTCTGACAACGGGAACAACTCCTCGAACTGCATGGTTACTCCAGAGGAGGAGGTAATGGTGGTCTCTACCACCAGAACTCCGCCTGCGGGCGAGTGATTCAGCAGTGGCTCGGTGGTCCAGACCAACGGAACATCGAAATCTAGAATTCCAGAAAGAGGTAGGCTGCCTGCATCGACGATATTCATCGTTGCTCCGACAACGGGTAGTTTCGTGTAAGTGACATTGAATGCGATCTGCCCGGTCGGGTTGGGGAATCCGAGCAATGCGAGACCCGCCGCTACATTTCCGGTGATCTCGGTGACCATCGCCACTGCTTCGAGAGTTTCGAGGTCAACGGTGTTGATCTGCACCTCTGCGATGATCTGCCCTGCGACGGTGACGACGGGGGTTTGTATGAAGATATCGATGACCGCTCCGCCGACCTGTTGGCCGGGAACGAAGCCGGAGAAATCAAAAGTGTCCTCATTGAACTGAATCAGCAAACTGTATGGCCCCTCACTTCCCTCGGGAAACAGCAGTGTCTGACTGAAGCTGCTCGCAGCGCCGGCCTGGAGGTTGTCGAAGGAGGTGGTCACCGATGGGTTGAACTGTGCTGAACAGGGAGTGGCTATCGCCAGCAATGCCAGCAGAACCACACGGCCCAGAATTGTTGTGGCCGATCGAAAATGTTCGATGTTCACCTCCTCATACCCGACGAATCAGGGGCAGTTGTTGTTTTGCTGGAGACAGGTCAGTAATCCAGGAGTCGGATCCTCGCCACATGCACCATGGGGAGCGGGAGGCTGAGCTCCGCTGCCGAAGAGTCCGCTCAGGCAGAAGACCGCATCCGCGATGTCGACCCTGTTATCGTCATTGGCATCCGAGGCCAGTACGCACGAAACCGGGAGGTTGTTGAACAAGAATCCGAGCATCGTAATCGGATCGCTGATATCAAAAGTACCGTCCTGGTTGGCATCTCCTCGGTTAAACAGATCCGGGTCAGGAGTGGTACCCCCAGTGAGCGGGAACACCTCGTTGAAGGAGGACTCGATGCCAGTCGTCGAGGTGAGTAGCGTTTCGACGACGAGATCTCCTCCGAAGGGGGAGTGAGTGAGAATCGGAGCAGTTGCCCAGGTCAGCGGAATGTCAAAATCGAGATTGCCACTCAGCGGCAGGGATCCTGCGTCGGTGACATTCATGGTGGCTCCGGTGTCTCCGGCAAGATCGGTATAGAGTACATCGAATGCGGTATCGCCGATGTTGAGATCAATCCCCAGCAGCGACAGACCTGCCGAAACATTTCCCGTGATGTCGGTGATGACTGCGATCGCCTGCATCGTATCGGGACCGACCGAGGTCACCTGAACATCCGCAATGATGTCCCCTGAAATGGTGACGAAAATTACACTGACGAAGACCTCGACGACCAGACTTCCCACCAGTTGTCCTGGAGCATATCCGGAGAAGTCGAAGGAGCCGCGGTCGAATTGAATCAGCATCGAAGAGGGTCCCTCTTGACCCTCGAAGAAGAACCCATCCTGGATGAATCCACTCGCTTGTCCTGAATCGAGATTATCGAGAGTGGTCGACAGGGTTGGAGTGAATTGCGCCTGGCAGAAAGTGGGGAGGGTAAGGAACAGCAGCAACAAGCAACCGCACAGCAACAGGAGAGATGACCGTGAATCTGAAACTGGCATGTTGACCTCCTTCGGCCCTTACCAGCAATGATACTGTCGTTCACAGTGCTACAACAGCACCCGCCGACTGTCCAGACCTGTATCACCATCAAAGCGGAGATGACTCCCTTTGCTCAGGAGATCGCATTCCAGATCGGTTGTTCATCTTCGAATCCGACCAGTTTTCGATCGAGTCCGGCATGGAAATAGGTGAGCCGATTTGGATCGAGCCCCATCAAATGTAGTGCTGTGGCGTGCAAATTCTTGACCTGCAAAGGACTCTCGACTGCAGCGGATCCGAGTTCATCGGTCTGGCCGATACTGGTTCCGCCCTTGGTTCCGCCGCCAGCCATCCACATCGTGAATCCATACGCGTTGTGATCGCGTCCGGTTCCCTCTGAATACTCTGCCGTGGGTTGTCTTCCAAATTCACCACCCCAGATCACCAGAGTCTCATC
Source organism: Planctomycetota bacterium (assembly GCA_012960845.1). GTDB lineage: Bacteria > Planctomycetota > UBA8108 > UBA1146 > UBA1146 > QNYK01. Next base: position 47,527 of record DUAN01000191.1, on the reverse strand, counting down.
GAGCATCCCTCTTCTCTTGAGGTCTTTCAGTAGCCCGGCGATGGGGAGGTCGGTCGCTCCGGCATGTTTATCGTGATTGAGTTTCAGGTCCCCGTGGGCATCCCAGTTGTTGTCGTTGTGATTGCCTCCCGAGTAGATCTGGACGAAGCGAACGCCTCTTTCGACCAATCGCCTCGCCATCAGGCACTTCTTGCCAAAGTCCTGGGTCTTGGCCTGGTCGATGCCATAGAGGGAGTGGGTTTCCTCATCTTCTTTTGCGAGATCAACAGCTTCGGGCGCAGAACTTTGCATCTGATAGGCGAGTTCGTAACTGGCGATCCTCGCCGATAGATCGGGATTCCCCAGTCGCTCGATGGCATGTTCAGCGTTCTCTGTTCGGAGGTGATCGAGTACCGAGCGCTGGATTCCACCTCCCAGCGCTGGCGGTGGCTGGAGATCGAGGATGGGAGGGTCTTCCGACCGTAGCACCGTGCCCTGGTACTGGCCGGGCATGTAGCCACTCGACCAGTTCTTGGCCCCGGAGATGGGTCCGCCGGTTTGATCGAGCATCACCACGAATCCGGGAAGATTCTCGTTGAGGGTGCCCAGGCCATAGTTGACCCACGATCCGAGGCAGGGGGATCCACTCAGTAACTTTCCCGAGTTCATCATCAGCATGGCAGAGCCGTGCAATGGAGAATCGGCAGTCATCGAGTGGAGGAAAGTGATGTCATCGACCATCGAGCCGACATTGGGAAACAGATCACTGACATACTTGCCACATTCTCCGTATTGCTTGAAGTTCCACTTCGGGCCGACCACTCGACCCTGTTTGCGATGACCCCCTCGACCAAAGGTCGTGACATCGATGGTCTTACCATCGAGCGGGTAAAGAGCAGGCTTGTAATCAAAGGTGTCCATATGACTGGGACCGCCATACATGAAGAGAAAGATCACCGATTTTGCTCGTGCGGCGAGCATCGCCGGCAGCGGAGTCAGTGGGCTCTTGAATTGAGTCAAGCCATCTGCAGCGAGGCTCTGGCCAGCGAAGAAGCCGTTACCGAGCAAGCCTCCGAGAGCCAGAGATGTGAATCCCGCCCCTGATTCCCAGAGGAATTCCCTGCGAGTTCTGCCGCAAAATTGGCCCTTGGCTTGTGGCTGGTCGGTCATGTAGGTCTCCATCAATCGATATGAATGAACTCGTTCAGGTTGAATGCCATCAAGCAGAAGATTTCCAGCGCCTGGTTCTCATCGAGTTGGTGTTCGGTCTTCAAACTCTCGACGAAAGCCAGATTCCTCTCGACTCGTTGCGCATCCGGGGGGTGCTGCGAGATGAGGTAGAGGATCTGTTCGATTTGCCGTGACAGTGTTGTTTCTCGGCGGCTCATCTTCTGAGCCAGTAGGCGAGCTTGCTTGCCGATGAAATCACTGTTGAGCAGGGTCAGCGCCTGGGTTGGTTGAATGGTGTTGAACCTGACCGGGCAGGGTGAATCGGTATCTGCCATGTCAAAAGCCAGTAACAAGGGGTGCAGGAGTGATCGCTTCACATGGATGAAGAGACTCCTGCGAGCGGCATCTTCTGGACTCGATCGGCCCCACGCCTGGCCGGGGCGAGATGCGGTGGCGAGCACTTCGCTTGGCATCGGCGGGTAGACACCTGGTCCCCCGAGGGAGCGATTGAGTGAGCCGTTGACCGCCAACACCGAATCGCGAACCTCTTCGGCGGAGAGACGGCGGCTACGAAAACGCCACAGGTGGTTGTTTTCAGGATCCACCCGGTTCGATTCCTCGTCGAACTGATTCGACATCCTGAACATCGATGAGGAGACCAGCAGTCGGATGGCCGACTTGATGCTCCACTGTTGTGCTTCGATCTCCGTGGCGAACAGGTCGAGCAATTGCTGGTCATGGGGAAGCAGGCCCAGTTTGCCGAAGTCATTGGGAGACTCGACGATTGCCCGGCCGAAGACATGCTGCCAGATGCGATTGGCGATGACTCGTGAAGTTCTCGGGTTGTCAGGGGATGTGATCCAGCTGGCCAGCGCCAGTCGCCGTCCTGAACTCTGACCATCCGAAGGGGGGACGATGGTGGCTTCCTGGCCGCCGAGAATTTGCGGGAATCCGGGAGTCACTGCTTCTCCCTTGACCGATGCGGTGCCGCGAACCCGAACATGGCCCATGGCAGGGGTCGGCAACTCCTGAGCGGAGAGTACCTGTACTTCCTCTCGGGTGGGGGGAGAGAGTTGACCGAGCCTCGTGACTGCAGCGTTCAGGCGAAGCGCTTCCGCCGTTCCGAGACGCTCCTCCACCAGTTGCTGGTGAGCGGGAAGGGCTCCTCCATCGATGGCAAGATCGAGCACTTCACTGGCATCGAGGACTCGATCCCAGAAGCGGATCTCGTCGAGCGATCCCTGCAGTGTTTGGTGGTCCGGCAACATCCTGCCGATGCTGAGTTGCTCGGGAGCGTCGAGTGCTTGTTTTCCGCCGCTTCCCGAACTGACTCGGCTGCCGTCGATCCAGAGAACGATTTCTCCGCTCTTTCGGTGGCGGGTAAAGACCACGTGATGCCACTGACCGTTGGCCATCCCCTGGGGCCCATGAATGAAGACTTCAGGATTGCCGGTGCCGACACAGACATGCTCTCCCACCAGTGAGACTCCGAAGTCGTTGACGACTCCGCCGATTTCACCGTCGACCAGCCCGGTGCCGCGGAACCAGCGGAGATCAGTATTTCCTCCGGCGCCTTGACGATCGGTACGGAACCACAAGGAGATGGAGAAGTCGTCCTGAACGGGGCGATCGATGAGAAGTCGATCATTTTCGTCGAGCACCAATCCTTCCCCATGACGTCCTGGTCCGCGGGAACTGTCACGATCTTCCTTCAACGCACTTTCTTCACCGGAGAAGGGCAGGTGCAGCAGCTGGCCTCGCCACAGTGAGGACCGCGCTTGCTGCAGAACATCTTCGCCCCAGCGTTCCTTCACCTCGGTCAACAGGTTGTTGACCTCTGACAGCCGCTCACTTCGCTCGGTCTTCCACTGCTGCACGGTGGCCTGGTAATTCGAGCGTCCCAGGTCGACCGGAAGGGTACGGACGAAGTTGTTGGTGGAGATTCCGTTGCCACCGCCACTCTTGTACGGCTTGAGCCCCTCGAAGAAGGTCAACAGCCGGTAGTAATCGCGGGTCGGGATCGGGTCTCCCTTGTGATCGTGGCAGCGTGCGCAACCGATACTGATTCCGAGCATCGTTCGACACGTGGTATCGAGCATTCCATCGAAATCGTCGTAAACCGCCTGCACTGGATCTGCCGGTTCGTCATCGCGGATCCCCAGGTGCAAGAAGCCGGTGGCGATGTGGTGGTCGATGGTTTCATCATCCAGTTCATCTCCGGCCAACTGCATGGTGAGGAACTGGTCGTAGGGCATGTCAGCATTGAAACTGTCGATGACCCAGTCGCGATATCTCCACGCCCCTGGTTTCAGACGATCTCGTTCATAACTGTCCGTTTCTGCCCAGCGGACCAGGTCCAGCCAGTGGCGCGCCCAGTGGACACCGAACTGTTCATCTTGCAGCAGTCGATCGACCAACCGCTGCCACCGATCGGGGGTGTCATCGGCGAGATAGCTTTCTACCTGTTCGGGGGAAGGGGGCAGGCCGGTCAGGGTGTAATGGAGTCGTCGAATCAGGTCCACCTCGGAAGCGGGTGGAGCAGGTTCCAGTCCCATCGACTGAAGCCGATGGAGCCAGATACGATCGAGATCGGAGCGAATCGCCAGCGTGGTCGATTGAACCTGCGGAATCGAAGGACGAACCAGCGGCAGGTCACACCAGCGAGGGGCGGGAGCCGATCGGGAATCTCCAGGTGTCGACGTCTCTTCGGTAGGTGGTGCCAGTTCATCGGCAACCGCCACCAGTGCGCTGGCTGGTGTGTTGGCAGCTGTGTGGATCATCAGTGTGCTGATCAGCGTGCCGATCAGCGTGATCCAGATCAGCGGAACCAGTGAGCCAATTCGAACCATTTGCAGCCAGTCCTATCCAGTGGTGATGCAGCCTTTTCTCGCACGCCCATTCTGTCGGACCAGTAGCGTCCAGGAAAGAGACTGGAAGCCAATCAAACGATCAATTCGCTCTCATGTGGCCGAAGAGCATCGATGATGAATCGGATGTGGTTGTCCAACTCTTGTTCGAGCAATTCGACGCCGATCCGCACCTCTTCACGGTCGACTCCTGCAGCGAAGTTCTTGTCCTTCAACTTCTTCTTCACCGATTTCGGAGTCAAATCCTGCAGTTTGTTGGGGCGAAGACGAGCGACAGCGATGATCAGCCCGGTCAGTTCATCCGATGCGAGGAGCGCCTTGTCGAGCAGGTTCTCACAGGTGTAGCCCCACCGGGTGTAGTGGCAATGGATCGCATGGGCAATCTTTTGCTCACCTCGCTCTTCGAGGATGCCAGTGATGACCTGTGGATGTTGATCGGGATACTTCTCGTAATCGGCGTCGTGGAGCAGGCCGGTGATGGCCCACTGATCCGGGTCCTCTCCGAACTTTTCGGCGTAGGCTTCCATGACGATTTCGACCGATCTCACGTGGGCTCGCAGAGCGGGAGATTCCATCATCGAGTCGAGGATTTCCCTCGCTTCAGTTCGATTCAAGGCGATTCCTTCTTCCATCGGATCAGGTCTGATAAGTCGCCATCGAGGATTCGATCTCATCGATGGTCTTGGGGATGTTGCCGGTCAGATTCACGTGTCCATCTGCGGTGACCAGGATGTCGTCCTCGATGCGAACGCCGAAGTTCTCATCGGGCAAATAGATCCCCGGTTCGATGGTGATCACGGCACCCTCGGGAGCAGTCGGATCCGGTTGTACATCATGGACCTCGAGGCCGATCGGGTGACCGACACCGTGGGGGTAATAGTCGCCGTATCCAGCATCCGTGATGATCTTTCTGGAGATCGCATCCAGTTCGGAGTACTGCACGCCTGCCTTGACTGCAGCGATGGTGGTCTCGAGAGAGTCGAGCACGATCTGGTAGATTTCCTTCTGCCGTTCGGTGAAGACTCCACTGGCTGGATAGGTGCGGGTGACATCGGAACCGTATCCACAGGCACCACTGCCGTAGCGGGCTCCGCTATCGATGACGACCAGGTCGTTCTCGCCGATGATTTTTGAGTTGGCACGGTAATGAAGGATGGTGCCGTTGAATCCGGCCCCGACGATGGTGCCGTAGAAGGGTCCCCTCGATCCATGGCTCCGATAACCATGTTCTGCGGCCTCCTGAACATCGAACTCGGAGACTCCCGGTTTGAGCATCGACAGGATGGAACTGAACCCCTCCTCGGTGATCTCGGCGGAGCGACGGATCATCGCCAGCTCGGGTTCCGATTTCACCGCCCGCAGTCGTGGAACGATCAAACTGCTGTCGTCGATCACCAGTCCCGGGATTCGCTGCTGCAACTTCTGCAACACTTCCAGATCGGGGCCGATCGGGGTGACGTGATTGGAGAGGGGGTGGAGGCACGCGGCCTTCTTCGATCGCTTGCAAGATTGCAACAATGCGCCGGCGAAGTGGCTGGTGCGTATGACGGTCTTGAAGCCGCACTTCTGTTTCAGGGCGGCGTCGATCGGGCCGCGCCAACCATCCCAGCGTTCCACTTCCGGCAGGTGAGGAGTGAGAAACAGGATCTGCTGGCGAGAACTTTGCACTGCGCTGGGATCCAGTAGCAGGACCGCTCCCGGCTCGTCGATGATTCCAGTCAGGTACTGGAAGTTGAGATCGGGCCGAAAGTCCTCCTCCAGTCCACCGCCTGAACCGGCGAAGAGCAGGCCCGTGGCCCCGGCAAGATCGGTGAGAACGCGGGCTCTGCGTCGTGCATATTCGTCTTCCGGGATCTCGAGAGTGGTCATCGAAGGGGCCTCCGTGTTCGGTTCGTTCGGCTCGATGCCGTGGGATTCGTCACCTCTGAGGCGGATTGTCCAGTATGTCGGGATCGAAGGGAAGAGACCGGATTCCCTCACAATTTGAGCAGTTGACTCTGGCGCTGTGGATGGGGAGAATTGGAATCCTACAGATCTGCTCCGGCACTTCGAGAGGCGTTCCTTTCACCGGTGCCGGGCGCTCGCCGATCAACGGTCTGCCATCGATGAACCGGGAAGGGCAAGGATGAGAAGAACAGCGCAGGCACTTTCATTTGTACCTTCATTTGAACCTTCCCTGGCACTTCCGCTGCTACTGCTACTGGCGCTGTCGACGCCGGCACAATCTCAGGTCGGGAACCTGCTGGTGGAGCCGTACCTGCAGTCCCCGACCCCCTCCTCGATGGTGATCGGCTGGGAGACTGCGGTGAGTAGCCAGAGTCTGGTGGAGTATGGTCTCACCAGTGCCCTGGGTCAGCAGTCGAGCGGTACCAGCATCGCCAGTGGTGGCGGAGCCTTCATTCACCATGTGGAACTGTCGGGTCTCACTCCCGATACCCGTTATTACTACCGGGTGATCAGCGGAAGCATCATCAGTGCGACCCACTTTTTCAGCACTCCACCGCCACTCACCGATGAGACCCCGTTTCGTTTCATCGCCTATTCCGATTGCCAGTACGGCAGTAACGGCATCAAGCATCGCGAGGTGATCGATGAAGGGGTGATTTCCTTCTGCGCACAGGAGTACGGGTTGCCCCTCGATCGAAGTCTCTCCTTCTCACTGGTACCGGGAGATCTGGTCTCGACCGGATCCAATCATTCGCACTGGCAGGATCACTTCTTTGGTCAGGCGAAACTGCTCTATCGGCATGTGCCGCTGATTCCTGCGCTGGGAAATCATGAGGCGGATGCGCAGTATTACTTCGATTACCTGCAATTGCCGACCAACGGTAGCGCTGGCTACGAGGAGCACTGGCATTATCTCGATCATCGCAATGTCCGGGTCATCACACTCGATACCAATCCTGGCTATCGCATCCAGGAACAGCTGGACTGGCTCGCTCTGGTTCTGCAAGATGCTTCCATCGATGACCGGATCGATTTCGTCTTTGCCCAGTTTCACCACCCTCACAAGTCGGAGATCTGGACCCCGGGCGAAACCCTTTTCAGCAGCCAGATGGTCAGCATGGTCGAGCAATTCAGCACAATGACCGGCAAGCCATCGATTCACTTCTTCGGCCATACCCATGGATATTCGCGGGGCCAGAGCCGCGACCATTCACACACCATGGTGAACGTGGCCAGTGCCATGGGATCGCTCGACTACTGGGGCCTCTATCCCAATGCTGATTACCAGGAGTTCGAGTTCAGCGTTCCGGAGTGGGGATTCGTGCTGATGGATGTCGAGGCGGGGGCAGATCCAGCATTCCGCTTGAGGAGGATCAGTCGCGGCAATGATTACATCTTCCGCGATAACGAGATCATCGATGACATCTACATCCAGCGCTACAACACCTCCCCTGAGACGCCGATCCCCCTCTCTCCGGGTCCCGGTTCAGGTGTGATCCCGGGGGACGGTGTGATTCTCAGTGCCAGTCCTTACCTCGATCCAGATGGCCATGACCACATCGAGAGTCAATGGCAGGTGTCTCTCACCTCGGGAGATTACAACAACCCGGTGGTCGATCAGTGGAGACGCTTCCAGAACTGGTACCGCACCCCGGCAGTCGATCCTGGAATCAGCATCGACACCGTGGTGGATCCGGACATGACCCATACTTGCCTGGATGTTGCACTGCCTGGTTGCACCTCGGTGTACTGGCGGGTGCGCTATCGCGATCGCAGTCTCGGTTGGAGCGACTGGTCGGTGGAAACGACCTTTCAGGTCGGAGATTCCACTGCCGGCGCATCCGCACCGATCCCCGCCGATGGCGATCTCCACGTCTCCAGTACTCCACTGTTGCAGTGGTTCCCCTGCGATCCGGCCGATTCCTACGACGTGTACCTGGGCAGCACCGCAACCCTCGGTGCCGGCGACTTCCAGGGCAATCAACTCGCGACCACTTTCGATCCCGGTCTCCTCGATGAAATGACCAGCTACTTCTGGCGCATCGATTCCCATCTCGGCTCCCAGGTGACCGAGGGTCCGACGTGGAGTTTCACCACCGATCTGAATTATCCGACCCAGTTCACTACCGAGTGGAGATTCGATGATGGGTCTCCCGCCGATGACCTGGCGCTGGTGGCGCAACTGGGTTCTTCGGTGATGACTCCACGGGGGATGTTTCACGATGTGGAGTGGGGAACCGGAATCAGCGATGGCAGCGAGGTACCCCACATCGATCAGCAACCGGTGGACTACCTCTGGCTCGACAACGTGTTCGGATCGGGGCGAGGTCTCGAGACCTACTTCAACGCCCCCGGCAATGGTGGGGGAGGTTGCTGTGATGCCTATCACTTCACGCTGATCTTCGATGTCTTTCTCGATAGCAGCCAGACCCAGTTACAGGCGCTGTGGCAGGGCAATGCGACCAATAATAATGATGCGGAGTTGTTTCTCCGATGTAGCGATGGGGCCTTCTACAACGCAGGGAATGGTTATGTTGGCGCGGGCTCCTGGAACCTCGGTGAGTGGGTTCGCATCGCCCAGCGGGTCGACTACCAGAACAACACCTCGGCGCTGTTTGTCAATGGCATCAAGGTGCTGGGAGATGATGAACTGGTCGCCCCCGACTGGCTCTACTCGCAAGGAAGCGGCCTACCGGTCTGGATGCTGAGTGACAACGGGCCCGATTCCGATGTGTCGCTGGTGCGCTGCGCCAACCTCGCCATCGTCGATGCGCGGATGGGAGACGCGGCGATCGCGGCTCTCGGCGGTCCCGATGCTGCGGGCATCTTTGTCGATGATCCGATCGGGCAGTTTGTCCGCAGCGATTCCAATGGCGACGGCTCGATCGATATCTCCGATGCCGTGGGAATGTTGAACTTCCTGTTTGGTGGCGGAAGCAGTGGATGTGTCGATGCGCTCGACGCCAACGATGACGGTTCGGGGGATATCTCCGATCCGGTCTTCCTGCTCGGCTTCCTCTTCAGTGGAGGCGCTACCCCGCCGCTCCCCTTCCCCACCTGTGGCGAGGATCCGACCGCGGACCTGCTCGACTGTGTCGGGGTGTTGGGGTGCCCCTAGGCGAGCTCATCCCTCATCGGCTTGTTGGGCATCGGCTTGTGGGTGTCCTTTGAGCTGGTAGAAGCGGCTCGCATTCCCTCCTTCGATGGCACTTCTTTCGGTCCAAGAGAGTGGCTGGAGAAACGGTTCCACGAGACTTCTGACTTGCGAGTAATCCGCTGCCAGGCAACAGACTGGCCAGTCGCTTCCCAGCATCAATCGATCGGGCCCGAACGCTTCGATGGCGGTTTCGATGTAGGGAGCCACTTCGCTGGGGGTCCATTCGAGCCAGTTGGCCTCGGTCACGATGCCGGAGAGTTTGCACATCAGGTGAGGTGAGCGAGCCAGTTCCTTCAGGTTCTCGGCCCAGGGATCGAGTTGCCCCTCGGCGATTTTCGGCTTGGCGATGTGATCGAGCACCATCGGAACATCGGGTAGGGCCCGCACGAAATCGATGGCTGCAGGGAGCTGGCGCTCGTAGATGAGCAGATCAAAGGTCAAATTTCTCGCTGGCAGTGACTTCACCCCACGGCGGAAGGCGACTCCATCGAGAAAGCGATCGTCCGGTTCATCCTGGACGATGTGACGCACTCCGACCGCTTTGGAGTGCTGGCACAGCTGATCGAGCTGGGATTCTAACTGATCGGACTGAAGGTCGACCCAACCGACCACCCCGAGGATCCAGGGGTGATCTGCCGCGAGTTCGAGCAGGAAGTCATTTTCGCGCCAGGATGAATCGGCCTGGACGGCGACGCAGCCGTCGATCTGCTGCGCTTGCAGCAGCGGTAGCAACTGATCCGGCAGGTAGTCGCGTTGCAGGATTTGCATCCGGTGGTCCATCCATGTGTGGATGGCCGGGTCGTGGCGCCAGAAGTGCTGGTGGGCATCGATCTTCAAGGCAGATCCCTTCCGTTCGAGATCTTCACCTGCTTGCAGGTTCCCGTCGAGAGGTGTGTCTTGATGAAGTGATTGGAAATCGACACACTGATGCGACGGAGGTTGCTGATGAAGTCGAAAAAGCATCTGGTCTGGGTCGCGGGAGTGCTGGCGCTGATCGCAGCCTGGACCAGCGGCTCGCTACTGCTACTCCATGCCGAGAAAGATGCCGACCTTGGACTGCTGGCAGCGGTCTGCTCTGCAACCGAGGATGGCTGCGCCTCGGTGGTCAACAGTCGCTGGGGAGTGTTGCCTCCGGGGGAAAAGGGGTCAGATGGACCCCACGATGGTTTTCCGGTGGCAGCGCTGGGTTTTCTCTACTATGCGCTGCTGGCGAGCTGGTACCTGTTGATCGGCATTCCCGACCCGGGGCGAATGTGGTTGTCTCGGATGGTGCTCTACCTCAACGCGCTCGGCGTTGTGGGGTCGATCATCTACACCTCGCTCATCTTCTTTGCCATCGGAACTGTCTGTACCCTGTGCCTTCTCACGCACGCCTGCAATATCGGAATTTTCATCGTCTCGTGGTTATTGAGGCCGAGGCAAAAAGAGCCCCGTGGTGGCGGATCGCCTTCGAATCGGTTGCTGGCGGCGAGTGCAGCGACGCTGCTGCTGGCTTGCGTGGCCCAGTGGGGGGTCTTCGAGGCTGGCCAGGAGCGCGCCCGGTTCCAGTCACTGGAAGAGGAAGTTCTCGAACTGAGGGTATTCGCCAGCGATGTTGAAAAAGTGGACACGGTGCACCGGCTCGAGAAAAAGAACGTCATCGAAGTTCGCGACGATGATCCCATCATCGATGACGTGGGTGGGTATCACTATCAACTGGTGATCTTTTCCGATGTGGAATGTCCCAATTGCGGGCGCTTCGATGAATATCTCAAGCAGACGATTCTTCCCATCTGGAACGGCCACCTGGAGGTGGTGTGGAAACACTTCCCCAACACCTCGAAGCATCCGAATGCGATGCCGGGAGCCAGAGCACTTGAAGCGGCGCGATTACAGGGCAAGTTCTGGCAGTTGAGGGACTGGCTGCTGCCGCGGCGCCAATCGCTGGGGGTCGTCAACTGGAGCAAGGCGGCCACCGAACTGGCGATGGATGCCGATCGATTCCTCAAGGATATGCAAAGTGCCCAGGTCACGAGGAGAATCGGCCAGGATATTTCTCTGGCACGCAAGTTAGGGGTCAGGGGCACGCCTGGTGTCTACCTCAACGGGCGCCTGGTGAGCCGACTGATGCGACGCAGTGCCGGCTTCTGGAAGATCCAGAGCGAGAGTCTGAGAGAGTTTCGAATCAGCAAGGGAGAGGATTGGTGATGGAGAGTGCATTAGTGCAGGAATGACACGCAACACCTTTGATCCGATGGTTGAGGTTTGGAATAGCAGCGGTATCCTAATATAGAGGACTGGGGCGTAGTGGGTTTTTACTACGAGTCGCTCATCCCCTCCGGTAAACTCATGGTTCGCTGTAATTAACGATTTGTATACTTTGGTTCGCTCGGGAATGACCACAATCATCCCTGTATCCTCCGGTAGCTTTGCTTCCGGGTTTCTTTGTGGCCCGAGGTGACATCCAGGTGTCAGGAAGAGGTGTTTCGATGCGACATGGTGGCCTAATTTTCGGTATTTTTGTTTTACTGTTTGTGCTCTTCACCGCCTCTGCGGCGTGGGGTCAGACCTTTGAAATTTCCTCCCCAGATCAAATGGTTCCTGCGGGCGGAGGTTCTGCAACATTCAGCGCAACCTTCAGCATCGTGCAGGTCACGGGTGCACTCGAAGAGACCAAGGGGTTTTCGATGGCCTACGGTCACGATTCGACCTTGCTGGAAGTGGTGGGATCGAACCCCTATATCCCGACTCCTGTCGGGTCACTGGCCGCGCTCAATGGCGGCACAGGACCGGATTTCATCCAGGGTGAGGTGTTCACCAATGGCTTCACAGTCGGAGTGATCTACGCATTCGTCGACCAGAGCCAGGTCATCACCTTCGGTACTCCACTCCCGATGATCGAGGTGGATTACGCGACGATTCCGGGAGCCCTCTCGGGATCGACCGGAAATGTGGTCACGACCATCAGCAGTGCCAGCGACCTCGGAACTCCGCCCGCCACCACTGTCGTGGTGATCGGAGCCGGTTCCTCGGCGCCGACCACTGGAATGCCCTTTTCGATCACCTTTCAGGCCGCTCCTCCGATGGCCTTCGAGGTGATCTGTGTCGATCAGGCAGCAACCTTCAGTTCCTCCACAGGGGTCGGATCCTTCACAGGAACCGTGCAGATCGATCAGGACGTGGAGCCGGGAGATACTGCCGCAGAGACCCAGGGATTCTCACTGGGAGTGGCCCATGACGCAGCCGTACTCGAGGCCACCGCAGTCGACTATGGCGCATCGTTGGCGAGCCTTGAAGGAGGAACCGGTCCGGAGTTCTTCAATGTCGGGATCATCAGCGGTGGAATCACCGTCGGTTGCATCTACGATTTTCAAGGGGGGGCCTTCATCGGCTTTGACACACCGACAGAAGCAGTGCTGGTCCAGTATGACACGGTCCCAGGAGCGCTGGTCGGCACGCCTCCGGGAGCTAGCATCTCGACCACGTTGACACCGACTAGCGGCCTCGGGCCGACAGGAGTCACGATGGTGATGGTGGTCGATGGGCAATCGATCGACATGACCGGTCAAGCGGGCAGCGTATTGCTCACGGCGATCGGTGGATTCAATCGTGGAGATTGCAACGACGATTTCAGTTTCAATATCGGAGATGCGATCACCCTGCTCGATGGCCTTTTCCTCGGTGGAGTCATCGTTTGTGCCAATGCTTGTGATAGCAATGACGATAACCAGGGGAACATTGCCGATGCCGTGCACATGCTGGCTGCCTTGTTCAACGGCGGCCCGATGCCTCCTGGAACCGGTAGTTGCGCTCCCGATCCCACTCCCGGTGCGCTCGGGTGTGAGGATTACACCTCCTGTTCCTGAGGGGATTGGGTTGACGGGTAGATGGACCCTTTTTCATCGATCCAGGGCTGCGAGTCCAGCGGGACTCGCGGCCCTGGATTTTTGTCGGTCTCCAGTGGCACCACCCGACGACGGCTGAGGTTCTCCGGGATGCTGAGGTTCTCCGGGATATGGTGAAATTCCGGTATCGATTGCCGGATGCTCCACAACTGGAGGACCAGGATCCGATCTGGGTGGGGATCCGCTCGTTGCCATCGAGAGTTGCGGTGGCTACCATCGAAGGAGGTGGAGATGGGCGTTGAGTTCTGGTCCCGCTGGACCGAATTGATGTTTTTGGGCTCTGAATCCAATCCAGACTGTTATTCGTGAAATCCAATGAGAAAGGTGCATCCATGCGAGCCATGATCGCTGTGTGCGTTCTGCTGATTCAGTGCATGATTCCAACGACTGGATCGGGTCAGTCGTGGCTCCAGGGAGTGGTCGAGAACTCGACCCCGGGGAGCAGGATCCACATGATTTCAGGAGTCGACGGCCAACCATTGCCGTTTCCGGAGGGTGTCGCCCCGGACCTGAAAGATCCATACCAGGTATTACGCTATCACGGCGCTCGCTTCGGAATCCAGCATCCCGAGCAACAGCTGAAGATCATCAAGACCGAGCGATGCTCTCTCGGGATGATTCACCACACCTTTCAGCAGATTCATCTGGGAGTGGAAGTCTTCACCGCTGTGATCAAGGTTCACCTGCAAGCGGATGGAACTCCGCTCTCCATCAACGGTGACTTTTTCCGCTTACCGAAGAAGTTGTCGGTGACGCCGCTGCTCTCTGCGGAAGAGGCTCTCGTCATCGCTGAAGCGGTTTTAGAACAGCGATTTTTGGTGCAGACGATGGAACCTGAACTGGCCGTGGTGAATCCCGGTTGGTGGGGAGATGCTCCCCTTCCTCGGCCAGTACTGGCGCATCACATGATTCTCGAAGGCGCTGAGATGCTCGCCGAGCATGTGCTGATCGACGCCAGCAGCGGCGAACTGCTCGATCGCTGGCCGGCGGTCCACAGTGCCATGTTCCGGGAGATCTACGACGGTGGAGGCGGCACCTTGCCAGGGAGCCTGGCCCGCTCGGAAGGATCCGCCCCCAGCGGCGACACCGACATCGATGAGGGATACGACACCGCAGGAGACTTCTATCGCCTGCTGTTCGATGGACTGGGACGCGATTCCCTCAATGGGAATGGCTCGACGATGACTGCCACGGTGCACTGGAACGATGGAATTTGCCCCAATGCCATCTGGAACGGCAATCAGATTGCACTGTGCAACGGTCTGGCCACGGATGATGTGATCGCCCATGAATTTGCCCACGGGCTCACCCAGTTCTCGGCAGATTTGATCTATCAGAACCAGTCGGGTCAGTTGAACGAATCCTATTCCGATATCTTCGGCGAGGCGATCGATCTGTGGAACGGCAACACATCGGAAGTGGGAACCCCCGGCGGCACTCCATGGCCCGGAGGAACCACCGGCGGCGGAATGGATACACCCAACAACACCAGAACATCTTGCAATGATGGATCTACTCGCTGGAAGATGGGGGAGCAAACCAGCCTCGGAGCGATTCGAGACATGTGGTTCCCCGAGTGCTTCAGCGATCCTCCCAGTACCACCGACCCGCTCTACAATCAGAACGCCTGCGGTCCATTTGACAATGGCGGGGTCCACATCGGTAGTGGAGTGTTCAATCACTCCTTCGCCATGCTCGTCGATGGAAAGACCTACAACGGTCAGACCGTATCGGCGATTGGCATGACCAAGGCGATCGCCGTGTACTTCCGGGCCTTGACCGTATACATGACATCGGGAACCACCTTCCCGGTGGCGGATACGCTGATGAATCAGGCCGCTGCCGACCTGGTCGGAAGTGCGCCCAATGATCCCCGCACCGGCGCGGCCGGTGCGACCTTCACGCAATCGGATGCTGATCAAGTCGCGGCTGCGATGACGGCCGTGGGGATGTCGGAACTGGTCTGTGGACAGGCTCCCCCGGGGCCTCCTCCGGCCAACGATGACTGCTCCGGTTCGGTGCCGGTATTTGTGGGACTCAACAGTATCGATAGCAACAACGCCACCTCCGGTGGGCCAGCGGCCGATGCGAGCCAGTGTAGCGGCACCTTCCTCGGAGATGTCGGGAACGATATCTGGTACTCCTTTGTTCCTCCGGAAGATGGATTGCTTTCGGTCAGTACCTGCGACATCGCCACCTGGGATACCGATGTGCTGGTTTACAGCGGTGATTGTGGATCCTTGACCCAGATCGCCTGCAATGGTGATACCGGCGGTTGTTCCACCTTCACTTCGCTCATCGAAAACATTCCGGTCAGTGGCGGATTGAGTTATCAAATTCGGGTCGCTTCCTGGAGTGACGGAACGACCGGCACCGGGCAACTGGATGTCGGTTTTGTCGGCGGTGGCGGAGGAGCGGTGGAGAACTGCACCAACGGCGTCGATGACGATGGCGACGGGTTGATCGACTGCGAGGATCTGGATTGCGCCGCTGCACCCGCCTGTGTTCCTCCTCCTCCGGGGGACGAGTGCGTCTCTGCTGAAGCGGCGGTGTTGGGTGAGAATCCGTTCGACAGCACCGCTGCGACCACAGGAACCGATCCGATTCCCACTCCGGCTTTGTGCGGTGATGGCCTCGGGTCGATGATCGGAGATATCTGGTTCACCTACACTCCGGACCAGTCAGGAAGCCTGTTTGTCTCCACTTGCCAGCCGGGCAGTTTTGACTCCGACCTGGTGATGTACACGGGGTCCTGTAACTCATTGATCCTGCTCGCCTGTAACGGGGATGTGAGTCAGGCACCTTCGACAGTGTGTCAGCAGTACTGGTCAGAATTGACCGCCAGCGTCACTGCAGGGGAGACCTACTGGTTCCGCGTCGGAGCCTGGGGAACACCGCATCCAGGCAATGGAGATCCGGGCCCAGGCGCATTGCTGCTGGACCTCACCCCGTCGGGACCGGTCGAGAACTGCAGTAATGGTGTCGATGATGATGGAGATGGTCTGATCGACTGTGAGGATCCCGGTTGTTTCACGGACCCCGCTTGCGTGCCGGTGGCTGCTGGAGATGAATGTGTCTCGGCAGCGGTGGCTGTCTTCGGGTCGAACCCGGTCGACACTACCACCGCGACCCAGAGTGCCGATCCTTTCGATTCCAACAGCTGTCCCGGCACCTTCCTCGGTGAGATGACCAGTGACATCTGGTATGACTTCACTCCGGACCTGAGTGGCGATTACACCATTTCCACCTGTGACACCATCAACTTCGATTCTGACATCGTCATCTATCAGGGTGATTGCGGAGCGCTGACCCAGGTCGGCTGTAACGGGGACGGCCCCGGTTGTGGAGGATTCAGTAGCCTGGTTCAGATGCCGATGACCAGCGGAGTGCTCTATCGCATCCGAGTGGGTGGTTGGAATGTAACAGCGAATGGAACGGGGACACTGGAGATTGGCTCCGCCACGCCTCCTCCACCGCCCGAGAATTGCTCCAATGGGATCGATGACGATCTGGATGGACTGACCGACTGCGAGGATCCCGATTGTATCGGCGATCCGGACTGTGTTTGCAGTGCAGTGATCTCACTGTCGTGTAGTCAGGGAATCGGCTCCACTGTGAACCTCTCATGGCTCAACGGTGAAACTTATAGCGAGATTGCGGTGCGTCGAGATGGTCTGTTGATCCAGACCTTGTCGGGTACGGCTACCGGATTCTCCGATGGATCACCATCTCTTGGTGATCACGTTTACGGTGTGACCGGAATCTGCGGAGGCAGTCAGCAAGCCCCCGAGGTGATCTGTTCGGTCACGGTCACCCAGACCGCCGGCTTCAGCCTGGTGTCGCAGAATGTCACTGCTGGTTACAGCGCAGCGGGAGTCCAGTTCGAGACCACCATCACTGGCCGGGAGTTCACCGATCACCCGGGATACCCGACCAACACCGCAGGATTCTCTTTTGGCCTGGCACACAATCCTGATCTGTTCGCCGCAATCGATGCGGCGCCGGCGGGATCGGTGGCCCAACTCGATGGCGGAGCCGGTCCGCAATTCTTCGACTCTGCCATCTATGCCAATGGCATCACGGTGGGCTGTGTTTACAGTTTCACCTTTGCAGAGACGATCCAGATGATCTCCGATACCGATCTGGCGTCGGTCAGCTACGACTCCCTACCCGGAGTCTTCAACACCACTACCGGCACCGTGATTTCCGCGCTCGATTTCACCGACTCTCTGGGGGTGCCTCCGGTGCAGGCGGTGATCTCGACCGATTCGGGGATTGCCGTGGGAGTGGTTCCGACCGGAGCGATCGTGACTCTGACACCTTCTGGCTTCATCCTCTCCGCCGTTGATCAGACGGTGGGTTTCTCGGAGTCGACTGGAGTGGCTAGTTTTGATGCTTCCTTGACCCTGGAAGAAGATCCCGGCAATGGCGGATATCCCAACGATACCCAGGGATTCTCCTTTGGAGTGGAGCATGATCCTGCGCTCTTGACGGTGAACGCTGCTGCCGGTGGGCCAGTGATCGACGCTCTCAATGGCTCCACCGGACCAGACTTCATCGATGTGAATCTGTTCACCGATGGCTTCACCATGGGCTGCGTCTACAGTTTCCTGGGAACCGGCACCATCCAGTTCGCCACGCCCATCGACCTGGCGATCGCCAGCTACGATACGGTTCCTGGCGCACTCGCTGGATCGTCGAGTGATGTGCTGACCACCTTGTCGATCTCGGGCAACCTAGGCACTCCTCCGGTCCAGGTGGTGGTGGTGGTGAACTCCGGCGCCCTCGGTGCCGTCGGGGTCGCTGGAACGATCACTCTCACTCCAGCGGTGGGTGGTGGGTTCGTGAGATCCGATGTCAACGACGATTCGCTGATCAATCTTGCCGATGCGATCACGGTTCTCGATGCGCTGTTCCTCGGTGGAGTGATCAACTGCATGGATGCCGCAGATACCAACGATGATGAACTTTCCAACATCGCCGATGGGGTATACCTGCTCTCGTATCTCTTCTCGGGAGGTCCTCCACCACCGGCGCCCTTCGGCGGGTCGTGTGGACCCGATCCGGCAGGAACTGCACTGGATTGTGCTCAGTACAACTCCTGTAATTGATGGGGGCCGATGCGACGCTTTGGTCAGGTGATCGGCATCGATCCATCTGGGGTCGAGAGATACCGTAGCTTTCACCAGAAGATCTGGCCCGAGATCGAATCAGCGATTCGTGAGGCGGGAATCTGCAATTACTCGATCTATCTCGACGGAAATCAGTTGTTCGGCTACTTCGAGTATCACGGCCCCGATGAGGAGTATTCGCAGCGGATGGAGCAACTGGCCGCTTCACCACGGATGCGAGAGTGGTGGGATACCATCGAGCCGTTGCAACTTCCGCGGGAAGATCGACCCGCAGGGGAGTGGTGGTTGACCCTCGAAGAGGTTTTTCATCAGGATTGAAGTGCAGGGCTGTGGCGGGTCACCCGGA
This sequence comes from Planctomycetota bacterium, assembly GCA_012960845.1. Classification (GTDB taxonomy): domain Bacteria; phylum Planctomycetota; class UBA8108; order UBA1146; family UBA1146; genus QNYK01. The sequence goes on along the minus strand of DUAN01000191.1, from coordinate 29,045 downwards.
AGCGATGATCGCTCGGTTCATGAGCTCCTCGTCGATCGCTGTTCCCGTTGTCTTCCCGACATCTCGCTGGAACTCGAGTCGTAACTCGTGCCGAAATTCAATTTGCGGTTGGATGGTATTCATGCCACCCCCGATACCGACCGATGCGATGTCGACCTTGGCGTCGAACATCTCTTGAGTGAGATCCACCCATCACTGGTCGAACGCGCACACTTCTTGTCGTTGGGATCCGAGTCCTTCGATGAAGAGCTCCATCACATCTCCGGCCTTGAGAAATCGAGGAGGGTCGAGACCCAGTCCCACCCCTGCAGGTGTACCGGTAGAGATCACATCACCGGGGAGCAGGGTCATGTACTGACTGACGCTCGAGAGGATCGCCGCGACATCGAAGTGGAGTTCTCGGGTGTTGGATTTTTGTAATGGCTCGCCATTGACCTTCAGTCCCATGTCGAGGTGTAGCGGGTCGGGCAGTTCATCTGGAGTGACCAGTTCGGGGCCGAGAGGTGCGAAGGTGTTGCACGACTTGCCCTTGACCCACTGACCACACCTCTCCAGCTGGAACTCCCGCTCCGAGAGATCATTGTGAAGGCAGTATCCGGCGATGCTGTTGGCCGCAGTCTGGCGGTCTGCGTGGCTGAGGGTGGCACCTACCACCACGGCCAACTCGACTTCCCAGTCCGATTTCTTGCTCTCGGGAGGGAGAATGACATCGTCATTGGGTCCGACGATGGCAGTGGTGGACTTGAAGAAGATCACCGGTTCTGCCGGCAGTTCTGCTCCCGTCTCTGCGGCGTGATCGCGGTAGTTGAGGCCGATACAAACGATCTTGCTGGGGCGGCAGATGGGTGCGCCCAGCCGAACATCATCCGCCACTCGGGGAGCAGTGGGGCCATCTCGTTCGATCCAGGAGGCAAGTCGTGACAATCCACCCGAGCCGAAGAACTGTTCATTCCAGTCCTCGCCAAAGGCGGAGCAGTCGACCCGAGTGCCATCCGGGAGCACTGCTCCAGCAGTTTCATGGCCAGGTTTTCCAAATCGAAACAGTTTCATCAATCCTCCTAGATCACCATCACGCCGCCATCGACGGGAAACGAATGCCCCGTGATGAAGGCGGATTCATCACTGCAGAGAAAGAGCGCAAGATCCGCGACCTCCTCTGGTCGGGCCATTCGGCCCATCGGTTGGTACTGGGACAACTCCTCGAACTTTTCTTTTTCCTTGCCGGGATAGTTGGCCCGGATGAATCCGTCGACAAAGGGAGTGTGCACCCGTGCGGGTGCCACGCAATTGCAGCGAATCCCTTGCTTCATGTAGTCGGTCGCGATGGAGCGAGTCATGGTGAATACCGCCCCCTTGGTCATCGAGTAAGCGAAACGATCCTCCAGCCCGATATGACTGGCGATGGAGGCGAGATTGAGAATCACTCCCCCCGATCTCTCGAGCATGCGGGAAACCGCTTCTCGAGCACAGAATGCGACCCCTTTGATGTTGACCGCATAGAGCCGATCCAAATCTTCCTCTTCGGTGTTGAGGACATTTCCAACATGGGCAATGCCGGCATTGTTGACGAGAATCTGCGGGCTGCCGAGGGTGTCATCGACCCTTCGAAATGCCTCAGCCACCGAGCTCTTCTGCGCCACATCACAGACCATCGTCTCGACGATGATCCCGCCACTGGAGAAGTGCTGCCGTGCGGCTTCCAGGCTCTCGGCATCGATGTCGAGCAGGGCGATCCGAGCACCCTGTTCGGCAAATCGGCCCGCGATGGCGAGTCCGATGCCAGATCCCGCTCCTGTGATGACCGCAATCTTGTCGGTCAGGCGACCCTCGAGTGCCATCTTGTCTCCCTTCTCCACGATTCTTCGAAGCGAGGAGGATATCACGCATCTTCCCCCTCGGGGAGCGGGCCCACCTTGACCGGGAGCCGTCCTGGGTCAGGATACTCGGGGGACAGGTGGTCTTTCAGTGAGGAGCCGATGATGAGTGTTCGACAACTTTCATGCAGATATTCGTGGATCTTGCTGCTCCTTCTGGGGATCGGCTGCACCTCGGGAGTGACCAGTGCGACCCCCAAGATCGCAGTGATCCCCAAGGGAACCAGCCACGAGTTCTGGAAATCGATCCATGCGGGAGCCGAAAAGGCGCGCCAGGAGGTGGGCGGCTTCGAGTTGGTATGGCGCGGTCCAGAACGGGAAAATGACAAGAGCCAGCAGGTCGATCTGGTGCAGAATTTCGTCGCTTCGGGGATCAGTGCCATCGTCATCGCTCCCGCCGATGATCGAGCCCTCGCTTCTCCCATCTCTATCGCGAATCAGGGGGGAACCCCTGTCATCGTCATCGACAGCGGGGTCCAGGGAGTGGCCGGTACCGACTACGCTTCCTACATCGCAACCGACAATGTTGAGGGTGGCAGGATCGCCGGTCGGCGCATCGCCGAGTTGACCGGGGGGAAGGGGCGAGTACTGGTGCTGAGATATCAGCAAGGCTCGGGCAGTACCACCCAGCGCGAACAGGGATTTGTCGAGGTCCTCGAGAGTTTCGAAGCGATTGAAGTGGTCGATCCTGGGCGCTACGCCGGGTCGACCAGGGAGAGTGCTCGCCAGGCCGCAGAGAACTTGCTCGAGGCCGATAGCGACTATGCAGGGATCTTCTGCTCCAACGAATCTGCTACCTTTGGAATGTTGCTCGCTTTGCGGGCCAGGGCAATGGCGGGAAAGGTGTTCCTGGTCGGGTTCGATGCCAGTGACGGCCTCGTCGAAGGAATGCGCGCCGGCGAGATCCATGGATTGGTGGTACAAGATCCGGTCGCGATGGGGGAACTGGGAGTCAAGACTGCATTGGCGGTTCTACGCGGTGAAAAGGTCGAGACGCTGGTCGATACCGGTGCCAAACTGGTCACCGGTGAAAATATCGATGAACCACAGATCGTCGATCTGCTCACTCCTCCCCTGAAGAAGTATCTCGGCGAGTGACGCAACCTCCACTACTGGAGATGACGGCGGTCGATAAGGCCTTCGGCGCGACAGTGGCTCTCTCGGGTGCCCACCTTCGCGTCGAGGCGGGCGAGGTGCGCGCTCTGATCGGTGAAAATGGTGCGGGCAAGTCGACTCTGATGCGGATCCTCAGCGGTGTGGAGACTCCCGACTCGGGCACCATCCGGATCTCGGGAGAACTCTTCTCGCCGGCCAATCCGCAGCAGGCCAGAGATGGTGGAATCGCGATGGTCCACCAGGAACTTGCGGTGGTGGAGGATCTCACTGTCGAGGAGAACCTGCTACTGGGAGCGGAGCCGAGCAGCGCTGGATTGTATCTTCCTTCTCGCATGAGAGATCGTGTCCTTTCATCGCTGACCCTGCTGGGCCGCAGTGAAATCCAACCCTCGACTCCCGTCTCACAACTCTCCGTCGCGGCGCGTCAACTGGTTGAAATCGCCCGGGCGCTGGTTCACGACGCTCCGGTCATCGTTTTCGACGAGCCGACCAGCAGCCTCGGGGCCCAGGATATTGAGCATCTGTTCGAGGTGATCGGTCGCTTGCGAGATGATGGTCGGGCAGTGGTCTACATCTCTCACTTCCTCGAGGAAGTGCAGCGTATCGCCGATCGCTGGACCGTATTGCGCGACGGTGAAGTGGTGGGGGAAGGATGGATATCCAGCACCACTACCGAGCAGCTGGTCAGCCACATGATCGGTCGTCAGCTCGACGAGATGTACCCTCGGATTCCCCACCAGCGAGGCGACGCCTTGATCGAGGTGAGCGATCTGAAGACACGAACCGGTCTCCAGCATGCAAACCTCACCTTGCACCGCGGCGAGGTGCTGGGCATCGCCGGCTTGATCGGTTCTGGCCGATCGGAACTGCTCCGTGGAATCTATGGCCTCGACCCCATCGATTCGGGCTCGGTGCAGGTTGCGGGGCGATCGCATCGTCTGGATCCGACCCGTAGCATCGAGTCAGGGATTGGTCTTGCCAGTGAAGATCGCAAGGAGGAAGGACTGGCCACCGATCTGTCCCTGGCGACCAATCTGACCCTCGGCTCCTCCTCGGCACGCCCCTTCTTCTCACTCCTTGGATTGAAGAAGGAACGGAGCCAGGTCGAGTGGTGGATCGATCGGTTCTCGATTCGAACCCGGGGTCCCGATCAGCCAGTACGGACACTCAGCGGCGGAAACCAGCAGAAGGTGGTGCTGGCGCGTCTGATGCACCTCGATGTCGATGCGGTGCTACTCGATGAACCGACCCGTGGCATCGATGTTGGATCGAAGACGGAAGTATTCCGCTGGATCAGTGAGATGTCCGCTGCAGGAAAAGCGGTGCTGGTGGTTTCCTCATCGATGCAGGAGTTACTGGGCATTTGCGATCGGATTCAGGTGATGCACCGCGGGGTTCTGGGAGAACCTCGTGAGGTCGAGAAGTGGGATGAGCATTCCTTGATGGTCTGCGCGGTGGGGGGGGAAGAGGCGGCATGAAGTTCACCATTCCACGCCACTGGTTTGCCACCCTGGCGCCCTTTCTCGGAGTGCTGGCGGTGGTTCTGGTCTTCTGGATTCTGTACCCAGGTCAGCCGATGACTCTCAAGACTTGGCAGATAGTGGCGACCCATACCGTGGTGGTCGGTCTGGCCGCAGTCGGAATGACCTGGGTGATCATCTCCGCCGGGATCGACCTGTCGGTGGGATCGGTGATCGCCCTGTCGGGAGTCAGTGCAGCCCTTGCGGTAGATGCCGGATGGGGAGCGATCGGAGCGATCACTGTTGCGCTGGCCACTGGAGCGGTGTGTGGAGTTTACAATGGAATTCTCATCGTCGGCCTGCGACTTCCTCCCTTCATCGCAACACTCGGGACGATGGGGTTTTTTCGGGGGGTGGCGCTGTGGGTCGCCAACAATGGATCGGTGCGACCCGAAGATGCTCAAGGGATCTCCACCACCGATGGGATCGCCAACTGGGTCAAGAATGGTAGCGAAGGACAATGGCTACCCCCTGCAGTGTGGCTGCTGCTGATCATCACCATCCTGGGAGCGTTGGCGCTGCGCTGGACCGTTCTCGGGCGTCACACCGTGGCGATCGGCTCCAACGAGTTGACTGCCCGTCTGTGCGGGGTTCAGATCAAACGAACCAAGATCGTGATCTATGCCATCGCGGGACTGCTGGCAGGGCTGGCAGGCGTCATGCTCTTTGGAAGATTGACCGTGGGAGATTCGACCGCTGCGGTTGGAATTGAACTCAAGGTCATCGCTGCAGTCGTCATCGGAGGGGCCAGTCTTTCCGGTGGGCAGGGCTCGATCAGTGGAACGTTGGCAGGAGCATTACTGATGGCCGTACTGAGTAATCGCTGCACTGCGGCCGGCTGGCCAGACTTCGTCGAACACATGATCGTCGGGCACATCATCATCTTGGCGGTGGCCATCGATCAGTGGAGAATTCGCAGAACCAACCATTGAGGGGGATTTGTGCGTGTTGCCGTCTATTGCGCCTCCAGCGATGAGGCTCATCACACTTTTCGAGAGGATGCCGCTGCGCTGGGGACTGCGATCGGCGTGGGTGGGCATCAACTGGTCTATGGCGGCGGCAACATCGGTTCGATGGGGGCACTCGCCGAGGCAGCCATCGCTGCCGGGGCCCAGGTGATCTCGGTGATTCCTCGCTTCTTCCACGAGCGGGGGCTCACTTACGAAGGATCGACCGAGGTCCACATCACCGATGACATGCAGCAAAGGCGCCGGATGATGTGGGAGCGAAGCGATGGCGTCATCACCCTGCCCGGTGGATTCGGCACCCTCGAGGAGGTCTCCGAGATGCTGGTTCTCAATCAACTCGAGTTGGTCCGGAAACCGGTGGTGCTGGCCAATCTCAACGGCTTCTGGAATCCACTGTGGAACCAGATCGAGCAGATGTTCGCCCAGCGGATGCTACCGACCGGGTATCAGGAACTGATTCGCCAGGCGGTGGACGGAACGGCAGCACTGGAGGTGTTGCAGCAGTTACTGAAGGGAGAGTCTTGATGGATCCACAAGTGCCTCCGCAAATCGAAGCGGCCCGAAGTCTGGGTCGTACTCTCTCCTCCATCACGGCTCTGGTCGAAGGAGTTGGCGATGAGGCTGCACGAGTACGACACGAAGATGACCACTGGTCTCTCGTCGAAGTGGTCGGGCACCTGCTCGATGAAGAACGTGAAGACTTTCGAGCAAGGATCGAACTGATTTTCGATGATCCTTGTGCTCCGTGGCCCGCCATCGACCCGCAAGGCTGGGTCGATGAGCGCCACTATCGAGATCGATCGGTCCAGGAGCTACTTCGGCTCTTCCAGGACGAGCGGCAGCGATCGCTCTCGTGGCTCGGAGCACTGGATGATCCGGACTGGCATGCGGAGAAGGATCACCCCCTCGGGGCGCTGCGCGCGGGCGATCTTCTGTTGGCGTGGGTCGCCCACGATCTGGCACACCTGTCTCAGATCGCCCGCTGGCACGCCGATGCTGCCTCGGTTCGATTGCAGCCGTTTCAGGATGACTACGCCTACTGAGTGATGCTCTTGCCCGGTTTATCCTCCTGGTCGACGGCCCGGCCTCCCTCGACCTTGCGGCGGAATACCTGGATCGGTGACCGGGATCTCGGTTTGCCACTTCTTGCCGAGGCGCTGTCCCTGCTGGACATGGGCGCGGGTATATTTCTGTGCGCGGCGGCTGGTTTCGAGCGCCTGGTCGAGAGCTCTGGCAATCGTCTGCTGGTCGGCGTCGGCGGCCACCTTGGCGATCACCTCGACCTGAAGTCCGAAGTTGCCGGGCTGGACGATCCAGATTCCAGCGGACGGTTTCTCGATTCCCACCTTCTTCAGTTGTGCTGGCTCGTCGGTGGAGGCCCAGCATAAGCGTCCGAGGTAGGGTTCTTTCCAGCCCACCGTTGCAAGGGACTGGAGTTGCGCATCATCGAGTCCGCTGCTGATCACCAGCGGGAGTCGGTCGCATGCGGCGATGTTGACGGCGAGGCGGACACTCTTGGCGATGGGAAGTGCTGGGCCATCGGCGCTCTTGTGATCCTTGGGTGGAGGGTGAGCTTCAGCAATATTATCCATCTCGAGGGCCAGTACGGTGCCCTCCCAGCCGACCGCTCCACCAAAGACCATCGTCGGGCTACGACCCGATCGACTCAACCGCGTCTTCCCATCGGAAGTGAGTATCACAAAAACAGTGTTCTCCAGCTGACCCGAGCGGCCGCGGTAGATCCCCTCGAGAAACTTGCCTTCTCCCGCATCTTCGTAGGTGGCCAGGCGAGCGCAGACAAACTTTCGTGACGCTTCGATGACGAGTGGGTCGGACCAGAGACTCTGATCCATCTCTTGTTTCCCCGGTCACCAGATGCCGGGAATGCCATGACACTGAGGTGCCGCCGACAGCAGCAAGATCGGCTTGCCGCTGCGACGGGCTTCCCCGGTGGCCCCTTCCCAGGTTCCCCACCAGGCGACTCCGGCGGGATATTGACTCCGGAAATCTGCCGGGGAATCTGCCGGGGAATCGGTTTTGACGCCCGGCACCTGGGAGGCCTGTATCGCGGACTCTGGAAGCGCTGGCGGCTGCTCCAGCGGGAGCAGTTCTAACCCGCTACTGAGGGCCAGTATACTGAGGGCCAGTATTCTGAGGGCGAGTATCTGGAGCAGGAGGACCGTCATCCAAGTACCTCGAATCTATCGCCGGCTGGAACCATTTCGGCTCCATCGCCAGGGCATGTATCCAAATTAACCCCGGATTGAGGCTCTGGGAGTAAAGTTTTTTTGATCGAGCAATATTGTCGAATACCATTCATCCACAGGTGAAGAGGTGATGGCCACCTTGTTCCCTGACCGAGGAGGTGTTCCATGCGACCGAGCCATTCCCGATTCTCGCTGCATATACTCTGTGCCGTGTGGATTTCATCTACGGTCGTACTGGCAGCAGACGCTCCTGTGCCGGCGCTTCGCTGGGACTTCAGGGATTCATTCATCTCGGCTTCGGGGGTTGTCGGCTCGGTCGAAGGAAAGATGCAGGGGCAACTCTCGGGAGACCTGGGTCTGGCGGATGGAGGAAGTGGGCCGCTGTTGCTGGGAGGTGGGGCCAATGGAATGTTACTGCTGGCTCGCCAGTATCGGGATGTTCTGGAGCATCTTCCGCGCCAGGATTTCACGGTCAGCGCCTGGATCGTGCTGGAAGAGAAGATGGAATGGGGTTCGATCTTCGGATGCCTCCAGGATAATGGTGGGTTCGAGAAGGGCTGGTTGGTGGGGACTCGTAAAGGAGCACCCTGCATCGCCGTGGCGAGTGTCGGCAGTGACGATGGCGATGGAATGATGACTTATCTCGAGGGAGATCAGACGATGGATCTGGGTCAGTGGCATCACATTGCCGGCAGTTACGATGGAAAGGCGATGCGCATCTATCTGGACGGCCAACTGGTGGGAGAGAGCGACCTCCAGTCAGGCCCGATCCTGTATCCGCAAGAGGCACCGCTGGTGATCGGAGCCTACAAGGATGACAACGAGCACAATCCCCATGTCGGCGCGATTCAGGATCTGAGGATGTGGACCACTGCGCTCTCTGTCGCCGAGGTAAAGAGTGTATCGATGGCGAAACCTGGCTGCGTGGCGTCCGATCCTCCAAGACCACCTTTGACGATGGTGGTGGCCCCTTATCTCCAGTGGGGAACCCGCAGCGAGATCACCGTGTGCTTCGAGACTTCTCGTCCGACGGTGCCGGTGGTGGAATACGGGCGAACAGCGGAGTTGGGGATGACGGCGACCGGACCTGAAGCGAAATTGCACCATTTGCGGATCGATGATCTGGAAGAAGGAACTCCCTATTTCTACCGCGTGAGTGCTCGACCGGCAGGTCAATCGGGAGACACGTTGGAAGCGGTGGGTAGTGAGATCTTGACCTTCCAGACTGCGGCGGGATATGAGACTGCTTTCGGGTTCCTGGTCGTGGGAGACACCCAGAACAATCCGGTGGTGACCAAGGCGGTCAGCGACCTGGCGTGGGGTCATCGTCCCAACTTCATCGTCCATTGCGGAGATCTGGTCGGGACCGGATCCAACAAGCGTGAATGGGTCCACGAGTTCTTCTCTGCCGCTGCCGGAATCCTCGGTCGCTACTCGATGTTTCCAACGCTGGGAAATCATGAACAGAATGCGGCTCTCTACTACGACTACTTCACGATGCCTGATCCCGAATATCACTACCAGTATCGGTGGGGTAATACCGATTTTTTCGTACTCGATACCAACAAGACCATCACTGCGAACTGTGACCAGGTGACATGGCTCGAGGGAGCCCTCGCAGCCAGCGATGCGACCTGGAAGGTGGTCTATCATCATCACCCCGCCTGGAGTTCGGATGAGAATGACTACGGCGATACCTGGAAGGGTTCGTCGACCCAGGGCTATCCCCCGGTGCAGGAATACCTGGTGCCGCTCTATGAGAAGTACCATGTCGATGTTGTCTTCAACGGGCACATTCATCTGTACGAAAGGACCTGGCCGATTGAAGGCGGGAAAACCGTCGGAAATGGCAAAGGCGTGGTTTACATCACCACGGGTGGAGGCGGAGGAAGCCTCGAGAACTTTGCTCCCAACAGGACCTGGTTCAGTTCCAACAAGCGAGTCGGACATCATTTCATGATGGTGAATGTCAACGGTGACCAGATGGAGCTCTCTGCATTTGATACCGAAGGACGGCTCTTTGATCGTCTTCTTCTGGACAGGCAAGCGACAAGAAAATGATCTCCATACTTGCATTGAAATCGGAAATCGTTGACCAGACCCACGAGATCGGGGATCGGTTGCGCGAATTGCTGGGGGAAGACACGATCGTCCGCCTGGGGGATGACGGAATCACCACCATCGCTGAAGTGGCTGGAGTCGTGGTCAAGGTCTCAAGAAGGGATCATCCGATTCCGAATGAACTTCTTGACGGTCCCATCGAGAATGCCTGGTACTGGCCAGAGGCTCGGCAAGTTTTCTTATCTCACGCCTCTCACCTGATCGTCATCTGCCAGAAGTCTACAACGGAAGAAGAGCAGGACGTGGCGACCTCCGAGATGCCAGAGTCCGGAGTCGAGATGGAGTCGGCAGCAGCCGAATTGGCTCCACCCGAATCGGCTCCACTCGATTCGGCTCCACCTCTGGATGAGGATGAGATCGGGTTCTCGGTTCAGCGAGCCTTACTGTTGACGAGAGTCTCGCAGGTTCTTGGAGATGCCTTTGCTGCAGTGGGGGTCTACTGGGACTCCTCCACGACCATCCATGCATGGCCTGCTTTCGTGGAATCATGTCAGTCGATGACTCCGGACCGTCTCCCCTTGCGAATCTGGATCGACTTTCGCCTCTGGGAAGCGACCGATGGAACCCGCGGGCTGGCCACTCGCGGTCTCTGTGCCCTCGGCCAGCGGGAGCTCGAGGTGATCGGATCGACCAGCAGTGCCGAGCAAGTCAGGGCGTGGAGTTATACCGTGGCTCACTACTGTCTCGAGCAAACCCAGATCCTCAAGCATGGGCAGGCGGTCGGAGTCTCGGCGTCCGAATGGGTCCGCGCCTGGGTGGTGGAGAGCAGGCTGGAGCCGGGTACCTGGGCGACATGGCTCGACCTGGAAGCGGAAGAGTGAGTTCCTCGCCACGTAGGGTTCTGGCCCTTACCACCAGCCGAGCAGACTGGGGACACCTCTCCTCGCCGCTGACGCAGCTACGCGATCGCGATGACATCGACCTCCAACTGGCGGTGCTGGGTGCCCACCTGTCGCCGGAGTTTGGTATGACCGTCGATGAGATCGAACGGGAGGGATTCCAGGTCGATCATCGCATCGAGTGCCTGCTCAGCAGCGACACCGATGTCGGGATGGCGAAGACGATCGGAGTGGCGATCCTTTCCCTGACCGAGATCCTCTCGCAACAGCGACCGGACTTATTGCTGCTCATCGCAGATCGTTACGAGATGCTGGCTCCTGCGGCGGTAGCCCTATCGTTAAGGATTCCGGTCGCCCATATCGAGGGGGGAGAGGTCTCCGAAGGGGCGGTCGATCACGCCGTTCGTCAGGCCCTGACCTCGATTGCACATCTTCACCTGGTGCCGACGGAGACCGCCAAGCGGCGATTGCTGATGGCGGGAGAGGAGCCGTGGAGAGTTCACCAGGTCGGTGCCCCCAGCATCGATCATCTGTACAGCGGCGACATCCCTTCGGCAGAGGAGTTGTGTGAACGGATCGATCTCTGCCTCGAGGTACCGCCGCTTGTGGTGGTCTGGCATCCGGTGACGCTCGACGAGCAAGTCAGCAAGGAAACGGATCCATTCTTCACGGCCATCGAACAGGTCTCCGGTCCCATCGTATTTTGCTTTCCCAATTCCGATGCCGGCAGTCGCGCGATCCGCGATCGTGCCAGACGATTTTGTGAAACTCGAGAGGATGCTCGGATTCACGTGAATCTGGAGCACCGCCTGTACTGGTCGTTGCTGGAACACGCCTGTGCCATCGTGGGCAACTCTTCGAGTGGCATCATGGAGGCTCCTGCCTTGAAATTGCCGACCCTCAACATCGGTCGCAGGCAACAGGGCCGGGAGCGAAGTCGCTGTATCATCGATGTCCCTGCGAACGAGGCCGCCATCCTCGAAGGGATTCGACAGGTGCGTGATCCACGATTCCGTGCGTCTCTCGAGGGGATGGTCAACCCGTACGGAGATGGAACCGCCGGCGTGCAGATCGCCGAGATCATCGCTTCGGTGACGCTGGGACCACGGTTGCTGGAGAAGCGGTCCATCCCATCCGAGGCGATCCCAGAACCACCCATCTGGCCCGGTGAAGATGTGGCCAGCCAGTCACTCTCGGTCACCTGATCGACCCTCTCTCATGGTGCGAACCGATGCTCAGCGGGTCGAATCAACTGCGGTGAAACACCCTGACGACGGACCGGAGTAATTTCTGCAGTGCCCGTACCTCCGGCGCACCGGTGGCTCGTCCGACCACGATGGTGATGCCCATCCCCAGGGAAACTCCTGCGATGAGGGAGAAGAGGTCGGCTACCCATGTCGGTCCCGGAAGTGACCGGGACAGTTGCAGGACAACACCGGTCACCGATGCGACTGCCACCACCACGCATACATTGCGGAGCACCGCAGCAAAACGGGGTCTCGGCAGTGCCAGGTGCTTTCGAAGCCCGACCTCGAAGATGATCCAGCTGGTGATGGTGGAGATCACCGAAGCCGCGGCCAGCCCGGGCACTCCCCAGCGACCTTCCAGCGACGCCAACAGTGTCCAGTTGACCAGCAAGGCTGCTACGGATGCGGGCATCAGCAGCGTTCGTAGTCCCAGCGCCATACTGGTGCGGATCAGTGCAGGGCACAGACAGGCGAACGGAATCGACACGCAGAATATCTTCAACACCGCAACCGTCTCGGTGGTGTTGGCAGCGGTGAACTGTCCCCGCTGGAGCAGGACACGGATCAGCGGGTCAGCCAGGATCGCCAGGCCGACGGCGGCTGGGAGTGAGATGAAGAGGGCATTACGCAAGTTTCGTCCGATACGAATCGCCAGCGCCCTCGACTGTTTTCTCGCCACCAGCCTGGCGGCGTCGACCCCTGCAATGGTCCCGAGAGCGACTCCGATGAGGGCTACCGGGAGGAAGTGAAATCGAAAGGCATTGTCGAGGTAGGTGACTGCGCCGGTTCCGATCAGGGTGGCGAAGTGGATCGCCATCAACGAGTTGATGTAGGTGACCGAACTGGCCAGCAGCTGGAAGATCAGATCTCGACAGAATCGGCCGGTACCAGCAGCGCGGAGCCCCAGGGTGGGCAGTGGAATCGGGTGGACGGTGCGACAGGAGATGGCGAGCATGCCGACACTGCCCGCAGCACCGATCAGGAACGCCCAGGTCCAACCGGAGGCGACCAGCTCGGGAGTCTGCACCTCGGTCACCATCCATAGTCCTGCGCCGATCAGGGTCGCATTCTGGAGGGCCTGGGCGGCCATGGCGGAGCGGTTGCGGTCTGCCGCCAGGAGTAGTCCTCGAAGGATGGCAAGAAAGGGCACCATCAGGAGGAAGGGGAGCAATCCGTTGAACAGTTGCAGCGCCAACTGCGGTTTTTCCAGCCCCGGTGCCAGTTGCTGCATCCAGGCAGGGGCGAAATGCCATAGCAGCACGGCGATCAGGGTGGAACCGAGCAGGAGGAGGGTCAGAGCCGCTCGTGAGAAACGAAGGGCGGCATTCAATCCGCCGGTCACCTTCTGCTCCTCGAAGGAGGGCAGGAAAGCTGCCGAGACGCTTCCCTCTGCGACCAGGTCACGGAACATCGACGGGATCTTCAGCGCCGCTCGGAGGGCATCGGAGGTGGGGCCCGCACCGAGCAACATGTTCAGCACCATATCGCGACCGAGGCCGAGCAGCCGCGAGATCAGCAGTGCCCCCGTCACCGATCCGGCACGACTGCTACTATCCCTCGTCACCGATCGGTCCGTTGCTGTCAAGGACACCCCTTCCTCTGCGGCTACGCTGTCGCCGCCGCGGCAGGAGCATGGTATCAGAAAACTGGCGGGTGAGATCGACTCGACCTCACCCGCCAGTGCATTTTCATCTCGGAACTGATCCTGTCATCAGGGGCAGCTGTTGTACTCCACGCACTCGAGGGAGTCGGAGGTCGGATCGGCATCGCAGTCCCCGAACGGTGCTGGAGGATTGGGACCTCCACTGAAGAGAGTCGCCAGAGCAAAGACCGCATCGGCGATGTTGATGCTGCCGTCGTCGTTGGAGTCGCAGGCGTCGACGCAGGTACTCTCGGGTCCACCGGAGAAGAGATTCGCCAGTGTGAAGACGGCGTCGGCGATGTTGAATGCTCCGTCTGCGTTGCAATCAGCCCGCTGGAAGCCTCCGGTCGGTGGAGGCGGACCTCCGCCGAAGAAGGCCCGATAGGCAGCAACTGCGGCATCTCGATCTGCGGCACTTCCCATGCCCCCCAGTTCGAAGGAGGAGCAGATGACCGGAGCACCGGTGGCCGGCAGATATGCCGTGGTGACACCCAGGTTCGGATCGATATTCCCGATGGCATCGTCGTACTGCCACACCAGACCAGCATTTCCACCTGCGAGTTCTGCCGATGCAGGAATCAGGTAGTTGTTGTAATCATTGCCAGTGGAATCCTGGTTGTAACTCACGTTCTGACTACCGGACATGTCGATCCCTAGACCCGAATCGACTCCGTCGATCGATGTCAACGAGTCGTTCTCATCCTGTGCATACGGCTCCGCAACTCCATCTCGATCATCGAAAGAGGAGATGGGGTGGTTGAAGCTCCAGTGATCTGCACTCTCGAAGTAGATCGCTACACCCGCAGCGGCGAGGTCGGCGATGAGGTTCGCTTCCTCCGATGTGAGGTTGAAGTCTGTCGGGTAGGTGCCACATGCGATCCACACCTGGGACACTGTTTGCGGATCGAGGCAGGCGTACTCATCGATCTGGGTGCGGATCAGGCGAGCATTGGCCCCTGCAGCCAGCAAACTGTCGAGGATCGCTTGGCCTGAATCATTGGCTCCGGTATCGCCTCCATCGAACAGCCCTTCGAGCGCCACCACGATGGTGTCCTCTCCATTGTAGGAGTAGTGAGTGATGGATTCCTCGACGGAAGCCGCACCGACCGGACAGATTCCTCGAACGGTGTAGTCATGGAATCCGTCGGAGGCGGTGAGGTCGGTGTAGTCGGAGGCTGTACCCGCCACGGTATCGAGGGGCGCTCCATCTCGATCGATCTGGATGCTGTCGTAGGGTGAGTTGTTGATCCACGAGAGGCTGACGGTGCCGTCGCCGCAGTTACTGGTCAACAGCAAGTCCGTCGGTGGGGCGCAGTCTGCCGGACAGACCTGAAGAGCCCAACCGTTGAGGGAGCCCTCGATGCCGGAGATGGTATCTGCAACGGTCAGCGTCCAGGCGCCTCCCACCGCTTCACCATCAAAGTCAGCCAGTGTTCCAGGGCCCGAGGGGATCAGCCCGCCGAAGCCGTCGTTGGAACCGGTGGCATCGTCGAAGCGTCCCAGCAGATCGGTTCCAGCCCCATGGTCGTGTAGTCGGATCGAGGTCCCCTGAGGGGAGACCAGGTCGACCTCGAGATCGGATGCATCGCCATGGGTGATGTCGATGTCGATATCGAGGTCAAGAATCCCCGTGGTATCGATCGGATCGATGAGGATCTGGTTCTCGGAGAAGGAGGTTCCATCGGGGATCGCCAGTGGCTGGCTGATCTGCAGGGACCACTGGTCCAGAGTACCTCCAGCGGATCCCGCGAAGATGTCGGCGATGATGATACCCCAGGTCCCGTTGGCCGGTTCCCCGTCAAAGTTGGCGAGGGAGCCGGTGCCCTGTGACAACTCATACGGTTGCATTCGAGAGCCGCTCCAGGTGGTTACAGTGCCGTAATCGACACCCTCATCGTCAAAGATGAGTGACATGTCGTCATCGGAATTGGTTTCACTCTGATAGAGACGGATCTGTGTCTGAGACGGGGCGACCACATCGATGTCGAGATTCCCGATGAATGCGTGGGTGATCTCAACGCCCACATCCAGATCGGCAATCGTACCACCGCTGGTGACGTCGATCAGGTCGAAGGCGGGTGCGGTATCAGTGATGGGAGCGGCGGGAGCATTGCTCACCAAGGTCCCGACGAATCCGTCATACTCGATGTTGGGGTTGGGAAACTGATGACAATCTGCAGGTGGACAGCTGATGGTCAGTGTCCCGTCGCCGCGTTCTCCGTTGAATCCACCGATCTGAATCAGGTAGTCCTCACCAGCAATGGCATCGAGGAAGATTTCCGGTTCACCCGAGCCACTACAACTTCCTGCATCGCAGGCGATGAAGGAGTCGACTGCCGGCGGGCAGGGGCTGCTACCGGGGTAGATGGCCATCTGCGGATTGAAATTGGCTGAGTTGCAGGTGGAAAAGGTGACGGTGCCGCTACAGGACGCGGTGTAGAGGAACCAGATGTCGTTGAGCAGGCTGCCACCACAGTTGGTCGGGCCGTCGGTGGATGATCCAAGGGTGGTGAAGCCAAAGACACCCTCGATCAGCGCGGTGGCCGCGGTGCAATCATCGTTGGGTGGAGTGGGGGCGCAGCTGGGGTCTCCTGCGCAATCGAGATCGGCGCAATCGGTATCTCCATCCCCATCGTCATCGGCACCGTTGTCACAAACTTCAGGACAGGTATTGAAAGATCCTGGGGTGTCGAAGGGAGCACCCAGATCAGCAAATGGCATGATCTCCCAGTCGCCCGAAATATCGGGGCAGCGCACCACATGGGCGGGGGTGAAGGTTCCATCGGGTCCGATGGTGTTTTGACTGTAAACCAGTTCGCCGGCTGAGGTGTTGCCAGTGATGGGATCGATCGGATTTTCCAGCAGGGCGAAATCGTCCTCGATGGAACTCCATGGAGTGGAATCGAGGATTCCGTCGTCGTCAGTATCCAGATCGTCTCCGACGACACCGGTGAAACCGGATACGAGCATGTGAGTTACATTATCACTGTTCTCGAAGTTCAGGTCAGTGGTGAAGTCTGCCACGCCGATGGTGAAGGTCGCCTCTGCCGCGACAAACAATCCGCTGCCAGGAATCGTCTGGCCAAACAGCGTGACCACCGCTTCGACGGAGCCACTTCCAGCGGAACTGTCGCCGAGCACTATATAGGAGAGCCCGGTCAACGATTGGCCAGCAGGGCCTGCCAGTTCAAAGTACTCATCGGTGTCAGTACTGGACTGATCGATGCGCACCTCGTTGATGACCACCTGGCCAGAAAGAGCACCGGGGAAAACAGTGATAAGCAGTGCCATGAGGACTGCAAAAGAGAGCGATTTCATGTCATTGACCTCCAGTGCCAATCCACGAGACACGGCCTCGGGATCGGAGGAAACGAAAGGGATTTTCACACTTCCAGCATGTCAGCGTATTCGGAACAAATGGCTCTCGCAACGCAGCCGCCAAATTGATCCAATTCTGGACGAGACTTTTTATCACTTGATCTTGAAACCAACGACGAGTTGTAAGTCTTGGTTTCTTCTTGGATACCGATCCGCACGCACCGGCTCAATTCTGCGAAGTCGTAGTCGACAGGTTTTTCTCGAAAAAAGGCCGAGAGGCGGTGAGAGGTATTCCTCACCGCCCCTCGGCTTCCAGTCAGTCAAGGTCACCACGGGGGCCACCTCGACATTCCCTCGCTGCAGTTCAAACTCTAGCAGGCACCGGTGTAAACACAGTCTGCCAGAGCATCGTCGGTCGGGTCAGGACCGCAGGTGTTCGGACCCGGAGCCGGAGGTGCGGCTCCACCCGAGAAGAGGGCAGCAAGGCCATAGATGGCATCTGCGATGTTGACCGAACCATCATCATTCTCGTCGCAAGAGTCGGGGCACGCGCACGGAGAGCCGCCAGAGAACAAGGCCGCCAGCAGGTAGATTTCATCGGCGATGTTGAATCCGCCATCCATGTTCTTGTCGCCCCGCTTGAAGAGCACCTGGGGCGGGCCAGAGGCGAACGCTCCGAGGTAGTCCTGTGCCAGAATCGTCTGGTCTCCAGAGAAACCGCCGAACTCCCAGCCACTACTGATCGTTCTTCCACCATCGTCGGTGTTGTAGAAGACCGTGGTGACGTAGTTTCCTTCGGCGCCGGCCGAGGGAACGCCCCCGCCGGAGAGACCGTCATCCTGGTTTTCCCAGATGGCGGCAGCATTGGGTCCACTGCCGTCACTGGTGGCCGGGGTCAACTGATCGGTCCACTCATTGTCGAGCGGTAGGTCCTGGATGTAGGCCACAGCCTGGTAACCGCTGAGGTCGAGTCCTTGACCGCTATCGAGACCATTCATCGAGGTGAAGGTGTCATCTCCATCGCCGGTGTCGTAGGTGGAATCGTCGACCCCGTCACGCGAATCGAAGAGGGAAGCCTGGTGAACAAAACCGAAGTGGTCCCCACCCTCGAAGTAGATGTTCTTACCGTCGATGCTGGCCTGTCCCAGGGCATCTCCTTCACCGGCAGTGATGCGGTAGTCGAAGGGGACGGTTCCGGTCATCACCCAGATGTTCTCGACGCTACTCTCATTGATGCACGGGTAATCGAGAACCGAAGCTCTGACCATGCCAGCGTCTCTTCCGGCGGCGATCAGCGCGTCGAGCAGGGCCTGGCCACTATCGGTATCGCCGAGGGCACCGTTGGTCTGCAGTCCTTCCATCGCCAGGATGATATCGGTCTGGCCACTGAAGGTCAGTACCGAGACATTGACTGGTGCCGGATTTAGACCGCTTCCACAGTCTCCGCTGATCTCGTAGAGGTAGTTTCCGTTGGCCACAGATGGATCGACGAACGAGGTGTCCGCTGGATCCGGGTTGCCGATCGAGACACCGTCGCGAGTGATTTCCATCGAGACGAAGTTCGGGTTGGAGTCCCACGAAAGGGTGACATCGCCAGTAGCACAATCGGCACTTCCGGTGGCATTCCCCGGTGGGATGCAGTCGTTCATCGTCAGGGTGCCGTCGCCCAGTCCCGCCTGATTGAAGGTTCCGACGCGGATCATGTAAGTCTCGCCCTGAGTGGCCTCGAAGGTCAATTCCGCAGCGAAGTTGGTGCAGGCAAGGTTGGTACTGCCGGGAGCCGTTCCACCTGGAGTGGTACCGCCGGTGGCAGCGTCATCGTTACAGCTGATCACGCCGGCAGGATCGTCACTGGTGCAGCCGGTGTAAACCGCAAGACGGGTGTCGAAGGTGGCGCCGCCACAGGTGGAAACCAGCACTTCGCCGGTACTCCCTGCAGTGAAGCAGTAGTACAGGTCATTGAAGATGCCATCATTTCCGATGTTCATGGCGCACACTGCAGCATCGAGATCGGGTCCGGTGGTCAGCACCGCATTGGTGATGCTGAAATCGGTATTTCCGATGGCGATCGCCTCGGCACCTTCGAACCAACTGTTGGCGGGTGCGGTGTTGGTGTCGCAACCGGCATAGTTGATGATCGATCCGGTGGCACCGGGACCGTCATAGGCGGTGATGAACATCTGCTGAACCTCGTATGCGGTCACAGCAGGTGTCTGGTAACTGGTGGCTGTTCCATCGAGGACCGCCTCGATGTTTCCGTCGATCTCGACCTCGTAGGATCCGATGGGTCCGACCGGGGTCCAGGCCATGTCCCACTGGGTGGTTCCGGGGGTCTGCTGACAGATCAGGTTGGAAACCCCACCACCACAGACGCAAGGTCCGGCGTCATCCCAGGCGACATCCATCACCCACATGTTGGTCGGGAATCCAAGGTTGACCATGTCCAGCGGTTCGGTCAATCCACAGGCCGCTGCCGAGATGTAACTGGCACCGATCTGGTCGGTGGCCGGGTTGGTTTGCGCAGGATCTGGGATCCCCATGAACAGGCTGTGCCCAGCGGCTTGTCCGTCGGGGGTGAAGATTTCGACCACGAGGGTTTCGCCATCGAGGCAGCCGATCACGGTCGAGGCCGTGCCTGCGAGGGTTCCGTCCGGGTCGACCAATCCGGTGCCCATGACGAAGCTGTAGATATCATTGGGTACCACTGGCACCTGGAACTCTTCCTCGTAGACCAGCGTCAGCGCAGTCAACGGCCCGACAGCACCGCCGTTGGTGTCGACGCTGAGGCGTACACGAACCGGCTGGGTGGGGGTGCCCGCAGCGGGGGTCGAGGCGAACGCCGTGGTGACACAGCGCACATCGATGTTGTTGGTGATCGAGTAGTTGTTACAGAGATCGAAGGCACGGTAGTAGGAGTTGTCTGCGTGGAGGCCTCCTGCGTTGCAGGAAACGGCGCCGCCCAGCGGCAAGTTGGTGGCTACCGGGACCATGGTCGCACCGTTGGTGGTCGGGCAGGGGGCAGAGAAGAAGTAAGTGCAGGTGGCAGTCGGGGCAAAAGTCCCTCCCGACTCCGCCTCGACGATGATGGAGTGTCCACCATCGGCAGCTGGCGAGTACAGGAACGAACCCGTAGCACCCGCTCCGCCACCGGGAACGGTTGCGATCAAGTTGGCTGGATCGACCACATCGAGGTAAAGATTGACGTTGTTGTAGAAGACGTCTTCGTCCCATGCAACGGTCACTTCATTGATTCCGGACGAGTTGTCCGGCGTGCAAATGAGGTTGGAGACCGGAAGTAAGTCTGAAAATGTGATCTCGAGGTCACCGACTCCGGAAGAGCCTGCGTCCCAGCCACCGATTCGGATGAGGTACTCGGTACCTCCGAGCACCGTGAATCCAGCAATCAGTGAGGAGAACCCGGCACAACCGCCGCCGTCTCCGTTACAAGCGACTTCATCCAGAGTTCCACATCCACTGCTGTAGACCAGCACGTCGGAGTCGAAGTCGATCAGGTTACAGGTTGAGATCTGGACCAGCCCATCGACGGCAGGTGTCCAGCTGTACCAGACATCGAACTCACAGGTGCCGATGGCAGATCCTGCACAGGGTGCCCCAACCACAGGATTCGCACTGGTCGTGGCGGTGGTGGTGTCGATCGCTTGCAGTGTCACCCCAGTGCTAAAAGGGATCACTTCCGCACCGGCACACTCATCATTTGCAGGTTGTGAGTAAACATAGGTTGGCAATGCAAATGTGAATGCCAGTCCAAGAATAAGAAGACGCATCAACTCAATCCCTTCCGAGCGAAAACGGAGACGAATTTGTCCCAGCCAGTTGGCTTGTTTCGCAGATACCTCAAGATCGAAAACTGTGAATTTGGACCCGTTGGTTGAACCCCGATAATCTCAGACCCATTTGAACCTGGGGTACAATTGACCCAGAAATCAAAAGGAAGAGGGATTCAGCCCTATAAGTCAAATTTACCGGGACAACGGGCCGGGTCAAGGACCAGAAAGTTCATTTAGGTAGTTCTTGCAGGGGTTAACCAGGGAATTTACAGACAACCGGCATTTTCTTCGCAGAGGAGCGAGTCCGGTGGCGGAGGATCTATCCCACAACTGCTGGGATCGGCGATTGGTGGGGTTCCAGGGATAAATAGATAGGACAGAAGGGTCACAGCATCGGCCAGGTTCACGGAGCCGTCGTCATTACAATCTGCCGCGTCGGAACAGTCGAACCCGATCGAACCGGGAATAAACAGCACCTCGAGAATCCGGATCGCATCGGCGAGATTTCGAGAACCGTCTCCATTGCTGTCGCCACGGATGAAGGGGCGCGAGAGATTGCGACCGATCAGATCGATTCCGATGTGCACGCTTCCCCACCCGAGGGTAGCGAAGGGGACCGGTTCGGCTATGCCGCAAGAAGCGGCCGAGTAATTTCCTGCGGAACTTTCTCCCTGCGAGTTCGATCCCAGAACGAAGAGATGTTCATCAAAGGATCCATCCACCAGTTCCAGTTCGACGACCAACTGGGTACCACACTCGACCGCCAACGGTGAGTTCAGGTTGAGGCAGAAATGTTGCTGAACCAGGGGAGGGATCTGAAATTGCTGCTCGTGGAGTTCCAGCAAGGTGTCCACAGGTGCGATGGAATCTCGGTTGGGATCCTCATAGAGCCGAAGAATTACCGGTTGGGTGATGAAGCCCGGGCCCGGTTCTGAGTTCTCCACTGCCACTCGAATCGACTCGACCCACATCCCTTCGGTTTGAGAAAATGGAGCTTCGCAATGATTGAAGGTGCGCCAGTAAGATTGAGATAAGTGGGCCAAGCCGGAGCCACAGACGGGAGTGCCCGGTTCAAAGAGGTCTGGCAGATCGAGGTGTGAGAGTTGAATCGACCCGTCAGAACAGCCGGGAACCAGTAGCTCACTGGAACTGGTGGGAGTCCATGAGTTTCCGCTATGCCCGTTGATCTGAAGTGTCACCAGGCCCGGTAGGATCGGGGAGATCCCGCTCCATTGACCGCTGGCTCCATCGAGACTGTCTTGCAACTCCCCATCGATCCGGATATCGACGCTGTCGAGCGAGGAATCCGCTTCCCAGGTGACGACAATCTCGCCATTCGTTGTTGCTCGGTACTCGATAGCGTTGATGGGATCGAGTGCTTCGGGGCACTGTTGGCGCCCCTCGAGGACGATCAAGGAGTTGGATCCATTGTCGACGACCCAGATCGAATAGACCCCAAATGGATCGAAACCAGCAGCGGCTGCAGAGCGAGAAGTCTCGATGCCATTGATGAAGTAGGCGGTAGCCGCCACCGCCATCGGAGCGAGGGCGACATCGGTCAACGGATCGATGATCGAGATGCTAGTGACCCGACTCGCTCTCGCAGGTCCGTGAGGAACTTCCAGTCTTTCACAATCCGATCGCCAGGCCACTCCGTTGCCAGGTCCAGACCCATCGGGGTGAAAGATGCTCGCTCCCAGGTAACTGCCATCGCTGGTCGAGATCAGGTCGTACCGATCGCCGGAAATATTGTTTGCCCAGATTCCATTCGAGCCATTCCATGCGAGGCCTCCTGCGAACGCCGGCCCCTGAAGTCCCATCGTCCCGACCAGTGCCGGATTCCCTCCGTCCAGATCGGTTCTCCAGAGGTCGCTAGTGCCTGTGGCAGTGACGATCGCCCAGAAGAGAGTGGTTCCATCGGTGGTGATTCCGGTGGTCAGAGCCCCGGGAGGGGTTGGATTGAGGATCGTATCGAGAGGGTCCAGCGTCACGGCATCATAGACCCAGTTCTCGAAACTGAAGATGTCGATCACGATCACAGCATCGACACTCCACGGATTGGGTTCAGGGACCAGGCAGATGCCCAGGGCTGAACTTCCTTGCAACGGAGTCGGACCCGCCAGCAGATCGGCGGGATCGACAAAGTAACTGCTTCCCGATCCCGCTGGAGCGGTGAGCCAGCCCCGAGGTACAGATTGTGTCCAGCCGGCGCTGGTGGAGGAGATCAAGGTGAGCAGGAGAACAGCGATGCGGAAATTTTTAGAATTCATGGGGGACCGGAATTCAGCATGGACCAGACCGATAAGCGGTTCTGGAAGTTCAACTAATATCTGTCACGGCGCACTTGAATAATGTGACCGGGGCCATCCAGCGGGCCCAAGTCTCCTCGTCTCATCGTCTCATCGGGCAATGTCTCTTCAGGGTTCGATCGTAAACTCTCCACTGAACCGTTGCGAATGACCTGTTGCGGAATGCAACAGGTGGCAGGAAAGAGAAGTTCAACGAAGTCGGCGTGGCGACTCCAGAGGGTGCGATGGAGCCCAGCCTCGGTGGGGGAATAGAGCTGAGCCATCGGTCAATATCCTCGATGAAAAAAGCGAGAGGCCTTTCCCGGATGGAAAAGGCCTCTCGCAGAGGCATCCGTTTGCTACCCGCTAGAGACTAGGGGCAGGGTGGGAAGCTCGCGCAATCAAGAGCATCGTCGGTTGGATCCACACCACAGACACCCGGGCTGGGTGCCGGCGGAGGTGGTCCGCCACTGAACAAGGCCGCAAGACCGTAGATTCCGTCGGCGATGTTGATGCCGCCGTCATCGTTCTCGTCACATGCATCGGCACAGACTCCGGCCGCACCACCCGAGAAGAGAGCGGCAAGGATGAAGATCTGGTCAGCGATGTTGAATCCACCGTCAGAGTTGCAGTCACCACGGCTGAAGGTCACTCCTGGAGGAGGGCCACCGCCGCCGAGTACAGCGAGGTAGCGTGCGGCCAGGTCGACCTGATCTCCGCCGAATCCACCGAACTCCCATGATTGAGAGATGGTATTTCCGAACGGATCATCAGTGGCGTAGAAGTTGCCCGTGCCGTATCCACCACCAGCGTTCGCCCAGATCTGAGCGACATTGGGGCCGCCCGATCCTACGCCTGGCTGAATCTGGTCAGTCCAGTCGTTGCCTGCATTTGCCTGGTTGTAGGCGCTGCCGGAGAGATCGGAGGTGTCGAGACCGAAGCCGCTGTCGAAGCCGTCCATGGCGACGAAGGAGTCATCCCCATCTACTACGGCTCCTTGATCGACCCCATCGTAATTGTCGTAGTTGGTGGCCAGGTGGGCGAAGCCCCAGTGGTCTCCGGCCTCGAAGTAGACACCCTTGCCATTCTCGACGGCAGTGGCGAGTGCAGCGCCGTCCGCATCGGTGATCCGGTAATCATTGGGGTAGGTACCGGTCATCATCCAGGCGCACTGAAGGGTGCCGCTACCGAGGCAACCCCACGCGCCGGGGCCGAGGGTGGTGGTGACATAGGAGACACCATTGGCATCGAGTGCCGCCTGAAGAGCAGTGACACTGTCGATATCGTCAATACCTTCAACGGCGAAGATCACATGAGGTTCGCCACCGTAGGATGCGACATTCGTGGTGATGATCTGGGAGCCACCGATATTACCCGCACAGACGCCCTGGACGGTGTACTGGTAGCTACCACTCGCCAATCCGGGGTCGACGTATGAGGTATCGGTTCCGGGCACGCTGTCGATCAGCACCGAATCCCGGAGGATATCGACGGTGTCGTAGGCATTTCCGGTCCAACTCAGGGTGACATCACCCGTGACGCAATCCGAGGTCGAAGCCAAGCCAGCCATCGGCGGGCACAGCAACGGAACGATATTGAGGGTGCCAGTGCCACCTCCCGCGCCCCACGATCCCACGCGAATCATGTACTCGGTGCCAGCCAGCGCAGTGAACTCGATGAACGAGAAGAAACCCTGGCAGCCAGTCACCAACCCGGCCTGGTCGTCACCGTTACAGGCGACCGGCACCAGAGCATCGCAGGGTCCCTCGTAGACGATCACATCTGTATCCCATCCTGCGGGATCGCAGGTGTGAATCCAGTAATTGGCGTCGGAAGTCGCCACCCAGCGGTACCAGCCATCCGAAGCCATCGCACCACCAAGGGTTCCGGCGCACAGGCCGTAATCGACCAGATTGGAACTGTTGGTGAAGGTGGTGGTGTCGATCAGATTGGCCCCTTCGACTACATCCAAGGCCACGAAGCACTCGTCTCCGTCAATGTAAGTGCAGTTGGGGTCGGTGTAGCAGTCTGGATCGAAGCAGTCGATGAATCCATCCAGGTCATCATCCACACCATTGGTGCAGTCTTCAACACCGGGGACCACCATATCGATGGTCACGGTGCCGGTGCCGGTTTCTACGGCCCACGCTCCAATTCGGATCTTGTAGGTGAGGCCAGCGGACAATTGAACAAACTGGACATGGCTGTAGTACGCCTGGCAGCCCGCCAGGATTCCCGCGTCACCGTTACAGGCAATCTCGGTCAGGGCGGTGCAATCACTGCCCTCGTAGACGACCAGATCGGTGTCCAGGTCGCCCGCAACTCCGCAGGTATGAATCTCGGCGACCGCATCGACGGACGGCGAGAACTCGAACCACACATCATTGGCGAGGGCTCCCAGCACGGTGCAAGGAAGGGCCGGTGCCGGGTAGGCAGAATCACTGGCCAGCGTTGTGTCGAAGAAAGCGCTGTAGGTTCCCGCTCCGGCAGAGACATCGATCAGCGAGGCGCCGTCGCACTCGTCGTTTCCTGCGGCATCGCAGGGAGGAATTCCAAATGGGCAATCGACGGGATCGGCGCAGTCGATCAGACCATCGCCGTCGTTGTCAATTCCATCATCACAGATTTCAGCGGAGATGGAGAAGAACTCCACGGTGAGGGTATTGGTTCCGGTAACACCCAGTCCATAAGCTCCGGTTCTGATCTTGTAGGTTTGTCCGCCTATCACCGGGATTCCAGTGATGTGGCTGTAGAAAATCTGGCAGCCGACCAGGATATTGGAATCGCCGTTACAACCGACCTCGACCAGGGAGGTGCAATCAAACAACGAATCCTCGTACACCACCACGTCAGTGTCAAATCCTGAACCGTCGCAGGTGTGAACCGTGATGGCACCGTCAGCATCCGGTGTGAAACTGTGCCAGACATCATTGCTCAACGATCCCAGAACATTGCAGGGAATCGTCGGCATCGGGTTGGCGGAGTCACTGGCCAGGGTGGTGTCGATGAATCCGGTGTAGGTCCCAAATCCTGCGACCGGGCCAATATCGATGGCTCCGTCACACTCATCGTTATCAGCGGCGAGGCACGCGGGGCTACCAAGCGGGCAATCGATAACATCGGCACAGTCGATGAGACCGTCACCGTCATTGTCAATTCCGTCGTCACAGTAGTCAGATTCGAGTCCGCAGGGAAGGATTCCGCTGCAATCGACATCGGCGCAATCAGTGGTGCCGTCGCCGTCGTTGTCGACGCCGTCGGTGCAGGTCACGGAGTCACCTTCAAAGCAGGCGGGGTTACCCACGCAGTCCGCATCGAAACAGTCGACGAAACCGTCACCATCGTTGTCGAGCCCGTCGTCACAGATTTCAGGACTGGGGACGACCAGTGCAAGGGTCAAGGTACCTGTTCCCGAACCCCCAGCACCCCAGGCGCCCAGGCGGATCTTGTAGGTCAGGCCACCGATCACCGGGACAAACTGGATATGGCTGTAATAAGCCTGGCAGCCGGCCAGGATGGTGGCATCCCCGTTGCAGCCGACCTCGATCATCGTGGTGCAGTCGGCACCCTCGTACATGACCAGATCGGTGTCGAGGTCTCCAGCGGCACCGCAAGTGTGAAGTTCGGCAATCCCATCGACAGAAGATGTGAACTCCCACCACACGTCGTTAGAAAGTGCTCCGAGTACTGTACATGGAATTGTCGGTGCAGGATTTGCGGAGTCTGTTGCAGTGGTCGTATCGAACGCTGCGGTATAGACGCCGGCTCCGGCAGAGACATCGATGAAGGTGGCGACATCACATTCGTCGGATTGTCCGTGGAGGGTCGAAAATCCTCCCAAAGAAATCAATCCACAAATGATCGCCACAAGACTCAAAGAACGCATGGAGTTCCTCTCTTCACACGTAGGTGTGAATAAACAATCAGTCAGCTTCTCCGAAACTTCAACTGGGTTGAAACCAGCATTCCAAGTCACCGGAAGAAGACAGAAATTTACAACATTTATTTCCCAAGCCCTGGAATCCATCCGAGTAGGAGTGACTCGCGGATAAATCCCGAAAGTCCTCACCAAATACCGGTAGAAACCAACAGCACGACATGTCTATCAATGAAAATGGAACTCAATCCAGTTCCGCTCTCTTCATACAGACCATATTCCGATAGTAGCAACCAGATGGCCTCAGGCGAGTACCTTGTTGAGTAAATTGAAGATAAAGTGGGTCAGCATTTGCGACATTCAGGGAAGTCTTTCCGGATTCAGCCGAGTGGTGGTTTGCGGAGTGGTTCGCGGGGTGGGTCGTAAGCCGATTATTTTTGTGCGGTTAGGGTTGATCTCGAGGGCCAGCAGCGAAAGGGAGGGCCGCGGATCGCAGTCCTCCCCGGAAGAGCACCCAGCAACTGACTAATTCTCTACCGATCGGGAACCCTCGACGACTTCCCTTCGCAGGGCTAGGGTACGCCACTCTCACGGAGACGAAGCCTGGACGATGCGGCTTCGATCGACCACTTCCCCAGGAAAGGGGTTCGGAATGGATCTGTCATTTCTCGATGCACTGGGTCTCCAGCAGGAAAACCCTGGAGTCTTCGCCGGCGACTGGAAAGCACCTTCCGAGCAGTGGCTAGAAAGTCATTCGCCGGTCGATGGGTCGCTGCTGGGCAAGGTGTCGCTGGCCACCTTCGAGGATTACCAGCAGACCGTCAGTGCCACCAGAGAGGCGTTTCTCGAATGGCGTACCTGGCCCGCTCCGCGCCGCGGCGAGGTGGTGCGGAGGATTGGAAATGCTCTGAGAGATCATCTCGATCCGCTCGGTCGCCTGGTCTCTGCAGAGATGGGGAAAATTCTTCCCGAGGGGATCGGGGAAGTGCAGGAGATGATCGACATCGCTGATTTTTCAGTGGGTCTCTCGAGGCAACTGTATGGCCTCTCGATGCATTCAGAACGACCTGGACACCGGATGTACGAACAGTGGCACCCGCTCGGGGTTGTCGGTTGCATCACTGCGTTCAATTTCCCGGTTGCGGTCTGGGCCTGGAATGCGCTGGTCGCTGCCGCCTGTGGCGATGCGGTGATCTGGAAGCCCTCTTCTTCGACTCCTCTTTGCGCAGTGGCTGTCCACAAGATCGCCCAGAAGGTTCTCGATGAAATGGCAGCCCCTCCCATCTTTGGTCTGGTGGTGGCCCATCGCGATCCGGTCGGAGAAGCGATGCTGGCCGATCGAAACTTGCCTCTGATCAGTGCCACGGGGTCCTGTCGGATGGGCCGTCGTGTCGCTGAAGTGGTTGGATTGCGTCTCGGAAGGACCCTCCTCGAACTGGGAGGGAACAATGCCATCGTGGTTTCAGACCGGGCAGATCTCGATCTTGCGATGAGAGCGGTGGTCTTTGGAGCGTGCGGAACTGCCGGACAGCGCTGCACCTCGACCCGGCGATTGTTTCTCCACGAGGACATCGCCGATGAGATGGAGTCGCGCCTCATCACTGCCTACCAGCAGGTGAAGATCGGTGACCCACTGGAGGGCAGCACCTTGATGGGGCCGCTGGTTCAGCAAGGTGCCGTGGGCGACATGATGGAGGCGTTGACGGCGGTTCAGGAGGAGGGCGGAGAGGTGATCTACGGTGGGCAGAGCGTCACCGAGGGAGTGCCTGAAGGTGGTCATTACGTTCAGCCGACACTCGTCAGAGCTCGTCACGACATGAAAATCGTTCATGAGGAAACCTTTGCACCGATCCTCTATCTGGTGCGGTACCGTGATCTGGACCAGGTGATCGAGTGGCATAACGCTGTTCCGCAGGGATTGTCGAGTGCCATCTTTACTCGAGATCTGCAGGAGTCGGAGAAGTTCCTTTCTGCGGCGGGCTCCGATTGCGGAATCGCCAACGTGAACATCGGAACCAGTGGCGCCGAGATCGGCGGAGCCTTTGGCGGAGAGAAGGACACTGGCGGCGGCCGCGAGTCGGGTTCAGATTCCTGGAAGACCTACATGCGCAGACAAACCTGCACCATCAACTACTCGAAGGAGTTACCGCTGGCCCAGGGGATTCAGTTTGGCGATTGAATCGTTGCAGTGAAGCCCGCAGTAGCAGGGAGTGAGATTGTTTGATCGGGGTGGAATTCGT
>DUAN01000190.1 GCA_012960845.1 Planctomycetota bacterium | reverse complement strand
GCGACCGAGGAATCCGGGTGAGGGGTCTTCGACCCATTTCGGGGATGGTAGGGATCCCCGCAGGGATGGTCAAGTCTGACCGAAAACGCAGATGCGGCAAGCTGGGTACTCTAGAATGGCCCGCAGGCAGCGGCTGAGTCCCGCAGCACCGCAGCAGGGAGCAGGAGAAATGGTTCTGACACCCGGGAGAGACCTTTCTCGCCCCCCGGAATCGGCTCGATTTCGGGTCCGGCAGAAGCAACGTAGCCGCCTCGACCTATGGCTCCAGGCGCGGCTAGGCTGGAGTTCTCGCAGCAAAATCCAAAAACTGATCTCCCTCGGGAGAGTGCGACTCAATGGAGATGTGGCCCGTGCCTCGACCCGGGTCGGGAGCGGAGATGAAGTAGAAGTACTGCTCGAAACAGGCTCTGCCCCCGAGTCTCCTCCGGAAAAATTATCGGTGTTGATGGAAGATCCATGGCTGCTGGCAGTGCAAAAACCAACCGGAATGCTGGTCCACCCGGTGGGCAAGACCCATGTCGGGACCGTCATCGATGGCCTCCACCGCCAGTGGCGAGAATTGAATGACCGATCAAACCGTAAGGTCATTCACCGTCTGTGCCATCGTCTCGACCGAGACACCTCGGGCCTGTTACTGCTGGCCAAGACGGTGCAGGCGAGGAGATTATTGCAAGATGACTTCGAGGCAAACCGGGTCCAGAAGTCCTACCTGGCCATCGTCGAGGGAGTTCCGGAGCAACCCACATTCGAGGTCAATGTCGGGGTCTCTGCTCACATCGACCGCACTCGCCAGCACGATCACCGACTCGCTCGCGCGGACGCTGTCAGCGGCAAACCATCTCGTACCCGCTTTCAATGGCTCGCCTCAAAAAATGGCATTTCGGTGCTTTTGTGCCGCCCCATCACCGGGCGTCAAAACCAGATTCGAATACACCTGCAGTCGGTCGGGCACCCGATCCTGGGAGACGATGGCTACGGTCAGACCGAGCAAACGCTGCTCGATCGCGGCGCTCGACTGCCAGCAGCAATCTCATATCCGGCCCGGGCATTGCTGCATAGTTTCCAGTTACAATTCCCCCACCCCATCTGGAAAATACCGATCGAGGTGCGCTGCCCCCCTGCGGCAGACATCCGTCCCTTCCTCGAGGAGTTAGCAGTGGATCCAGCGATCTTGCCGACCCTGAAAGCTCTTCAATCGATCGATGGAACCGCTTGCCAAGAGGGCCCAGGTGCCACCAGATGACTCCAGGTGACGGATGGGTCCCATCGATCGATCCGTGACTCTGATTTTGACCAAGATCAAGGAGGACAGTAGCGATGAAGATCGCAGTTTGCATGAAGCGGGTTCCTGACACCGCCACCCGGCTCACCTTTGCCCCGGATGGACAATCGGTCGACACTTCCGAGGTGCAATGGGTGATCAGCCCATACGACGAATATGCCATCGAAGAGGCGCTTCGTATCCGTGAGCGTCACGGCGAGGGAAGCGTCACCGTCATCACTGTCGGTAGCGAATCCTCGACCAAGGAACTGCGCCAGGCTCTCGGCATGGGAGTCGATGATGCAGTGCTGGCCAGTAGCGAGGAAGTCCTCGACCCGATCCAGACCGCTCGTGCACTCGCATCGATTCTCGAATCGCGAGCAGATGATGTGGTGCTCTTCGGTCGCCAGGCGGTGGACTCTCAGGGCGCCCAGGTAGGAGCCCTGGTCGCTCGCTTGCTCGACCGACCCTTCGTCAACGACATCGCAGCCATCTCGATCGAGGGGGATCAGGTCCGCATCGAGCGAGAGGTCGAGGGTGGACGTGAAGTGATCGAAGGGCCGCTGCCCATCGTGGTCGGTGCAGACAAGAGTCTCAATGATCCTCGCTATCCGAAGTTGAAGGAGATCATGATGGCAAAGAAAAAGCCGATCGAGATCGTCACCCCTGAACCTGGTGCTCCAGCACTGGAAACGATTGCGCTCACTCCACCGCCTCCACGTCCCGAAGGTCGTATCGTCGGGGAAGGTCCCGATGCTGTGGAAGAACTGATTCGAGTGCTTCGTCAAGAAGCCAAGGTCATCTAGAAACGATCCTGGAGAGTCACCATGAAAATTGTCGTCTGGATCGAATCCAACAGTGGCAAGGTCAAGGCCAGCAGCCTCGAGGCGCTCGGAAGCGCCCGTCTACTGGCAGACTCCGCCGCTGGTGAAGTGATCGGATTTTGCTGTGGAGAAGGTGCGGGTGAGGCCGCCAGTTCGATTCTCAGCGCCGGAGCTCACCGCATCATCACCCGTCAAGGAGACTCTCTCACCGACGCCCTCAGCGATACCTTCGCCGCCGAACTGTCCCAGATCGCCGCCTCCGAATCCGCCGATCTGGTACTCGCCTCCGCCACTTCGAGTGGCAAGGAAATCATCGCTCTGGCAGCCGGCAGCCTCGGCACCTGCGTCGCATCCGATTGCATCTCCATCCGCCATGACGGAGATGCTTTTGTCACCGAGCGCCCCATCTACGCCGGCAAGGCCCATCAACAGCAGAAGTGGATCACCAGTCCAGCCTTCATCTCACTGAGACCCAACTACGGAGAAACAGTCGAACGAGATGCCGCTCTGGTCGATTCACAGGAAGCGACCGGGAAATCGGTGTTGAAGCGAACCGCATTTGTCGAGGGAAGTCTCGGCAAGAAGGAGTTGACCGAGGCGGAGATCATCATCTCGGGAGGACGAGGTCTCAAGGAAGCGGAGAACTTCGCACTGCTGGAAAGCTTGGCGGAGATCCTGGGAGCGGCGGTCGGTGCTTCCCGTGCAGTGGTCGATGCTGGCTGGCGACCCCATTCCGATCAGGTCGGACAGACCGGAAAGACGGTCAGTCCGAAGTTGTACATCGCAGTGGGGATCTCTGGAGCGATCCAGCATCTGGCGGGAATGTCCTCTTCCAGGACCATCGTCGCCATCAACAAGGATCCGGGCGCTCCCATCTTCTCGGTCGCCACCTATGGCCTGGTGGGCGATCTGTTCGAGGTGATCCCACGCCTCGAAGAGGAATTGAAGGCGGTCCTGCAGTAACAGCGGAATTCGCCGCTAAATCGCCCTGGATGGCCCCTGGTGGCGATCCAGAGCGATTTTCACGGTCCTTACAATTGGCGGATCCGGCCCCTCAGCCCACCCCATCGTATCCTTTCTCGGGAGGATTCCCCCGCCAATGGGGCCCCCGGGAGGATCAAAGTGCACCTCATCATCGTCCAGGGACCCGGTCGTGGTCAGCGGATCGTTCTCGGATCCGAACCGATCTCCATCGGTCGAGATCCCAGTAATGACCTGATCGTCGATGACACCCGCGCTTCCCGAAAACATGCCGAGGTGATCCCCGCCGGGGATGAGACCTGGCTGCTACGCGATGGTGGCAGTCGTAACGGCACTCTGCTCAATGACGAGATCATCGATCGAACGATTCTTGAGCCGGGAGACGTGATCAGCATCGGAGACTGCCAGATCGCAGTGCATGCGGTGCAAGAGCATCTCAGTACCTTCTCCCTCAAGATCGATCCCGAGAGCCTGCAGAAACAGATGCGAAAGAGTGGCTCCAACGCTCAGGACTCGAAGAGTCTGCAGGAAGCCCTGTTCGAAGTGGGAATGCTGTCACAAACCGATCTGCCCGCAGAACAACTGGTTCAGAAGGTGATCGAGGTGATCGGTACCGGCGTTCAGTTCGAAGCCTGGGGTTGGATTCGCTGGAATGACGAGACGGGCCCATACGCCACCGGTGCTCGAGGCTCCGATCCGTCCAAGGCTGACCCGATCGATCTGGCAGCACTCGACCCGAGCCTGACTCTGATCGAGGCGGCTCGTAGACGTCGGGAAGGGATGATCTCATCTCAGGTCGGCGAAGCCTTCCAGGCGAGCGTTTGCTTGCGCCGCAAGCAGGCTCTCTCGGCCCTCGCCTTGCCTCTCCATGGTCGAGGAGAAAGCGCCACGGTGCTGTACCTCGAAAGAGGAACCGGTCTCCAGCCCTTCTCCGCAGAGGAGTTGCAATGGGTCGCAGCGGTTTCCGCTCAACTCTCGGTGGCATTGCAAAACTCGAGGTTGTTCGACGAGTTGAAACAGGCTCACGACGAGTTGCTCCTCAGCCGTGAACAGTTGACCCGTCAAGAAAAGATGGTGGCGATCGGTCGCCTCGCTAGCGGCTTCGCCCACGACCTCAACAACCCGCTCGCCTCGGTGATCGGGTTCCTGCAACTGGCACAGCGTGGGCTCGGGCAGGAACAGGACAGTTCCAGCACCGTTCTTCACCTCCAACGTGCCCAGGATGCGGCTGATTTTTGTCGGGCCCTGTGTCGTAACTTGCTCGCCTTTGCCAGAACTCGTCCCTTCAGCCAGAGTAGTGCAGCACCCTTTCCAATTCTCCAGGCGATCGAAGGAACTCTGGCGATCTGCCAGGCGCGACTGCGGGATGCCGGCCTCGAGACGGTGCTCGAAGTCGACAAGGAACTGCTGCTGGCCGGAGACTCGACGGCTCTGCAACAGGTGATCATGAACCTGGCGCTCAATTCAGCCGATGCGGTGAAAGAGTCGGGAATCGGATCCGTGCTGACCATCCGAGGACACCAGGGCTCCTCAGGAGGCATCGAACTGGAGATCGAGGATGACGGCCCGGGGATGTCCCCGGAGGTGGCTGAGCGAGCCTTCGACCCGCTTTACACGACCAAGGAGAGTGATCGAGGCAGTGGACTCGGACTGTACGTGGTGCACCGCATCATCGAGGGTGCCGGTGGCACGGTCGAGGTCGAAAGTAGCCCCGGTCAGGGAACCCTCTTCCGGATCTCGATCCCCGATGCACTCGCCCGGCTCGGCAGCGAGGAGATCGATCCGCTGCAGATCTCCAGCGAGTGGCAGGAGTCCTGATGCTGACTCCTCCATCTCTCCCGAAACTGGACATCCTGGTGGTCGATGACGATCCCTTCGTCCGGGAGACCATCCAGATCTTCCTCGAATCCGAGGGTCTCAAGGTCCGAACCGCCAGTTGTGGGGAAGATGGCGTCGCACAACTACTCGAGCAGGAACCCGATGTCGCACTGGTCGACCTTCGTATGCCTCGCATGGATGGACTCGCTGTACTTCGTTCCTTCAAGCAGCACGCGCCCGAAGTCGAGGTCGTGATGGCGACCGGAGATGCCACTCTGGAGAGTGCTCTGAGTGCCATGAAACTGGGGGCCTATTCCTACATCGAGAAACCGATCGTCGACCTCGAAAAGGACCTCCTGAATGTGGTGCGACATGCCGCCGAGAGACGCCACTTGCGCCAAACCAACCGGCGCTTGCAAGGCGATCTGCAACTGGCTCTGCACCAGCTCGACGCACAACGGAGAGAACAACGAATTGGCAGTGAAGGGTTCCCCATCGGGCGACTGCTGAGGCGGTGTAGCACCGCCAGCCCTACCGAATTGAAGGCGATGATCCTGTCCTACATTCCCGCTCCTGTGCCAGCACTCCTCTATCTTCGTAACGACCAGTTATTGATCCCCTGTGCCGCCCGGGATATCGCTCTGCCGCCGATCGACGCGGTACTCCCAACCCACCGTTTCTCCGACCCGGGCGAACGGTGGCGCGAAGGGGATTTCCCGGATGTCTTCCCCGATCAGGATGAAGCTCTGATGCTGCCGCTCTTCTGGATCGGAGAACTGGTCGGATTGATCGTCCTTCCCGTCACCGATGAAGGGACTTTGAGCGACCCAGGCCATCGCCTGCTACGACGGATCGCAGACGCTGCAGCCGCAATTCTCGGTTCCAGTGGAGTTCGCACTTCGACACCCACCGGTTGAGCCGAGGCACCGCATCTCATACAAACTAGGGGAGCCCCGACGGAGATCCAGGAGGATCCCAGATGAGACCCCCCGATCGTGGCCGGATGGGCAGCTTTCCGAGCAGCCAATTTTCGGTCAATACACTGATCCTGACGCTCCTGGCACTGATGCTGTCGGGCAACGCAGGAGTTGCAGCCGCAACGATGATCCATCGGGCGGATGAACCCGGCTGGATCCCCCCCTTCAGTTCCGAACTCGATACTCTGGTGCGCCAGGTGGAGGAGAGTCGAGTCTCAGGAGATGAAGTAGCGATTCGAGATGCGCTGGGGGCTCTGACGGAGCGCTTGATCGACGGCGATCCGGGAGGCAGTACCACCGTCGGAGGCGGCCATTCCATCGGTGCCGGACCTTTCCTGCGTTCGACCATCTCGCAGCTGGATGATCGACAGCGAAAAATCGTGCTCGATGAGATTCGTTTGCGAACCGCCAGCCTTTTCGCAGAGGCCCAATCTGCCGGACTGAACACACGGCAGGACCAACGCCTCACCTCGACCCTGATGGACCTGCCGAAAGAGGTGTTCCCACCTCGATTGGCCCGCCAATTGGCGGAAGCGGCACTGGAACGGGGCGACCTACAAATCTGGCGCCAGTTGCTGCGCCGTGGCTGGATCGACGATCCGGGATACGAGTCGATCCCGGTCCCCTCGCCGGCGTCTCCTCTGGCAGTAAACGCCGGAACACTGGTGCTGCCAAAGTTTCGCAGTGGCGATCCCCAACTCTCCGCATCCGATCCGATCTGGAAGTCGTCACGCGGTAGTTCTGGAGCAGTCTCC
This sequence comes from Planctomycetota bacterium, assembly GCA_012960845.1. Taxonomy (GTDB): domain Bacteria; phylum Planctomycetota; class UBA8108; order UBA1146; family UBA1146; genus QNYK01. The sequence continues at coordinate 7,280 of DUAN01000190.1, read as the reverse complement.
GATCGGTCCCGCGTGTGGATCCAACAACCGGGACAGGTACGATCGATCGACCTCGAATCGGGTGAGGAGATTTGGCGACGAATCCTCCCGGAACAATCTCGCCCCTTGCTTCCACGTACCCGGCTGATGCCGGTTCGGCGACAGCATTCCATCATCGCGACCTTGAATGACAAGGTGGAGGCGTTTGATGGTTCGACCGGCGACTGGTTGTGGCAAGTTTCCATCGATCAGATCCTCGGACCCGAGACGGAGCCGCAGATCATCCGAGCCATCTCCTCGCCTTGCCGGGTCAGTGGAGGTGTGGTGGTCGTGGCGATGAGAAGTGAAAGTGGGCGGCTCGAGGCGTTTGGAGCACTGATCGAAGATGGTGGGCGAATTGCCTGGGTTCGTCATCTCGGGGAAGCGGTAGGGGCGACCTGGTTGGCTCTCCGAGCAGCACCTGCCACCCCGATCGAAGGGGATGGGCGGGTCCACTGGTCGACCGATCGTGGCACCGTCATCACACTTCGCACTTCAGATGGAGCCATCGAGTGGATTCAAGATGTCGAGGGGCCGAGCCGCAGTGGTCTGAGAGATCACCTGATCGCGGAACGAGCCGCAGGAGTTTCACTGCGAAGAAGTGGCTCTCGCCTGTTCGTCTCGACCCCTGGCTCGTCACGAATCACCATCCTCGATGAAATCTCCGGCGCATCCCTCGGCATCATTGCCACCAGTTCCCCCCACTGCTGGAATCTCTCCGGCGATGGAAGTTCCTTGCTGATTGTCGAGGATCAGGAACTGGTGCTGTGGAGGTGCAGTTCAGGAGCGACTCCTCGCTTCTCCTGGAGTTTGCCATTGCCTTTTCCGGTGACCGGAAAAGGATCGGATGCAATCGCAGCATCCGATGGAGGCTGGTGGATCAGTTCCGATCAGGCGCTGCTCTCGATCGATGCTAACGGTCAGAAGTTGACACTGCAGGGACTCGACCTCCCTGCCCACTCGCTACTGGCACTGGAGAACTCCCTGATGGCAGCCGCAGGATCCGAGGTGAGCATCTTGACCCGAGTGGACTCCGTCTCCGAGGCGGTCTGGCAGCAAGCGATCTCGGGCCACATCGATCCGCGCTGGTTGCCAGATCTGGCCGGAGAATCCCCCGCACAACGAGCTCATCGCAGCACCGTTCATCTGCTATTGGAACGATCCGACATTTCTCTGACCAAAAATGAGCGAATCCGTCTCGAAACCGCGCTCATCTCCGCCCAATCACGACCTGAGGATCGGATCCGTCTTGCCTGGCAGCGGGCGATCCGCGAGGAGCAACTGGGAGATGCCGCAGGAGCGACCTTCATCTGTCATTTGATGCTGGGTGAATCGTGGCGCAACCTCGAATCCACCCGGGTGCTGACACGGCAGGGAACTACCGTCGATGCCGCCACCGCATTCACCCACCTGTTGCTGCAACTCGATCAGCAACCAGGAGGAGATGATCGGGTCGCACTGAGGGAGCAACGTGCCTCCAGGGTGGTGGCTGAACGGATGGACTCCTCTCCCGATTCCTGGATTGACCTGGCCCGATCGATGCCCGGTTGTGCGACCGGTCGCCGCGCTCGATTGGAAGCGGCACAGTCCCTCTACCATCTAGGAGACCTGGAGGGATGCTTGCTCCAGATCGACTACCTGGTGATCCATGAACCCGACAGTGACGAGTCGCTGATCGCCAGAATACGCAGGTCCGAGGTGCTTCGTGAACAGGGTCGCCTGTCCGAAGCGATCGAAGAGATCGTCGCTCTCGATCAGGAGCACGGCGACCGGACCTTGACCCGAAAAGTCCACGGGGAAGTGGTCGAAGTCACTCTAACAAATCGGTTGCGGGAGTTGCGTGAAGAGATCTCGACCCTCCCAGAGCGGCGAAGAGATCATCCCGGGTTGCCGCTGCAACTGGCCTGGAGCGGAAGACTGGACCTGGGACAGAGTCGCTCCACCAGCGTCTGGCCACTCTCTGACCACGATTCGCTGGCGGGGGATTCCCGATACCTGGTGCTGACCCCTGATTCCGCAGCCCTCTTCGAATCGACCGACGGACTACTACTGTGGAAAACTGATCTGGAGAGAACCGAGATGTTGGTCAAGGATGGAATCATCCTGACCCGCCGGGACCTTCCCTCCGACCCACTATTATTCGACGCCTCTGGAGTGATTCTCCACGATCGAAACCGAGCCTGGCGCCTCGACCTGGCCGATGGTTCGGTGATCTGGAACCACAGGATGCCTCTCGATGAGAAATTCTCGGATCAGGAGATCATCATCGAGCACTCCTGTGCGGGTTCGGGAATCGTCGTGCTCAGTGGTGAGGATGAAAAAATCATTGCCATCGATGCTCTCGATGGCCAGTTGCTGTGGACTGCTCCTCGATCAGGGATCCTGCTCGACGATCCGGTGATCGGTGGAGATCGATTGCTGATCGGTTATGCCATTCCCAACCTCGTCGAACTGCGCTCGATCTCCAGCGGTCAATTGATCAGCCAGGTCGAATTGGATGATGACTCGGGTGCCTTGGCCTCGGCCCCGATCGTGATGGCTGAAGGATTCATCTTCGCCAGCGAAAGAGGATCGATTTATCGCCACCACGATGATGGCACCCACCACTGGACCTCACAGATGCCACACCTCATCTCGGAACTCCACCTGTCTCGATCGAGGAAGCAGATCGTTTCCGAGATGTTCTGGAGCTCTGAAAGAAGCACGCTGGTGGGAATCGATACCGCTGACGGTAAGATCGGTTGGGAAAAACGACTATCCCAGGAGCAACGCCGGATCACCTCATTGAGCATCGAAGATGAAGAATTGCTGGTCGTCTGCGGAGATTTCCAGCAACGAAACGTCATCCGTCTACGATCGGTGCTTGCGCCCGATGAGGTGGAAACTCCCGAGGCAGAACTGGAATGGACTCACTCGCTTCCCCCCGCCTACGATGCAGTGGAACTGAGTCCTTCAGGTGGCTGGATCATCATCGGCGACCGCATGCGAGGAGAAGCCTCGGTACTCGATCGCGCCACCGGTACCCCACTCACCAGACGCCAGGGACTCGGAGCCGTCTCCGAACATCTGAATCAACTTGGACGGCTGCACCACGCCTCCGTCATCGGAGAAACACTGCTCACGGTCTCCTCTCGCGGCGCCGCCGGTTTCCGGGCTCAACCCGTCCGGGATGAGAAACTGCTGGCGTGGCAGTCGTTGCAAGATTCGATCAACTGGAGAAACGAATTCGATCGTCTGCTGCTGATGCGAGAATCGACCCGAGCCATCGAATTACTGGAGGATACGATTCTCGACCATGGCCTGGGTTCAAAGGATCGAGCCGCTGCCAGCTGGCTTCTGGAGGGAGCCGCCCGCCAACAAGCGAGGACACCACAAAGCGATCACGAAATTCCGAGGATGCTGGTACCGCCATTGATCGACGGTTCGCTGGATGAGCCGTGGAATGCCCAGACCGGACTTCCCGTCGATCGGCCACGCCATGTTCGTGGTCTACAGGGCCATGGTGAACCGCTGGTTCCCTGGCAGGATCGTGCCGATCTGTCAGGACGGATTTTTCTCGGTTGGTCCACCGAAGGCCTGCATCTGGCGGTCGATATCGACGACGATATCGTCATTGCCCATCAACGCGATTCCAAGTACTGGATCGGAGATTGCCTGGTGCTGGTACTGGACACCCTCGGAGATGGAGGGGTTCGCCCGCGCAAGGATGATCAGGTGTTGACCATCTCCTTCATGGCTCCTCGCCCGATCCCTCCACCACCGGCAGAGGGAGATCCCGCTGGAGAAGGAGGAGAGGCACCCTTTGAAGATGAAGAGGAGGACTCTCCCGATGGAGAACATGTCGTGGCTCGAAGACCCGATGGAACCGGTTCCGTGTTTGAAATGACCATACCCTGGCACCTCATCACCTCATTGAGGGGGGACTCCGATTCGATTCCATGGCCAGGAATGAAGATGCGAATCGGCATCGCCGTCACAGATGACGACACCGGCAAGGGCGCAACGAAGTATCTGGGTCTGACTCCAGGGATGGTCCTGCACCGCAACCTGGATCGGATCTGGGAAGGTTGCTCCCCCGACTTGATGCTGCCGGTCAGGTTGGGCCGATGATGGGTGGTCTCCGATCGATCGCGGCCAGCCTGTTGCTGATCCTGGTGTCGGGTTGCGTCACTCCCATCGATACCGATCGAGGGTTTCCGCCCTTCTACCTCGAGAGAGAAGAGGTGCTCGCCGATGGGAAGGTGCGTCAATCGCAGCACTTCTGGCCCTTTTACAGCCATAGCACCACCACTCCCGATCGCGAGGAGATTCGTATCTTGTGGCCGCTGTTTGTCGATCGAATCGACCAGTCCGGACGCAAGACCTGGCTCTTACCGGCATACCATCGAAGGGCCTACCGCCACTCCGATGACCAACTCGATGTCGATTCCTTTCTCCTGCCGTTTTTTCTCTGGGGCTCCGATCGAGATGAGGGGAACTATGCGGCCTTTGCACCCATCGGCGGAAGCCTCAAGGGGTTGCTCGGCAAGGATCGAATCGATTTCGTCTTGTTTCCGCTGTGGGCACGAATGCAGGACCGTCAACAGATCACCACTTACTGGCTGTTTCCACTGATCGAACTGGACGAGGGTCCACTACGATCCGGATTCAGGGTCTTCCCCTTCTATTCCAGCACTCAGGGATTCACCAGCCACGGTAAACTACGCGACCAATCGAGCTACGTCCTCTGGCCATTCTGGCATCAGTCGAGCCAGCAACTCGATACCGACAATCCGAGCCACTCCTGGTGGCTGTGGCCCTTCTACGGTCAGATCGAGTCGAGCACCCGTCTGTCTCGGACCATCCTCTACCCGTTGTGGACCGAATCTCATGATTTCAGAACAGAGACATCCACCTGGTCGCTGCTCCCCTGGTCGATCGGTACCCGGGAACGGCAATGGAACCGATTCCTGTTCCCTCCATTCTGGGGATACCATGACCGTCCGGGATTGAAGAAGGGTTACTTCCTGTGGCCGCTCTGGCAGTGGGAGGAACAATCCACTTCCAGTCGAGATCGCACGGTACAGAGGTTATTCCCCTTCTGGCGCAGGATCGTCGATCAGGATCCCGAACGAGGAACCCGATCCAGTCACCTCCTGTGGCCGCTGGCTCGCTGGGACACCGATGCCGAGGGGAATACGACCGCTTCTGCTCCTGCGCTGCTGCCCTTTGACTCCCCTCAGGGCTTTTCCTGGTCTCACGGCCGTGCCGGCCAGTTGATTCGCTGGCGCCAAGAGTCCCAATCGTGGGGTCTCGAGCTACTCTGGGGGCTTCTGACCGCTGAAAGTAGCGAGCAGAAGGGTGGATTCTCGCTTCTCGGCGGTCTGCTCTCTCGCGACCGTGGCGCTGGACCGGATGACACCCGCTGGCGTCTGCTGTACATTCCTTTCTGAGACCGCCGTCGGGGGGAAAACCGGTGGTGCGTCGAACCGATTCCTGTGGATCGGGACGGGGAGCTCATCGCTGCGGGGGATGGAGCGAGATGTCAGGCTGGATCTCTGGACTCGGGGCATTTCTCGGCCGTAGTGCCGAGACCACCGGTTATGGGCTGGTCCTGCTGGGCCGGACCCTGTTCCATCTCCCCCACCTGCTGACCCGCCGTCGAATCCGCGACACCCTCGACCTCTGTTACACCTACTGCACCGGCTCCTTCACCGTCACTGCGGTGGTGGCACTCTTCACCGGGATGATTCTCGCACTCAACAGCGGTCTCTCTCTGCAGGAGTTGGGCCAGGAAGCGCTGATCGGCAGAATTGTCGCCGTCTCTCTGATCCGGGAGATGGGCCCCTTCATGACCGCGCTGATCTTGACCGCCAGTATCGGCAGCGGAATCGCCGCAGAGTTGGGAACGATGAAGGTCTCCGAGGAGATCGACGCTCTGAGAATCATGTCGATCTCCCCGGTGCGCTTCCTGATCCTGCCGAGGATGGTGGCGTTGACGCTGGTCACCCCGGTATTGACCATCTTTGCCGGCCTCATCGGAATCCTCGGAGGGATGTTCGTCGCCTACTTTCAACTGGGTGTCGGTTGGATGGCATTTCAAAATGATGGGCTGGAGGTTCTCACCCAGAAGGATGTATTCACCGGCCTGTTCAAGTCTGTCGTCTTCGGCGTCACCATCGCCACCGTCGGCTGCACCCAGGGATTATTGACTCGTGGTGGTGCGACCGGTGTCGGTCAGGCAGCGAGAAGAGCGGTGGTCGTGACCTTCCTGCTGGTGATCATCATGGGTTACTACATCACATGGGCGGTGCTGACATGATCCGACTCACCAATGTCCACAAGCAACTGGGAGGCAGAAAGATCCTCGATGGCCTATCGCTGGAGGTCGAAGAGGGTGAAACCCTGGTGATTCTCGGGCGATCGGGTACCGGCAAGAGCGTGACCCTGCGCCATGTCATAGGCTTGTTGACGCCGGACTCGGGACAGATCGAAGTCCTCGGAGAAGAGATCTCCCAGCACCGCCCAGAGAATCTCAGGACTGTTCGCCGTAGGATCGGATACCTGTTTCAAGATGGAGCTCTCCTCGATTGGCTCAACATCTCCGACAACATCGGACTGCCACTGAGGGAACGCAGGGAACACAGTGAGAAGGAAATCGTCGATCGAATCGAAGAAGTCCTGGCCGAAGTGGAACTGGACGGACACGCCCTGAAACTCCCCTCCGAGATTTCAGGTGGGATGAGAAAACGAGCCGGACTCGCTCGAGCTCTCGTCTGTCATCCAGAAATCATGCTGCATGACGAACCCACATCCGGCCTCGATCCGATTTCTTCCAGTGTCATCAACCGACTGATCATGAAACTCAAGGGAATGGGCATCACCCAGATGGTGGTCACCCATGACATGGGTTCCGCCTTCGAAGTCGCAGATCGCATCGCACTTCTGCATCAGGGCACCGTTCGTGCATTGGGAACATCCGATGAAATTCGCCAATCGACAGACCCTGCTGTTCAGCAATTCATCCATGGCAAGGTGGATGGTCCTCTGGCAAGAGAGATCCGGGAAGATCCCGACTCCTCCAATAACAATGAAAGTGAGGAATCATGACCAGAGATTTCATCGTCGGAATCATCTTCATCCTCTCACTGGTATTTCTAGGAGCCCTGACCATCCTGGTCAGTGGCATCCCATCGGGCCCCAACGATCTCGTCCTGGAGGTCGGATTCGAGGACGTGTCTGGCTTGAAACCGGGTGAATCGGTCAGGATCCGCGGCTTACGT
>DUAN01000189.1 GCA_012960845.1 Planctomycetota bacterium | reverse complement strand
AAATAGGGGCTGAGAGCGAACGAGGGGAACTGAAACATCTAAGTACCCTCAGGAATAGAAAGAAACCTCTACTTCCTTAGTAGCGGCGAGCGAAAAGGAACCAGCCTAAACCGGTGCGATGTCATAGCCTGGAGGCGTTGTCGTATCGGGGTTGTAGGAGCACCTGGCTCGTTCTCCAGAACGAGCAGGAGGTTACAAAATTTTTATCTAGTCGAAGGACCTGGAAAGGTCCACCGCAGATGGTGATAGTCCAGTAGACGAAAGATGAAAATCCTCCGGGTGTTTCCTGAGTAGCGCCAGTCCCGTGGAACCTGGCGTGAATCTGGGGGGCCCACCCCCCAAGGCTAAGTATTACTTGGCATCCGATAGTGAATAGTAGCGTAAGTGAAAAGTGAAAAGTACCCCTGCTAGGGGAGTGAAATAGTACCTGAAACCATGCATTTACAAGCTGTGGAAGCTCTATGGCGTTTACGTCACGGGCGACCGCGTACCTTTTGTATAATGGGCCGGCGAGTTACAGTCTGTTGCGAGGTTAAGTTCTTCAGGGACGGATCCGAAGCGAAAGCGAGTCTGAACAGGGCGTTCAGTATCAGGCTGTAGACCCGAAAGTGAGTGATCTATCCATGGCCAGGTTGAAGCGGGTGTAAAAACTCGTGGAGGACCGAACCCACTTGCGTTGAAAAGCGAGGGGATGAGCTGTGGATAGGAGTAAAAGGCTAATCAAACTCACAGATATCTGGTTCTCTCCGAAATAGCTTTAGGGCTAGCCTCGGGTGATAGCCGTTGGGGGTAGAGAGACTGATTGGGGTTGTGGGGGCTTCCCGCCTACCCGCCCTAGCCAAACTCCGAATACCAGCGGTCGTATCCCGGGAGTCAGACCTTGGGGGATAAGCTCCATGGTCGAGAGGGAAACAACCCAGACCGCCAGCTAAGGTCCCTAATGTAAACTCAGTGATGAAGGAAGTGTCGGTGCTAAGACAGCCAGGATGTTGGCTTAGAAGCAGCCATCATTTAAAAAGTGCGTAATAGCTTACTGGTCGAGCACCTTCGCGCCGAAAATTTACGGGGCTAAGTTTACAACCGAAGCTGCGGGATGTTTTTTAACATCAGTAGGAGAGCGTTCCATACAGGTTGAAGGGATACCGTGAGGAGTCCTGGACAGTATGGAAGTGAGAATGCCGGCATGAGTAGCGATAAAATGAGTGAGAATCTCATTCGCCGAAAACCTAAGGTTTCCTGGGCAAGGCAAATCCGCCCAGGGTTAGGCGACACCTAAGGCGAGGCCGAAAGGCGTAGTCGATGGACAGCAGGTTAATATTCCTGCCCCACTCGCGTGGACGGACAGTGGTGACGAAGGCCGAAAGAGGATCGCCCGGGTGATAGTGGGCGTTTCTGGTCTGAGATCTGCCGTAGGTAAATCCGCGGCAATAAGATCAAGGTCCCGGATGGAGCTCTTTTTTGAGCGAACTCCTCGGAAGGACTTCCAAGAAAACCCTCGGTTTGGTTGAAGCGTGAGTGATCGTACTAAAACTGACACAGGTAGGTGGGGTGAGAATCCTAAGGCGCTCGAGAGAACCCTCGTTAAGGAACTCGGCAAAATGACTCCGTAACTTCGGGATAAGGAGTGCCCCTCTGGGTTATGCCTGGGGGGGTCGCAGTGAAGAGGCGGTAGCGACTGTTTACTAAAAACACAGGTCTCTGCTAAGACGACTAAGTCGACGTATAGAGACTGACGCGTGCTCGGTGCCGGAAGGTTAAGGGGAAGGGTTATCCCTCGGGAGAAGCTCAGAACTGAAGCCCCGGTAAACGGCGGCCCTAACTATGAGGGTCCTAAGGTAGCGAAGTTCCTTGTCGGGTAAGTTCCGACCCGCACGAATCGCGTAACGACTTCCGCGCTGTCTCAACGAGGGACTCGGCGAAATTGCAGCAGCGGTGAAGATGCCGCTTACCCGCGACTAGACGGAAAGACCCCGTGAACCTTTACTGCAGCCTAGTATTGGGCTTCGGTTCAGCATGTGTAGGATAGGTGGGAGACGTTGATGCAGCAGCGCTAGCTGTTGTGGAGTCATCCTTGAAATACCACCCTTGTTGTTCTGGAGTTCTAACCCTTGCCCGTGAATCCGGGTGGGGGACAGTGCTAGGTGGGTAGTTTGACTGGGGCGGTCTCCTCCTAAAAAGTAACGGAGGAGTCCAAAGGCATCCTCAGTGCGGTCGGTAATCGCACGTAGAGTGTAAAGGTATAAGGATGCTTGACTGCGAGACTTACAAGTCGAGCAGGTGTGAAAGCAGGGCTTAGTGATCCGGCGGTCCCGTGTGGAAGGGCCGTCGCTCAACGGATAAAAGGTACTCCGGGGATAACAGGCTGATCTCCCCCAAGAGTTCGTATCGACGGGGAGGTTTGGCACCTCGATGTCGGCTCATCGCATCCTGGGGCTGGAGAAGGTCCCAAGGGTTTGGCTGTTCGCCAATTAAAGCGGTACGCGAGCTGGGTTTAGACCGTCGTGAGACAGGTCGGTCCCTATCTGTCGTGGGTGTACGAGATTTGAGGAGATCTTCCCCTAGTACGAGAGGATTGGGGAGGACGGACCTCTGGTGTTCCTGTTGTCGTGTCAACGGCATCGCAGGGTAGCTACGTCCGGGAAGGATAAGCGCTGAAGGCATATAAGCGCGAAGCCCCCTTCAAAACTAGATCTCGCATGAGACTCCTGGAAGACCACCAGGTTGATAGGCCGGGTGTGTAAGCACAGCAATGTGTTCAGCTGACCGGTACTAATAAGTCGATCGGCTTGACCGCTATTTCTCTTTTGCACGAGCACGGGCATCTACTCGATTCAGAGAGTGAGAATGTACGCTCGAGCAGAGTCATATCGAATCATGTCAATCATATTTGAGGCCAACCACCAATTTAAAATCACGCTACGTGTTGTTGCGGATTCGTTTTTTCGGAGCCGACAACTTCACGAGTAGAATTTCTGGGTGACCATAGTGGAGGGGTCACACCCGTTCCCATTCCGAACACGGAAGTTAAGTTCTCTACGCCGATGGTAGTGGGTTAAACCGCGAGAGTAGGTCGTTGCCCAGTTTTGAATTTGCGGGTTGTCGCGTCTTCGGACGTGGCAGCCCGTTTTTTTTATGCTCACTCGGTTTGGGTCCACGTCGAGGATGGCCATGGGAACAGTCCACTGAAGATGTCCACTGAAGATGTTCAGTGGGGTTGAACACTGCTGAATGAGACGGGATTGGAATCGGTCGGGTGGCTTCGTGCGGGCTATTTCTTCCTCTTCTTTTCCAAAAATGCAGTCATCCGTTCGATCTTCTCGGCGGATTCGAAGCAGATGGCCTGATAATTGCATTCCAGCTGGTCGCGACCTTCTTCATCCAGATCTGCGGCCTGATTGACGGCACTCTTGGCCAGTCGAACCGCTCCCGGAGCGTTCTTGCAGATTTTTCGAGCCAGCTTCTGCGCCTCGTGGAACCACTGCTGCGGTGCTGCGACTCGATTGACCAGGCCCAGACGCAACGCCTCCTCGGCATCGATGATCCGCCCGGTGAAGATCAGTTCGCGGGCATGACCCAGTCCGATCAGCCGCGCCAGGCGATGGGTGCCCCCGGCCGCAGGAATAATTCCCAGTCCCACTTCCGGCTGGCCAAATCGAGCATCTTCGGAGCAGACGCGAAGGTCGCAGGCGATCGCCAGTTCGCAGCCTCCACCCAGTGCCCACCCCTGGATGGCGGCGATGGTAGGGGCGGGAAACTCGGCGATGCGGCGAAAGATCTTTTGATTGACCCCCTCGTGAGCATCGGCGGCGCGCCGTTCACGCAGTTGTGCGATGTCAGCCCCCGCGACAAACGAATCCCCGGCGCCTCGAAAGATGAGGCAGCGGACCGAGGAGTCCGATTCGAGCGGTTCCAGCGCCTGATGGAGAGCATCTACCATCTGTTGATCGAGCGCGTTCTTCTTTTCGGGGCGGTTCAAGGTCAGGACGACCAGTCCGTCGATCTCATCATCGGTGTCGATCAGGACTCTGGGAGATTCATTCAACGATCACTCCTTCCACGGGGTGATCACGATCTTGCCACACGATTGGCGAGATTCCATCCGTTGATGGGCCGAGTGGATCTGCTTCAGTGAGAAAGTGGAATCGATGACCGGTTCGATCTTCCGCTGCTGTTGCAGCCGCAGTAGGCGAGTCAGGTCCGATCGACGCCCCATGGTGGAGCCGATGATCTGCTGATTCTTGAAGAAGAGCCGATTCAACTCGACCGTCACCTGTGAGCCACTGGTTGCACCGCAGGTGACCAGGCGACCGCCCCGCGCGAGTGCCTTGAGGCTCCCCTCGAATGTCGAGTGGCCGACATTCTCGAAGATGACGTCGGCTCCTTGGCCATCGGTGTGACTCTTGACCTCCTTCCACCAGTCAGGATCGGCGGGATCGAGGGTCTGTGTGGCCCCCAGTTTCTCGGCCAGTTGCCGCTTGGCTGCGCTGCTGCCGGTGGCGATGATTCGAGCTCCCAGCAGTTGACCCAGTTGAATCGCCATCGTTCCGACTCCACTGCCGGCGGCGATCACCAGCAACGTATCGCCCGCTGTCAGTCTCGCCTTGCGGAGCATCGACCACGCCGTCAGGGCTGACAGCGGCAACGCTGCGGCCTGTTCCCAGGAGATCCCCTCGGGGCGATCGAGCAGTTGTCGTTCAGCTACGATGATGGTCTCGGCACAGGTACCATTTCGAGTCTCGCCGAGGATCCCGTACTCGGGACACAGCATGTCATCGCCGTCACGGCAACGGCCACAGAGGCCGCAGGAGAGCCCGGGGATCAGCACCACATCTCGGCCAAGCCACTTCTGATCGGTTCCTTCTCCGAGGGCCTCGACGACTCCGGCACCATCACAGCCGGGAATCAGTGGCAGTGGGAATCGATGTCCAGCGACTCCCTTTCGCACCCACAGATCGAGGTGATTGAGTGCCGATGCGCGCAGGCGTACTCGTACCTCGCCGAACGAGGGCTGCTCGATCGGGACCTGTTCGAGCAACAGTTGATCGAGATCTCCATGTTCTCTGACCTGTGCGCAGTGCATCGTCATGATGGTTCTTCCTAGAGCGCCACGTCGTCGCGGCCGACCAGGCCAGGACGTTTGGCCCAACGAGGTTTCCGTTTGGCGAGAAACGCCTCGACTCCCTCGGTCGAGTCGGGGTGAGGCAGCACTTCCGACAGGTAGTCCCGTTCGATCTCGAGTAATTCGGTGGCGAGGCGCTTTCGACCGACTCGGTGCAGTTGCCGGATCGTGATGGCCAGGATGGCAGGACTGATGCTGGTGTAGCCAGCGATCTCGGCCTCGATGGCGCCGTCGAGAGTGCCATCATCGGCGACCTCATCGACGATCTGCGACCGGGCCATCGAATCCGCCGTGGCCGCCTGGCCCGAGAGCACCATCCGTACCGCTCGACCGTAACAACGGCGTTCCACCAGTTGCACGATTCCTGCGGGGGGATAGCAGCCCAGATGGATTTCAGGGAACCCGAGCAGGCTCGATCGCTCCGCCACGATCCGATCGCAGGCCAGGGCCAGTTCCAGGCCACCACCGAGACAGCGTCCTTCGATGGCCGCGATGACGATGGCATCGAGCTGGTAGATTCGCCGTAGGCAGTCATGAAAGGCGGGAAGCAGCGCTGGCATCTGATCTGGAGTGTGCTGAGAAATGTCGGTTCCGCTGCAAAACTCCTGGTGGGCCCCGCGAATGACCACAACGCGGGCGATGTCATCGTTGCGGATCAGTTGCAGTGATTCATCGAGATCACGACACATCTGAAGATCAAGCACATTGAGGGGGGGGGAATCGAGGGTGACGGTGCTTACCATCAACTCACCTTGCGATTGAGTCTCGACAATGACTGGCACTGATTTTCTCCCTCTTTAACGACCCTTGAATTCCGGCGGACGCTTCTGCTGGTGGGCGGCGATCCCTTCGCTGGCGTCTTCGCTGGCGAACAGCCGCTGTTGCAGTTCTCTTTCCAGTGCAAGCCCCTCATGGAGACCCATCTCGAGGCCACTCTGGATGCTTCTCTTGATCAGTCCTACTGCGAGGCTTGCCCGCTGAGGTGGACAGTAACTGCAGGCGATCTGATGCACCGCAGACTGGAAATCCTCTGCCGGGAGGATCCGGTCGATGAGACCGGCTTCCACGGCGTCGTCGATCTCCATCATCCGGCCATCGATACACCACTGCAGCGCTTTTGATTTTCCGATGGTTCGGGCCAGTCGCTGGGTCCCTCCGGTCCCTGGCAGGACGCCCAACTGGACCTCGGGAACCCCGACCTTGCCCGATCCTGCGCAACCGATGCGCAGGTCACAGGCGAGTGCCACTTCGAGCCCGCCGCCGACACAGTGGCCTTGGATCTGAGCGATGACCAGCTTGGGCGTCTGTTCGAGCCGTAACAGCGTTTCGTTGGCGTGGAGACAGAAGTGGTACTTCCACTCGGGTGTCACCTGTTCGAGCATCCCGATGTCAGCGCCGGCACAGAAAAATCGGTCTCCGGCACCTCGCAACACCATGACATGTGTTTCCGGGGAAAATCGCGCGTCGATCACCGCCTGATCCAACTGCTTCATCATCTCGTGAGAATAGCAGTTGGCGGGGGGCTGACTGAGGGTCAGGTATCGAACGGGCCCCTGCTGCTCCACCGTGACCAGCGAGTCGTCGGAGGAAAGGGGTTTCGGGTCATTTCGGGTCATCGGGGCTCCGTCCGGATCTGCTCCAGTGTCGAGGAACTGTCGTGTATCCTGCTCTGGTCGGGAGGGTCGCATCTCTGGTGGTTCGAGGCAACCGCACTTCTCGAGGCTCAGCCTCTCGCTGGCCGGTGGTGTGATCGAAGATGTTCAAATGGAAAGGGTTGCCGATGGTACGCCAGATCACCGTGATCGGAGCCGGAACGATGGGACAGGGGATCGCCCAGGTCACCTCGATTCACGGCATCTCCACAAGACTGTGCGATGTCTCCGCCGAGGCACTGGCTGGCGCCAGCGTCCGGATCGAGGCGAGTGTCGAGAAGGGGATCGAGAAGGGCAAGACTCCCGCCTCGGCGCGCGATCAGTGCCGCCGTTGTTTGACCACATCTACCGACATCGAAGAAGCGTGTCAGGAGAGTGATTTCGTGATCGAAGCGGTGCCGGAACTGCTCGATCTGAAGGCGAGTATCTTTGCTCGGGTAGAGCAGGTGGTGAGTTCCGATGCCATCCTCGCCACCAACACATCCTCCTTGCCGATCACCGATTTGGCTTCCAGTCTCCAACATCCACAGCGCTTCGTTGGCATGCACTTTTTCAATCCAGTGCCGATCATGGCACTGGTCGAGGTGGTCCGGGGTGCGGCCAGTAGTGAGTCGACGGTCGAAGCGGCAGTGTCACTGGCGGTGGCCCTGGGGAAGGAACCGATCGTGGTGCAAGACTCCCCCGGATTCGCGACTAGTCGATTGGGGCTGGTGATCGGGCTCGAAGCGATTCGTATGCTGGAAGCGGGGGTCGCTTCTGCCGAGGAGATCGACAAGGCGATGGAACTGGGATACCGCCATCCGATGGGACCGTTGCGGTTGACCGATCTGGTGGGACTCGATGTGCGTCTCGCCATCGCTGAATATCTGCACCAGGAGATCGGCGAGCAATTTCGCCCTCCCGAACTGCTGCGACAACTGGTCGCCGAGGGGCACCTGGGCAAGAAGACCGGCCAAGGCTTCCATCGCTGGAGTTGACCGACCTCGGACCCTTGCCGAAATCTGACTATCTTGTGTTCTGGACCCCTTGAGGTCGATGTGCTACCCCCAGGATTGACTTGGCCCGGGCACTGAGTAATGTTGATGGATGAGGAAAACCCCGCCTGGGTGAGAATTCCAGTGGATCGGCCGAACCTATCTATCGGCCTTGGGAGGGTGATGAGATGAAATTCAATTATGTCCTGGCACTGTTTTGTCTGGCCATGGCCATGGCCACATCGATCGGTGCGCAAGAAACCGCAGTTTCCTTGACCGGAGGCTCGGGTGTCACAGGCGAGGTGATTCAATCGCATATGCTGCTCGACTCCAGTGTCGTGGTACAGGGGTGGTCGATGGGGGTGTGTCACGATACTGACAACCTCGAGTTGACCGCCGCTCAGGACGGTCCCACCACCGCCATCATCAATGGTGGCGGCGCTCCAGACTTCAACGAGATGAATATCTATCCCGAAGGATTGACGGTTGGAGTGGTGATCTCCTTCGTCGGCAGCGCCTCTCTCGACCCGGGAACCGGTTATGGACTGCTCGATATCGATTACCTGTTGACCGGAGTGGCGACTGCCGGGGGCTTGCCCATCGATGCCGAGGTCGCTTTCTGCGGCACCCTTGGATCTCCTGCAGTCGATGTGGTGATCGTATCGGGAGGGGCCAGTCTGACCCCGGATCAGACCAACGCCAACATCCAGATCATTCCGCCACCGGACTTCTGTCTCGACCTGGTGTGTCAGGGTGGAGTCTCTGATTCGATCCTCAGCTGGAGCGAATGCACTCCTTTTGACTATGTACTGGTTCACCGAGATGGCGACCTGATCGCCATGTTGGATCCGGGCGTGACCGAGTATGTCGATGCCGACCTGGCACCGGGTTCCTACACGTACTCCCTGCTGGGAGTGGTCTTTCCCGATCCTGTCAGTAACCCTGAAGTGGTCAGCGCCATCTGTACCACCTCGATCATCCCGGTCACCGCCGAGGGGGTCTCTCCGACGGTCGGGCACTACCTGGGTGGAATCGCCATACAGGTGACGGGATCTGGATTCCTCGCGGCGTCCGATACCGAGGTCACCATCGACGGCGTGGTTCTGCTGGATCTGGTCGTGGTCGACGACAACACCGTGACCGGTCTGTTGCCGCCATCGATCAGTGGCATCGGCGCGGTCGATGTTCGAGTCGCCAATTCACTGGGAGAGGCGACATTGCCGGGAGCCTTTACCTACGGATTTATCCGTGGAGTGGTCAATGGCGATAGTCAACTCGACATCGGGGATGCGATGTATCTGGCCTATTACCTCTTTTCTGGCGGAGATGCTCCCGCCTGCCTGGAGGCGGGCGAGGTCAATGGCGACGCCCTGATCGATCTGGCAGATCCGATCTACATCGTCACGTATCTGTTCCGCAGTGGCCCGATGCCGCTGGCCCCCTTCCCGGAAGCGGGTCTCGATCCGGACCAGGCGAACGGCTACGGCTGCAACCCCTGATCGTCAGCCGATCCTCACCAAAACCCTTCGCAACCTTCGAGGTGGCCCCGGCGAATCGCCGGTGAAGCCTCGTCGCGAGCCGTTGGTGCCCTGTCCTGAACAAGGCTGACGGTCAGATTGACCCTTCTGTGACCACCCTGTATCCTTCCTGGCCAGCCCTGTTTCGACTGCGGTGGGCACCAGCGTTGCAAGACGATCAGCGATGAAATAATCGGGGTGTGGCTCAGTTTGGTAGAGCGCCACGTTCGGGACGTGGAGGCCGGAGGTTCAAATCCTCTCACCCCGACCAATAATCTTCGGCCGTGCAGCAAGGCTGCACGGCTGCTTCACCTCCTGGTCCATTATCTTTTGCAGCCTCCCGCTGGGGCAGACCATCGGTTACCTTTTTTGAATCCGGAAAGTGGAGGTCTTCGAATGAACCATGAAGTGGCCCTGGAACGTTACGCCGAGTTGATCATCCGAAAAGGCTGCAACATCCAGCCGGGGCAATCGCTTTATCTGGGTGCGGACGCTGAATCGAGAGATTTTGCCATCAAGGTGGTGGAGGCGGCTTACCAGGCGGGGGCACGATTTGTTCATGTCGACCTGGGAGACGATCGGATCCAACGCTCCCGCATCTTGCATTCGCAACAGGAAGAGTTCCTCGACCATATTCCCCGCAGTTTACCGGTCCGCTTTGATGAGGCGGTGGAGGAGCAGGGAGCGATGTTGCGGCTGGTCGGTACTTCCGATCCTGAAGCTCTTTCTGGTCTCGATGCGGATCGAATCAATCGCTGTCGTATCGCCGGGCACAAGGCCGCTACACGCTTTTATGATGATGGAATTGGAAGATCTGCAGTGCAATGGTGTGTCGCCTCTGCGGCGACCATCGGCTGGGCGGAATCGATCTTCGATCATCTCGATGGAGTTGCCGCCAGGGACGAACTCTGGAAACAACTCCTGACCATCGTACGGGCTGATCGGGAAGATTGTCTTGGCGCGTGGGAAGAGCACAATCGCCAGCTCAAGAGTCGTGGAAAAGCACTCAATGAACTGAAGATTGAACGGTTGCGGTTCAACGGGCCGGGAACTGATCTGACCGTTGGGCTTTCGCAGGCCGCTCGCTTCGAAGGCGGTGGTGCCATCAGTCAAAGAGGTCAAGAGTTCATTCCCAATCTTCCCACGGAAGAGGTATTCACCACTCCCGATTACCGCATGACCGAGGGCACCGCACAGGTGACGAGACCGTTTCTGGTCAACGGGACCCTGGTGGAGGGGCTCACCATCGAGTTCAAAGATGGAGTTCTGAGCGACTTCAGCGCACAGAATGGTGGCGAGACCTTCCGCTCCTACATCGACAGCGATCCCGGGGCGAGGCGACTGGGCGAGGTGGCGCTGGTGGGTATCGATTCACCGGTATTTCAGAGCGGCCATGTATTCCGCGAAATCCTGCTCGATGAGAATGCTGCCTGTCATGTTGCGGTAGGCAATGCCTACAAGACCTGTCTCGAAGGTGGAGTGGAGATGACTCCCGAGCAGTTGGAGGCGATCGGTTGGAATTCTTCGACCGCTCATACCGACATGATGATCAGTAACGAGGAGGTAAATGTGACCGCTGTCACCACTTCCGGCGACGAGGTGCCATTGCTGGTGAACGGGGCCTGGGTATCGCAATGAGCCGGCGCATCGTCAAGATCGAGGCTGCTCCCCTCGATCTTCAACTGAAGGAGCCATTCGCCATCTCTGGTGGCGAATCGAGTCGAGTCGATCTGACCCTGGTGCGAATGGAACTGTCGGATGGGACGGTGGGGCTTGGTGAGGCGGCCCCCTTCCCCGCCTACGATGGCCAGACACGGACTGCAGCGCTGGAGGCATTGGCGACAGCCGCACCTGCTCTGATCGGACTGGACCCTCTCCTTTCTCATCAAATTCAACAGACCACCATCGAGGCGGCTCCGGGTTCCTCGAGCGCCCTTTGTGCCCTCGAGATGGCGGCGCTCGATGGATTCACTCGTCAGCAGCAGTGTCCGCTCCATCGCTTTGTTGGCTCAGCCAACGCTTCTCTCGTCACCGATCTGACCATCGTCGCCGGAGATCTCGACCACGCGTCTCGATCCGCCAGCGAAGCGAGCGCCGCTGGATTCAAGACACTCAAGATCAAGGTGGGGCGCGACGGTCTCGATCACGATCTGCAGCGACTCGAGATGATCTCTCGTGCGGCACCCGACTGTGGACTGGTACTCGATGCCAACGGTGGCTACGAGGCGGCCGAGGCGCAGCAACTGATCGAGAAGGCTCTCGCCGAGCGAATCCCGATCGATATGCTGGAACAACCGGTGCCACAGGAGGACGAGGCGGGAATGGCTCGATTGACCGCCCTCGGTCAGGTGGCGATCTGTGCCGATGAATCGTGCAAGAGTGCTGCCGATGCGATGCGAATCGTTCAGCACCGACTGGCCAATGTCATCAATATCAAGACGCAGAAGTGCGGCGTGCTGGAAGCGATTCGAATCCACCAGATCGCCACCGCCGCAGGGATCTCGCTGATGATGGGCGGGATGGTCGAGTCACTGCTCTCGATGTCTTTCTCAGCACACCTGGCCCGGGGACTCGGTGGGGTGCGCTGGATCGATCTCGACACACCGCTGTTCATCCGGGAGCATCCTTTTGTCGGTGGGATCGAATTCGATGGAGGATCCGTTACCCTGGATGAACAGAGATCAGGTCACGGTGTCGATTTGTCACCTGGCAACGATGCGTTTCCGGCGCTGTCCTGGAAAATACTGGCCGAGGAGAATGGCACATGAATCTGCTAGCCCTTTCGCTATGGATGTCGATCCTGTCGCAGGATCCTGTTCCTCAGGAAACGGAGACCACCCCGTCTCGCCTGGAGGCGATGATCATCTTGCAGGAAATCTCCGGACGACCCGGTCGTCCCGATCAGCAAACAGAGATGCAGCAGATGGTGCTGGCTTCCGATCGTGTACTGCTGGAAGACCGGCAGCGTGGCCTGCTCACCATCTTGCGTCTCGATGGGGATCAGCCGCTGTTGAGAGAGATTTCCGCGGACCGTTCCGTCTATCGGGAAAGCTCCGATCTCGGGCGGATCCAGAAGGATCGATGGATCCAGGAGAAACAGCTGGAGCAGCGCAGTAGAGTTCTTCCCACGGCCGAGCGAGAGCAACTATTGAAGGCGAGCCACCTGCGACTGTCGAAGAGTGGCGAACTGATCCGGGAAATTCGCGTCGAGCAGTCAGAAACCACTGAACAGCGATTGGGCCTTCCGGTTCGGTCGGTTCGGATCTACGAAAATGATCGATTGATCACTGATTTACTGGTGGCGGACCTCGAGGTGCCCTTTCCTCTGGCCAAGTTTCACCGCGCCAGTGGTGCTTTCGGAGCCGAGGTCCAGGGCGCACTGGAGAAGATCGAAGGGCTTCCTCTGGAGGGCGTCATACATGTGGTGACTGCGACATTGTCGCATCCACTCACCTTCAAGGTCACCCAATGGGATCGACGATCGGTGCCTGCTTCCTTGTTCGATGTCCCCGCTGGATGCGAGAAACTGGAAGAGAGTGCTTTCGTCCATTGCCCGATCTGTGGTCAGCAAGTCGAACGAGAAGCATCCGCTGCCCGGGCGCGAACCCGGCAGGGGGACTGGCTCTTCTTCGACCAGCGGGAGTGCTTCCAGAAGTGGCGAGTGGCTCGAAAGCAAAAAACCTCGGGCCAGCGCTGAACTGGAGCGGGGCCCGCTATTCCCTGGGGTGGGGTCAGGATTCGAGCGCCTCGGTCAACTGGTCGAGATCGACCGGGTGCGACTCGAGCGCCTGGCGGACGATCGACCCGATTCGTTGCAGTGCGTCGTTGTCGACTCCTTCGACTCGAACCGTCAAATTGGCCGTCGTATTGGATGCACGGATCAACATCCAACCATCGTCGAAGGAGAGCCGGACTCCATCGAGATCGATCAGGGTACCGCCGCAGGAATCATCCCGGAATTGCTCAACCAGCGCAGCGATCACCTGGAACTTGTGTGCTTCCGAGACTGGAATCTTGACCTCCGGGGTCGCCTCCATCTCGGGGATCCCGTCGAACAGGTCGGAACATTGGCCGCCCTGAGAAGCGATGATCTCGAGTGTCAGTAAGGCGGCAAAGAAGGCGTCATCGAAGCCATCTCCACCGTGTTTCACACAGATGTGCCCCGACAGTTCGCCTGCGAGAATCGCTCCCGTCTCCTTCATCTTTTCCTTGATGATGGAGTGGCCCGTTTTGCTGAGTATCGGTACTCCTCCGGCTTTTTCGATCAGCTCGGGCAAGTAGTCGGAGCATTTGACATCGTAGATGATCTTGCCACCGGGGACCTGGGCGAGCAGGTGTCGAGCGAAGGCGACCAGCAGATGGTCAGCGGATCTTTTCCTGCCCTTCTCATCGATCACTCCGACTCGATCGGAGTCACCGTCGAAGCCGAAGCCACACTGGAAATCTCCAGCCGCAACCTTGTCACATAGGTTCTTCATGTAGCGAGGAACTTCCGGGTCGGGAAGGTGATTGGGAAAGGTACCATCCGGCTCGGGGTAAAGGGCGTCCACCTCGATCCCGAGTGCTTCAAAGAGTGGAATGGCGACCGGTCCTGCCGTGCCATTGCCGCAATCGATGGCGACCTTGAATCCGTCGGGGAACTGGAAGCGCTCGGTCCGGTTGGCGATGTAAGGCTGGATCACCTCGGCGGAAGTCGCCTGGCCTGGAGTCTCGACCGCACGAGCAGCGTTGGCGATGTTGCGAAGAGTCTGCAGTTCATCCCCCCAGATCGGCATCACACCGCGGGTGATCTTCAGTCCGTTGTACTCGACCGGATTGTGGCTGCCGGTGATCATCACTCCACCATCGGCACCCAGGTGCTGGACCGCCCAGTAGAGCAAGGGAGTCGGAACCTCTCCCACCTCGATGACATCGAGTCCAGCTTTCAGCAGGCCATCTCGGACTCGCGCGGCAAAGGGCGCACTGGAATCGCGGATATCGTGGCCGACGGCGACAGAGCGGCTCCCCTCGGAGGAGAGTAATTGGCCCAGACCGAGTCCGATCCGTTCGACGATCTCCTCGGTCAGGTCTTCTCCAACGATGCCACGGATGTCATAGGTTCTGAAGATTCGCTCGGGAAGTTCCACTGGGTCCATGATGACTCTCCTTTGCTCAGATCATGAAGGAAAGCAGGGGTCGGTTGCAAGGGCTCCCGCTGTCCAGACGAGGATTGTTCCGCTATCCTCTCCAGCAATTCTCCAGGTGGAAATAGAGGTGGCATGATCTTGCGATCGATTCAAGGCTGGCTGGTGCTGATCAGTCTCTGGTGCGCTGTATTTGTTCAGGCCGATGATCATCTGGTGGTACTGCACGTCAACGACATGCATGGACAGTTGCTCCCTCGAAAAAGTGGCGAGAATCTCAGTGGTGGAATGGCCGGGTTGAGCCAACTGGTCTCGTCGGTACGCGATGAGGTGGGTAGCGAGAATGTATTGCTGCTCGACGCTGGCGACTGGTTCCAGGGTACTCCAGAAGGCGCCAGCGACGGCGGCCTTCAGATGATCCGAGCGATGGAGTGCCTCCAGTTCGATGCCACGACCCTGGGCAACCACGATTTCGATTATGGCATCGACAATTTGCTGAATCTGATCAATGCCACGTCCATTCCGGTGATCGCATCGAATGTGACCGAGTCTTCGGGACGCCTTCAACAGGTGCTACTGCGCGACCACATCATCGAGCGCGGTGGCTTTCGGGTCGGGTTGATCGGAATCTTGACACCGGATGCGCCCAACATCATCGCTCCTGCGGTGGGCAAAAAGTTACAGGTGGCGCCGCTGGCCGACGCGGTGAGAAAGGCGAGAGATCGCCTCCGGCAACAGGGCGCCGATCTGCTGGTGGTGCTCTCTCATAGCGGAGTGAAGCTGGAAAGACCGCTCGCCGGAGAAGTCGAGGGTATCGACCTCATCGTCGGCGGGCACTCCCATACCCTGGTCGATCCACCATGGGTGGAACCAGTGCATGGCACGGTGGTAGCCCAGGTCGGAGCCAAGACTCGCCATCTCGGGCGCATCGAATTCTCACGCAAGGGCAAGTCCGTCACCGTTTCCACGTCGGTGGTGGCTGTCGAAGCCCTCTCCGTTGCGACCGATCCGAAATTGAAATCTCTGCTCGCTGCGGTGAATGCCACGGTCGGCGAGAAGATGAATCGCAAGGTGGGAGAATCCCCGGAGGCTTTACACAGTGGGGGGCACAAGGAGAGTGGAGCGTTCTCCTCGCCACTGGGTCGCTGGATCTGTGATTCGATGGCGGAAGCGGCAGGTGTCTCCGCATCCTTCCACAATCATGGTGGAATCCGTGACGACTTGCCTTCTGGAGAGGTGCTGTACCGCGATCTCTTCGAGATCTCGCCCTTTGGCAATCGCGTGACCGTGGTGACCTTGACCGGCAAGCAGTTGAAGCAACTGGTCGTCCAGTCGCTCACCACCGAGGGAAGAGGAGTCGACTTCCACGGCATTCGGGTGCAGGTGGCGGAGGCGGACGGAGGTCCGGTCGAAGTCGAACAGATCCTTCTCCAGGGCGCCCCGATTACCGATCAACAGCAATTTCGCATCGCCACCAACGATTACCTTGCCAGCGGCGGGGATGGCTGGGATCTGCTAGCGGCCGCTCCCAGGGAGGATGGTGGATTGTCGGTGCTGGAAGCGACCGAGCGGGCGCTGGAGAAGGCGGACTCCGCCGATCGGATCTATGCCTCCATCCAGGAGGAGGTTTACCTCTCATCATCGGCCGATGGAGCAGGGGGGGCCCACTGGCTCGATCGTGCCCGCAGTCTGCTGGGCCTGCTGGTTCTGGTCACACTCTGCTGGGCGATTTCGACCCGTCGTAATGAAGTTCGCTGGCGTACGGTGTACTGGGGGGTGGGGCTGCAACTGCTGCTGGCGTTGGTGATCCTGCGAACCGATTGGGGCACTTCCTTCACCTCTGCTGCCAAGGAGATCTTTCAGGGGATCCTCGACTTCTCCCAGGTCGGGACCGCCATGGTCTTCGGCACCTTGTCGTCGGCGACCGGTGTTGGATTCCAGCTGTGGATCGTCTTGCTCGGGACCATCATCTTCGTCTCGGCATTGATGGCGATCTTCTATCACATCGGATTGCTGCAGATCGTCGTGTGGCTGATCGCTCGTTTGATGCAGATGACGATGAAGACCAGTGGTCCTGAATCTCTCGCCGCTGCGGCCAACATCTTCGCCGGACAGACCGAGGCGCCACTGGTGATCCGTCCCTACCTGAAAAAGATGACCAACTCCGAGGTGATGGCATTGATGACAGGAGGTATGGCGACCGTGGCGGGGAGTGTCTTTGCCGCCTATGTCAGTCTTGGAATTGACGCCGGTCACCTGCTGGCGGCCAGTTTCATGTCGGCGCCTGCGGCCTTGGTGGCGGCCAAGTTGATGGTCCCCGAGAAGAAGGAACTAGGTGACCCCACTGCAGCCAAACTGGAGATCCACCGTTCCGACTCCAATCTGCTCGATGCTGCCTGTCGAGGAACCAGTGAAGGGTTGATCCTGGCACTCAATGTCATCGCGATGTTGATCGCATTCGTGGCCATCGTGGCACTGGCCAATGCGTCGCTCGCCTGGTTGACCCAGCACATCTCCTACTGGGCACTCTCCTTGGTAAATATGGTGAGCCAGGGAGATCACGCCGTGCTGGCGGAATCACCCTACTTCAACCTGCAAGATGTCTTCGGTTGGATCTTCTATCCATTTGCCTGGTTGCTGGGGGTCGACTTCAAGGATGTGCCAGCGGTCGCTTCGCTGATCGGAATGAAGACGGTGCTCAACGAGTTCGTGGCCTTTATCGAACTCTCCGGGGTCGACACTCTCAGTGATCGCTCTCGCGCCATCACCACCTATGCCCTCTGTGGCTTCGCCAATTTTGCCAGTGTGGCGATCCAGATCGGTGGAATCTCGTCGCTCGAGCCTTCCTTGCGACCGCGACTCTCCTCCTTGGGATTGAGAGCACTGGTCGGGGGCACCGTCGCGGCGCTGATGACAGGTTGCGTTGCCGGAATCGTCATGCAATGACGGAACGATTCGATGTCGAGGCGGCTTGTCGATGGATTCGCGATCAGTGGTGCGAGTTGGCGCACGAACTGACGCACGATGGCGAGCAGGACTGGTCGGAAGTCGGTCCCGATGTGGGGATCGTGCTCGGTTCCGGGATCCAGTTTCCCGCCGATGGCTGGACTGAATATTGCCGCATTGCAGTTCGCGACATTCCCGGGATGCCAGCTCCCTCGGTGGCCGGGCATGGGGGTGAGTGGATCCTCGGCGAGGTCGGAGGATCGACGATACTTCTGCTCGGTGGCCGGGTTCATCTGTATGAGGGATACGATGTGGAAGAGGTGGTGCGGGGAATCCGCGTACTCGCAGCCCTCGGTGCCCGAGGATTGATCCTGACCAATGCCGCCGGTGGCATCCGTGAGGGCTGGAGTCCCGGAGAAGTGGTCGCCATCGAGGATCATATCAACCTGCAGGGGGTGACACCGAGGATGGGAATCGAGGCCGCCTCGCGGATCCGCCAGCAGGCCAGTCTCTTCGACCAGCACTGGATCGATCGAACCGAGTTGTGCTATCGCAACGATTCCGATGCTGGAGCGAGCGATGGCTTCCCCCGTGGAAATTACGCAGGTCTGCCAGGACCCACCTACGAGACCCCTGCGGAGGTGCGGATGCTGCGCAAACTCGGCGCAGACCTGGTCGGCATGTCGACCATCCAGGAAGCGATGGTGGCGGTGGATTGCCGCCTTCGTGTACAAGGATTTTCGCTGGTGACCAACCTGGCGGCGGGGATGTCGGGGCAGCCGCTGAGTCATGAAGAGGTGATGGAGACGGGGCGCAGATCGCGCGGACGATTGCTGCGGATCGTGGATGCGGCCATCTCTACGCTGGACCCCGATCCGCCGCAGGTCAAACCCGGGTAATCCCTCGTCTCAGTCGATGCTCAGCAGTGCGTCGAGTGCCACCTCGACGCAGCGATCTTCCAGTGCCGGTTTTTCGGCGACCGGGACAAATTCATCGTGATGTCGACGGCCAAAGACGGTGCAAACGCACCCCGCTCTCCATCCCTTCACCGAGGCCAGTGTGAAGAGCGCCGAAGCCTCCATCTCCATGTTGGCGACACCGATGCGGGCCAGCTCCTCGATCACGTCGGGGTGGCGTGGAGGGAATCCATTCACATTTCGCCCCTGGGCGCCGTAGAAACCGGGTGCGGTGGCGGTGATCCCGAGGTGGACCGGGTACTCCTTCTGGCGCGCTTGCTGCAGTAGTGCCTGGATCACATCCGGATGAGAGACGCTGGGGTAACCCTCGGGAACGAAGGTGGTGGAGGTATTCTCCATCCGTACCGCCCCCCAGCTGACCACCAGATCACCCAGCTGAATCTTCGGGTCTATACCGCCACAGGAGCCTGCTCGGATCAGTACCGGATCGTCGACGATGGCGGCCAGTTCGACCATCGCGATCTCGATGTTGCTGGCGCCGATGCCGGTGGCCATCAGGGTCACCCGCTCACCACGCCATTCTCCGGTGATGGTCAGATATTCGCGACAGCTCCATTCGCCCTCGATACTATCGAGTCGAGCGGCGCTGCGTCGCACTCGTTCGGGATCTCCGGCGAGCAAGATCTTTGCTGCGGCATCTCCCCGGGAGAGACCGATATGGTACTGGCGATCGGTGTCGTCTTGGTGCTGGGACATCTGTTCCTCCAGGGCATGTTGGTGTTGGTCCAAGATAAGCAAATCGAGCCAATTCGTCACCCATAAGCCCATATTCCTCCAGATCCTAGACGATGGAACTGAAGAAGGAGGCATGATACCTTGAGAGTGCCCGGAAGGTGGCTTCCTGGGCCCGTACTCCGATCCAGTCCCGATCGCGAGTCTCATTCGTCAAGAGAGCACCCCGCCAAGGGTGCCGATGGAGGAATCATGATCTACCAAAATCGTACAACCAGAGGTTCACTGGCTCTTCTGTGGATCACAATGGTGTGCGGAATCTTTTCCTTCGCCGTGCTGGAAGCGTCCAGTGCTGCCGATTCGAAAGAGATCAAGAAACTGGCCAAGAGCTTTCGCAGGGCGCTCCAGGGCGAGAACACCGATAACGCCATCGATATCGTCCGGCAGATCGCTGCCTACGGTACCGAGGATTCGGTCGATACGCTGTACGATCTGGGCTTCAAGGATGGACGGAATCCAACGGTCTACAGCACCATCTGTGAGGAACTGTCTCGTATGGATGGTTGCGTCGATTTCATCACCGAACGTTACAAAAAACTGCGCAGCAAAAGCGATTTCCGCGAGCGCGTCTATCTGACCGACATCCTCTCCTTCCCCACAAACAAGCGCGGGAAGATCAATGACGAGATCATGAAACTGGGCAAGAGGCTCCAGGAGATCGAAGATGATGGATTGCCTCCCGGTGCCGATCCAGGGATTCCCGATCGGTTGAAGCAGCAGCAAGAGGCACTGAAAAAGCAATTGCAGCGGCTGCGAGGGATCGACAATGACGACGCCTTGAAACTGCTGTGCTCCTTTCTCGAGGACAAGTCCGCCTTTGTCCAGGGAGCTGCGGTGGAGGGTTTTCGCAAGAGCCAGAGTGCCATCGGCGTCGAACCGATGATCAAACTGCTGGAGAAGCTGGTCAAGAAACGCAAGGACGTGCTCTACCACCAGGTGCGAGATTCACTGTGGGAGTTGACCGGACAGGACTTCGATCTGATCGAGGAGTGGCACTCGTGGTGGGAGCCGCGTCAGGACACCTTTGACCCGATGGAGGAGACCCACGACGGAAAGACCGGAGTCAAGCGCAAGCGCCGTGGTAATGACCCCGAATTCTGGGGCGTTCCGGTCGAGTCAAAGAACATCGTCTTCGTCATCGATACCTCCGGATCGATGCGGTATGTCCACAAGGATGATATTCCTGGGCTCGGTCGAGGAGACGGCTCCGACGGGGGAGGATCCTCCGGTGGTGGTCAGATGACCCAGGAACAGATCCGTCTCGCCAAGTTCTGGAGCCGGATGGAGATGGCCAAGCGAGAATTGCGCAAGGTGCTGAAGAAGATGTCGAAGGATGCAGCCTTCAATTGCGTCCGCTTCGACACCACCGTCAGCAAGTTCAAGAAGAAGGCGACTCCCGCCAGCACCGGCAACAAGAGGTCGGCTTTGAAGTGGGTCGATGGAATCAAGCACAACGGCAATACCAACACCCTGGACGCACTGGTCGAGGCGTTCATGCAGGATCCACGAACCAACACCATCTTCTTCCTCTCTGATGGACTTCCATCAAAGGATGGCAAGGTAAAGGACCCGACCAGTCCGATTCTCGACAAGGTTTTCGAGTTGAACCGGTTCCGCAAGATCAAGATCCATTGTTTTGGCTTTCACCCCTTCACTCAGGGGGGGCAACAGATGCCGGGCTTGGCCCAGGCCAACAGCTGGTTGAAAAGGCTCGCCGAGGAGACTGGCGGCACCTACACCGACATGAAGGTGGATAACAAGTTGAATCCCGATAATCCGGGAGACTGATCCTTCTTCAGCGTCTCACCCATCGACAAGCCTCTGCTACCTGGAATCGGTAGCAGGGGCTTTTTCGTGGCCGTCTCGCACGGTACGAGTAGCACGGTACGAGCCGCACGATACTGCAGGTGCCTTGCTAGTCGCGGATGATGCGGATCATCGCCCAGTTGGCGCGGTCGAGGATGTGATGTCCTGGACCGAGGTCGACCCTCAGGGTGAACTTCTTCGCACCCGTCAGGTCGATCCTGAAATCGACGCCAGGATCCTTCCAGGACAGGGTGCCGCCATCGAACTTCATCTCTCCATCGACCAGGATGGAGAAGTCGGCACAGCCGATCCCCGGCTCCTCATCGGGCGGACGACTGCTGGCGTCGATCCCGGCGATTCCGACCAGGGTTCGATCTCCCTCTTCGACCGAAAAGGTCAGGTGGCTACGGGAATGGACGCCGATTCCTGAAGCAAATTGTCGGGCCCCGATCTTGAGCGGCTGTCCCAGCACATTGAGATCTTTCCTCCAGGTCCAGGGGAACCAGTCCGATTGGGGAAGACCTTCATCGACTTTCAGCGGTGGCCGCTGGGTCAGGGGGATGATCCGCTCCAGTTCAAAATGGATCTGCACCACCTGAGAGATGGGGATGGCGAGTTCCTGCCGATCGGACTGTCGCAGTCTCAGAGAAGTCGGATCCAGTTGGAGCAGTGCGCCGTAAATCTCGCTTCCTGCGACCGTCTGTACTCGCACCGGCAACTGATGGTCGGTCGGTGGGGGCCGATCTGTCGGAATCTCGATCAGGCGGAAGGCGAACAATTTGGACCAGGGAATTGTCAGGGGCCCCAGCGAAGGATCATCAAAGAGCACCCCTTCGACCCGCAGCGACTCGAGAATCCCGGTCAGCAGCGCCCCGTCACTGGTCAGCAACTGGTCAGAATCGGCGATCGGATCGGGGAAGGGAGTCGCAGGGGATTGATGGGTCCGGTATTCCGCCAGATCTTCCAGGGAGATCATCATCGGTGCCGGCAGCGAGGGGCTTTTCCACTGGATCGTTTCTCCACCCGGATCGCCGTCTCGCTTCAGATCTCCCCTCCAGAGGGTTCCATTGCGCAGCAGGATCTGCTCCCTGGGTTGCCGTTGGAACTGGTGAGAGGGGAATCGAATCGACAGGATGTCGCGCATCTCCACCGTACTTCCGGCCACTTCTATGCCCGTCAGATCGCCACTGAAGGTCGGATGAGGAGCTTTGATCTCGCCCAGGACCGTTTCGATCACCACGTCGATCCCACCGCCAGCGATCCCACCGACCTCGCTCCCACCGGCATCCGGTGGCAGCGAATTGGATCGATGGGCAGTTATACTGCGTGGCTCCGTACCACTTGATTTCAGTTGGAGGGATTTCAGATGGAGGGGTTCCGAATAAGGAGAGGATTCCACGGATCCGTGGATCCCGGAATGGGGGAGGATCAGGCCAAGTGCCAGCACCAATTTCCTGGCTGTGGCCCAATTCGATCTGGCTACGATTTTCATCGACTCCCTTCCCGAGGATGTCGTGGAACTCAAAGGTGGGACCATGGCCTCCATGATGAAGTCCGATTCGCGACAACGCAACGCACGCTTCTTGACCGACCCGCTTTGCTCACCTATTCTCCCTGAGGTACATGCCGTGAGATCATAAGGGGGGAACCTTGGGACGTAGAGATGAATCGAGCATGTTTGAAATGCTCCGTGATCAGAGAAATTTGCCCCCATCGCGGGAGCCCACCGGTTCAATACAGACGGAATCCGCCTCGGACACTTCCCAACCCTCATCGACATCTCCGGATCCAGTAGCCCCCCTTGGCTCTGGTTCTCGCCGACGGGTCGATTTCGATGATCGGGCCAAGCAGATTCCCCAAACTCGCCAATTGCCAGAGATCCCGGCGGCGAATTCCTCCGGAGAAATTGACCGCTTGCCCCCGACAAGAGACACCTTTTGGACAGAAACCGTCGAAATCCGTCGTGCCACCCTGCTAGTTTTCGGGATCGCCGCTCTGTTATTGATGACGCTCGCTTACATGTCCGGTAACAGCACTGCTCCGGTGCAAGAACCCGCAGGAATCGCTGAGATGGACCGGACGCCCCTGAGCGATGGTTCCAGCTGGCCGTTGCTCGATCCGGAACCGGGAGGTCGTCCTGCCATCCGAAACATCCTCCAGCAGGCGGTCGCTCCCAGTGCCACCGACCCTGCAGCCGATGCGAACGTGGTCCCTGCAGTGGCTTCGATTGCGGATGTGGTGATGGTTCCGCCGCAGCAAAGTCTTTATGCGGTGTGGATTGGACAGCACCTCAGCAAGGACCCTGCGGTGATCGACAAACTGGTTCAGTATGTCGACTCCGGATTGACCACGGCGAGAGCACGAGTTCGTATCAGCGAATCGGGCGCCGGGAAACGATTCTTCAGCGTCTTCGTCGGGCCTTTCGAAAATCTCGACGCCGCTCGATCTGCGCTGCGAGAAATCCAGGTACTTCGACCACACCAGGGTGTTCGATTCCGCGATGCTTTCCCGACCAAGATGGTGTTCACCTCGGATGAACTCCAGAAATTCCAGACGGGTTACTGACCCTTGTCTCGCTTCGTACCACAGTGCTACCCCTGCGCTCTTCGAAGAGCACTCTGTACTGCAGAACGCATCAGTGATGATGATTGGCTGCAGCAGAAAGTGGTCGATGAATCGATGAGAATCCTCCACGAATCGGAAACGAGCCAGTCTCCTGCCGAGATGGTCGGGGGCCTGCTCAAAAGGGTCCATTCGGTGCTGGGGTCGGGCGACCCGTGGAGAGAACTGCGGGAACGCTGGTCTGCCGAGATGCTGGAGGCGTTGCCCGGGATGCGCCAGCAGGTAGCGGAGTCGCCAGATCCGCTGGGGCGGGCACTTCTGCTCTCTGCGCGCTGTAATGTATTCGCCAATGAGATCCTCCAGTCGAAGGCGATCCGCGAAGATCTGAGGAAATTGGGGATGCGAGCGGGCGACGTGGCAGATACCGAATTTGTCCACGATGAGCGGAATTCGCTCGATCGGATCGTCTCCGGGGCCTCCAGGCTGTTGTTCATCCATGATACTGCGCCTGAATTGCCGGCAGATCTGGTCCTGCTGGAACAGTTAAAAAAGGCTCGCACCGGGCTGCAGGTCACCAGCGTCCTCTGTGAATCTCCGATGCTGCTGAAAGCGTGTCAGGAAGACGCGGATCGAGTCGGTCTGGTCGGAGAACAAGGTGCGGATGAGCTCTTTACCTCGCCTGGAGAAAGTCTGGGTTTGCTTTCGGACGAAGTGACTGAACCGCTACGAAAACGGATGGATCAGGCCGATTTGATCATCGCCAAGGGGTCTTCCCATCACCAGACCCTGGCTTCCAGCGGATTGCCGGTCTTTTTCCTGATCAGGGCCAAGTGCCCTGTCACCGCAGCGGCTCAGAGTTGCCGGATCGGCGAATTGCTTCTGATCCGCTCCGACTGACTCGGTGGAATCCACCAATGCATGCCCCTCGACCTCATCTGGGACATCACTTGCACCTGTCAGAGGATTCGTGCTCCGAGATGGGTGGGCTGCGTTGACAGGCAGCGCCTCTCCACATAGGATCAAACCTCTCTTGGTGGCCTGATTGATATTTTTGGGCCCAGAAATCTTCGGGTCTGAAACGCTACCAACCATCGACCGATGGATCGGGAGTTTTGGACCGAGTGGGTGTCGAAGTACACCCGCAAGAAAAGGGGAAGGAGGATCACCATCCAATACGCAGTCGAATACGCAGGACAGTTGAATTTCGCATCAATGAATTCCGCATCTATGAATGCCGCACGAATGAAAGACTCATCGACTACGGATATCTCAACATCTGTTGCACTGGACTCGAGAGATAACTCGAACAGTATCGATACCAAGGCGATGAAGTCCTCCTTTTCAAATTTCGGATCGATGGTCAGATGCTCCGTCGGAGTCGTTTCCCTGCTGCTGCTGATCGGAACTTCGATCCACGCTCAGGACGATCCGGTGCGGGGACAACCGACTCTTCAACCCTGGATGGGTGAAGTGACGGGGAGTGTGGTCAATATCAGAACCGGTCCTTCTACCAATCATCTTGCCTTCTTCCAGTTGCGCGGAGGGATTCCCCTCATCGCACTGGGTGGTCAAGGAGATTGGGTCGAGGTAGCGGTGCCGGCCGATCGGCCGGTCTGGGTACATGGTGATTATTTGGCGTCGGATGGGGATTCGCTCCGTGTCACGGGCAGTCGTGTGAGACTTCGTGCTTCTGCCGGCACAAAACATGCGCCGCTCGGTCTGACCGAGCCGGGGCAAAGATTGAAGCCCACTGGTAAAACCGATGCAAACGGAGACTGGGTCGAAGTATTTGCGCCTCTCAATGCGCATGCTTGGATTCACGGAGACTATATCCGTCGTAATCAGACAGAGGTTCAAGCGCTGCACCTATCGAGGCAGCATCAGCAACTTCGAAGTATCGGAAACAGCGTAAGCAGTGGATCGGTCAAACCTGTCGGGAACCAACCCGATGCTGAACCGATTGCCGGAGGAGATCCAGGACAGGGTGTAGGCCAAGCAGCACCCGAGGATGTACTGGATCCAAACACGGTCAAGATTCCTGCGTTCGAGTCGACGAAACTAAAGAAATTGTTCGAAGAGTTTCGCACAGAAACGCAAAAGAACCCCGTTGATTGGAATTTCCGTTCGTTACTGGATCAGATGAAAATCATCGAAAACTCCAGTGAAGATATCGGAGAGGTCGAGGTGGTCCGAGATCTCTCGAGGACCATTCAGGAACACTTCATGCCATTACATCGCCGTCTGGTGGATATCCAGCGGCAACAGGAAAAGGCCAAGACCGAGCGAGAGCTTGCCAAGGCCAAAGAGAACGAAATTTTGCGAAGGACGGGACATCGCAGCACAAACCCTGGAGTTAAATATCAGGCGGTAGGCTGGGTCGTGCCCCTCGGGAAACACCGGGACGTCGAGGCGACACACAAGTTGATGAAGGGGAATCAACTCCTCTTCTACCTTGATGGCGGCAAATTGAAACTTGATCCATACGTGAATAAAAGAGTTGGTATCGTCGGGACTGTTGAAGAACAGGATCCCAGTACAGGAGCCCGGCTCATCCGAATCCGTAGTATCGAGGTTTTGTCGCAGTAGCCCCTCGGGGCCGCCTTCCTCTGGTCTTTCCCCTGCAGCGCCTTCTGCGGGAGGAATGAGTTGTATAATTTACTTTCACTGGCTCCGGTCCTGTTGCAGGTCGATGCCACCAAGAATGCGATG
The DNA here is from genome assembly GCA_012960845.1 of Planctomycetota bacterium. GTDB lineage: Bacteria > Planctomycetota > UBA8108 > UBA1146 > UBA1146 > QNYK01. Next base: position 49,512 of record DUAN01000189.1, on the reverse strand, counting down.
TTCATCTCTGCGGGGCTGATCGTGGTTGCATTGGTGGTGATTGCCATCATGACCCAACGATCTCAAGCTCGAATACGCGAAGAGCGCCGCGTCTTGCTCGATGAAGCCCGTGCGGAGGCGGACAGGATCCGCAAGGACACCCGCGAGGAGACCCAGGATTGGGTCAAGCACCAGCGTAGCGATGTCCTCCAGCAGCAACGTGATCTGCGGGATGAGACCAAGGAGTCCGAAAACCAGCTGGGCAAGCGCGAGGATGGTCTGGAGCGCCGGATGGCTCTCCTGACCAAGAAGGAATCCAGCCTCCAATCCGAGGAAACCATTCTCACCAACAGACAGCAGCAGATCCGCACCAAAGAAGAAGAACTGGAGGAGGTCCTCGATCAGGAACGTGAGAGCCTCGAGCGGATTGCTGACATGACTCGAGAGGAAGCTCGCATCTCTCTGGTCGAGAAGATGGAACGAGAAGTCGAACATGAAGGAGATATCCTCATCCAGAGGATGGTGGAACGGGTCAAGGAAACAGCGGACTCCAAGGCGAGAGATATTCTAGCCTCCACCCTTCAGCGAATCTCATCCTCATACTGTCAGGAGTCCACCGTCACCAGTGTCGAGATTGCGTCCGACGACATGAAAGGTCGGATCATCGGCCGTGAGGGTCGCAACATTCGTGCATTCGAAAAGGCCACCGGAGTCGATGTGATCGTCGATGATAGTCCAGGAGTGATCACTCTCTCCTGTTTCGATCCGATACGGCGTGAGATGGGGGGGCGTTCACTCAACAAACTCCTGGCGGATGGTCGGATCCATCCCAGTCGTATCGAAGAGGTGGTGGCGGAAGCGAAGAAGTCACTCAACGAAGAGATCCAGAAGACCGGTGTTCAGGTCTCCTATGACCTCGATCTTCCCGGTGTGCATCCCAAACTGGTGACGATGCTGGGGCGACTCAAGTACCGGACGTCCTACGGCCAGAACATGCTCTCCCATTCTGTGGAGTGTGCTCAGATCTGCGGGATGATTGCTGCCGAGTTCGGCCTCGACCAGGATCTGGCAAAGCGCTGTGGGCTATTTCACGACATCGGCAAGGCGGTCGACCACCAGTACGAGGGTGGGCATCCTGAAATCGGAGCGACCATTCTCAAGAGGTTCGACGAGCCGAAGGAGGTCGTCAACTCTGCCGCCAGTCACCATAACGATGTCCCGCAAGAGAGCCTCTATGCAGTACTGGTCCAGGCTGCGGATTCGGTCAGCGGTAGCCGTCCAGGTGCGAGAGGGGAATCCCTCGATCGATATGTTGAACGCCTTGAGAAGCTGGAGGGACTGGTCAATTCCTTTGCGGGTGTCTCCAACGCCCAGGCGATTCAAGCGGGCCGCGAGGTGCGAGTGTTCGTCAATGCGCACAAGGTCAACGACAAGAAGGCGGTTCGATTGGCTCACGAGGTGGCCAAGCAGATTGAAGACCAGTTGACCTACCCCGGGGAGATCAAGATTACACTGATTCGGGAAACCAGAGTGGTTGAGTATGCCCGCTGATGGTTCCGACATTCGAATCTTGCTGATCGGTGATATCGTCGGCAAGCCAGGCAGGAATATTGTGCAAGGAATGCTGCCAGGCCTGCGGGAGTCACTCGATCTCGATCTGGTCATCGCCAATGCCGAGAATTCTGCAGCGGGATCAGGGATTACTCCCAAGATCTTTGCCGATCTTCGAACAGCTGGGATCGACCTGATGACGCTCGGGGATCATGCGTGGAAACGCAGGGATAACCTCGAAGTGCTGGAGAAAGAACCACTCTGCCTGCGCCCTCACAATTACCCTGACGAGGCTCTGGGCACGGGATGGTCAGTGGTGGAGACCGCCGCTGGAGTGCCGGTGGCTCACGTCATCGTTCTGGGACGAGTCTTCATGGACTTGGTCTCTTGTCCATTCCGCACCGTCGATGCAGTTCTGAAGGAAATCCCCGAAGAGGTGAAGATCCGTATCGTCGAGTTCCACGCAGAGGCGACCAGCGAGAAGCAGGCTGCCGGATGGCACTTCGATGGCCGTGTCACAGCAGTGGTCGGCACTCACACTCATGTGCTGACTGCCGATGCGAGAATCCTCCCGGGAGGAACCGGTTATCTTACCGATATGGGAATGACCGGGCCCTACGATGGAGTCATCGGGCGCGACGCGAAGCCGGTACTTCACAAGTTTCTCACTTCGATGCATGCTCCCTTCACGGTTGCCGAAAAGAATGCTCACCTCTGTGGCGTGTTGCTCACGGTCGACCCCTCCTCGGGAAGACCGACATCTTTCCGCAGCGTCGATATTGCCGAAACGTCGGATGGCTCCTTCTGCCACGATGTCGTTGAGGGGCCCGATTTGACCACCTAGCCAGGTTCTCCTCCTGGCCATCTCGATTCCTGATATCATCGCTGGATGAACTTGGAGGTGATGTGCGCGTACTGGTACAGCGAGTTCTGGAAGCACGGGTCGAGGTGGATGGGCAAACGGTCGGTTCCGTCGATACCGGGCTATTACTGCTGGTTGGCCTCGGTGCAGGGGATGGTCCGATGGAGATCGATTGGATGGCCCGCAAGGTCGCCGGGCTTCGGATCTTTTCCGATGCCGAAGGGCAGATGAATCTCGATCTAACCCAGGTCGAGGGGGGCATCCTGGCAGTGAGTCAATTCACCTTGTATGGAGATTGTCGAAAGGGGCGTCGCCCCTCCTTCATCGACGCTCTGGAACCTGGACAGGCGGAACCGTTGTTCGAGAAATTTGTCGAGAACTTACTTCAACTGGGGATTTCCCGTGTGGACACGGGACGCTTCGGAGCCGACATGAAAGTGCACCTGGTCAACGATGGGCCGGTCACCTTCTGGATCGAACGTGAGGCAGTCAATTGAGGGACGGATTCACAGATCATTACCTGATACTCGGTGTCGATCCCGATTGCAGGGAAGAAGAGATCCGTTTAGCTTTTCGTAAACGCTTGCTGGAGATCCACCCCGACAAGACTGAACATCCGAAGGATCCGGATGAGATGCGATCGCTACTACTGGCGTTCGAAGTTCTCTCCGATAATGATCGCCGCGATTCTTACGACAACATGTGGAAGATCGTCGCCGGAAAGGATCCGAAGCTCTCCTCCATTCCTCATGTCACAGAAAGTGGCAGGCCGGCGGCGCGCGTGAGATCTGTTTTCTACCTGTTGCTGGAACAGCGCAACGAAGAGGCCCTCGAGCGGCTGGCGGAACTGGAGCCTGGAAGTCGCTTATTGCTCAGGAATCACCTCGATTCCGGTGAGTTCGTCGATGCATGCTTCTTGCTGGGGGAGATCGATGAAGGACGCAAGAACTGGAATGGTGCACTGGAGTGGTTCGAGGAATTGATTCGAGTCGAGCAGACCCGGAATGTCAAACGTCCCTGTTACTCAGAAGCCCTGGAACGAGCCAAGAAGTTGCTGTTAAAGCGCACGACGGGACGGCTCGATCCCCGAGTCGGTCTGGAATATCTGCGTCGAGCAGAGGTCCTTGGACTCGATCGGGCCGGTCATGCGGAAGTCGCCAAGAAAAGAGCCAGTTGCTACCTCGAGATGGAGATGAAGGTGGAGGCGTCCAAGCACTTCAAGGAGTTCATGAGACTTCAGCCTCGAGCCAAGGGTGTCGATCGATTGAAATCCGCACTGCAGGGGTACCTGGACGATGAGTGATGCATTACATGTGGTCATCCTGGCGGGTGGAAGTGGGCAACGTCTCTGGCCCTGGAGTCGCAAGGATCGTCCGAAGCCTTGCCTGCCACTGTTGAATGACAGTTCCCTGCTCGAACAGACCATCCACCGAGCCTCGCAATTGACATCCATGGAGAAGATTCATCTGGTCGCTGGACCAGGCCTGATCGATTGGGCTGGACCGTGCCAGTTCATCGAGGAGCCGGTGGGGCGTAATACTGCACCTGCCATCGTGGCGGCAGTGACATCGATTGCAGAACGAGATCCAGAAGCGATGATCCTGGTGTTTCCGGCAGACCATCATGTGGAAGATCCCGATCGATATTTACAGGTCATGAAGGAAACCATCGATGAAGCGGATTCTGCAGGGGATCGGGTATGGTTGTTTGGTTCAGAGGGTCCATCGGATAGTGGTTTCGGTTCGATCGTCCCGGCTTGCCTCGAATCGGTTTCTAAGGTGCTCGAGTTTATAGAGAAGCCAGCGGCCATCGATCAGGCACGGCTCGACGAGGCTGGAGCCTTGAGGAACTGTGGTGTGTTGCTCTTTCGAGCTCAATTCTTGCTCGAACTGGTGGCCAAGATACTGCAGCAGCCAGGGGATTCTCGATTTTCGGGGAAGGAGCAGATCCCTGCGCTTTCCCTCGATCACTTGCTCTTATCGCGGGAACAGATCCAACCCCATCTGATGGTCGCCCGGATGGATCCGATGTGGCACGATCTGGGCTCCTGGCCAGCACTTCGACGCTGGCATCCTGTCGACGAGCAGGAGAACCTCAGATTTCACATCGAAACATCGGCGACCGAACCCATCCCCTCGGGTTCGCCCATCTGCGTCCGTGCTGAGGCCTCCACACTGGAAAGCGATGGCTTGCGTCGACTGGTACTGGTCGGAACCGGGGCATTGAAACTGGTTTCGAGTGGTAATCGTGTCATCGTGGATATGCGAGAAGATGGCGACGGCTCGATCGAGTTTTCCGATGCCTTGGTCGATTGCCAGCAACTGATTTGCCTGGTGGAGGGGGATATCTTGCTTCAGGTGATCTCGGCAAGAGGGGGACTGGTGGCGGTGTCTCCTGACCTGGTGCTGGTGGCGACCGAGGATGAGATCGGGTCGGCACGATGGCGAGATGTGTTGCAGGTACCGGGATCACTCGAGGGAGAAAGCCGATGAGCGTCTGGATCGGAGTCGACCCCGGTGAGAAAAGAATCGGGATTTCCCGGGGAGATCCGCTCGGAGTGCTGGCCACTCCCAGAGGGGTGGTCGCCACTCGAGTGGAACTGGTCCAATGGATCAAGGTTGCGGACCAGGAATTTGGCGTGGAGGGAGTCCTGATCGGAATGCCGCGCAACATGGACGGCTCCTTCGGGCCGATGGCGATTCGATCGTTGCAACTGGTGAGGTGGTTACGAGAACAACTCGATCTGCCGATTCAGTTATGGGATGAGCGCCTCACTTCATCCCAGGCGGAGAAGGTCGGAACCTCTTTGGGAGTCGACGAGAAGGCGGCTGCGATCTTGCTCCAGTGCTACCTCGATGCGGGTATGCCCTTGCACCCCGATCCTCCGGGACTGATTGAGGCGGCGGATCGGCCAAAATAGAGCCGTTTCCGTCACTTTTAGCCTCCAGAGGCCTACATTGTCTTGCCCTTCCGGGGCCTCCCTGTAGCATCCACGACTGGTCTGGTTGGATCGAGCCGTCGCGGCGAGCCGCGGGTGGAGTGCGGTCACAGGATTTTTAGTTCATCGACAGATGGGTCAGATACAGACAGGGTTGCATCGACAAATGAGCATTACAGCAGAACGTAAGACCGCATTGATTGAAGAGTACCGTACTTCGGAAAACGACAAGGGATCGGTCCAGGTCCAGGTTGCGATCTTGACGGAGAGAATCCGTAATATCACGGAGCATCTTCGTTCTCGGAAGAAGGACTATGCGAGTCAGCGCGGCCTGCTCATCTTGGTGGGAAAGCGTAAGCGTCTCCTCCAGTACTTGATGCGCAAAAATCGCCCTGGATACCGGAGTTTGATCGAAGCCCTCGGATTGCGTCGTTAGCCCGACCTCTCCCAGCGTGTGGACTCAAAGATCGAGTCGATGACCTTCCTGCAAAGCGTCTCGTGGCCAACTTGCCACGGATGGATGTGGTGATCGGAGTCCTCCTTTCCAGCACGATTTCAAATCAGAAGTAATTGAATAAAGTTAGAAAAGTTAGAAGAAGACGCAGGGGCGTCTAGGCAGCAGTGTCTGCCAGGAGGATTGATGAAACATATTGTTAGCCGGGAGATTGGTGGTCGTACCATCAGTATCGAAACCGGAGAAATTGCGAAGCAAGCGGCAGGTTCGACCATCGTTCGCTGCGGCGATTGCGCGGTTTTCTGCGCAGTGACCTGGGGCGAACCCCGCTGGGGCGGAGACTTCTTCCCCTTGACGGTCGATTATCGAGAGAATAACTACGCTGCAGGAAAAATCCCAGGTGGATTCTTCAAGCGTGAAGGTCGTCCGACGACCAAGGAAGTGCTGACTTCCAGGCTGATCGACCGCCCGGTGCGTCCTCTGTTCCCGGATGGATACATGAAGGACGTGATGGTGACGGTGGCGGTTCTTTCCGCAGATCGTGAGAACGATCCAGATATCCTGGCGATGATCGCCGCCTCCTCGGCACTCTCCATCTCGGAGTTGCCCTTCCAGGGCCCCATCGGAGCGGTCCGAATCGGGCGAGTGGATGGAGAACTGGTCATCAACCCGACCCATCAACAGCGTGATCAGGGTGATATCGATCTGGTGGTTGCAGGAACTGAAGACGCAATCGTGATGGTCGAAGCTGGAGCCAAGGAAGTGGCTGAAGCCGAGATGATCGATGCTTTGGAAAAAGCCCACGCGGTCTCCATCGAGGTGGTTTCGATGGTGTCCGAGTTTGCCAAACTTGCTGGTAAGCCGAAGATCGAGTTCGTGGCTCCAGAGGTGGACGAGGAGTTGAAGTCCAAGGTCTTTTCGATGGCCTATGACGGTGTCCGCGCGGTGATTCACACCGATGGAAAGTTCGCCCGATCCAATGCGATGTCTGCTGTCTGCGATGATGTCTTCGAGCAACTCTGCCCGAAGGACCAGTTAGAAGCGGAAACCTGCGAGAACGACCCGAAGGCGGTCAAGAAGTTTCTCTCATCGGTCAAGAAAAAGGTTGAGCGCGACATCATCATCGAGGACAAAAAGCGAAGTGATGGCCGTTCATTTACCGACATTCGCAACATCGATACGGATTTACAACTGCTACCGAGAACCCATGGTTCGGCATTGTTCACCCGAGGTGAGACTCAGGCGATCGTCACTGCAACTCTCGGTACATCCTTTGACGAGCAGAGAGTTGATGGACTGATCGACGAGAAAAAAGAACACTTCATGCTGCACTACAACTTCCCTGGATACTGTGTCGGAGAATCATGGCCCAATCGTGGCCCCAAGCGCCGAGAGATCGGCCATGGAGCCCTGGCAGAAAGATCCATCCGTCACATCCTTCCCGATCACGACGATTTCCCTTACACCATTCGTATCGTCAGTGACATCACGGAATCCAATGGATCCTCGTCGATGGCGAGTGTCTGTGGTGGAACGCTGGCACTGATGGACGCTGGAGTACCACTCAAGCGTCCGGTCGCCGGAATCGCCATGGGATTGATCGAAGATGGAAGTGATCATTACATCCTCTCCGACATCCTCGGCAGTGAGGACCACAACGGAGACATGGACTTCAAAGTGGCGGGTTCCCAGAAGGGAATCACTGCTCTCCAGATGGATGTGAAAATTTCTGGACTCAGTCGCGAACTGATGGGACGTGCCCTCGAGCAGGCCCGTGAGGGACGATTGCACATTCTTCGTGAGATGCTCAAGAAGTTGGATCGTCCACGGGATGAAGTATCTCCGCTGGCGCCCAAGATCATGCGTATCAACATCGATCCCGAAAAGATCGGTCTGGTGATCGGCCCTGGTGGCAAGGTGATCAAGGGAATCCAGGAAGCGACCGGTGCGACCATCGAGATCGTCGATTCCGGGGTCATCACCATCTGGGGTAAAGATTACGACAGTGCCAACGAAGCTCGTGAGCAGATCGAGATGATCACTCAGGATGTCGAAGTGGGACGTACCTACGATGGCAAGGTGGTTTCGATCAAGGACTTCGGCTGCTTCGTCGAGGTATTGCCGGGCCAGGAAGGCCTGGTCCATGTTTCGGAGCTTTCCGGTGACTTCGTCGATGACGTTTCCTCGGTGGTGAAGCGTGGCGATTCTCTCAGGGTCAAGGTCCTCGAGAGTGATCCACAGGGTCGACTTCGACTCTCCCACAAGGCCGTTCTCATCGACGAAGGCAAACTGGATGCCACCGTGGCTTCAGGAGATTCTGGCCAGCGTGGACGACCCGATCGTGGTGGTGGCGGAGGCCGTGACCGCGGAGGCCGTGATCGCGGAGGCGACCGCGGAGGTCGTCGCTGATCAGCAACGCATTTCAAGGGGGACGGTCCAGTCAGGATCGTCCCCCTTTTTTCATGCTGGAGGTGTGAGTGGGCGCCTGGTTACTACAAGGCGTGAAGAGGTTTCCGGGTGATCCCGACACTCGATACGATCTTCGCATCGATGACGGAGTGATTACTCGCTGGAGCAATGCCGGTTCGGGAGATGCTACGAATGCACAGGTAAGAGATCTCGATGGTCTCTGGGTGCTTCCGGCATTTGTCGATAGTCATCTGCACTTGTTGTATTCCCTTGAGCATGCTCGCCAACTCGACCTCTCCCAACTGCCTGCGGAATCGGTCCGTGCTCTCCTGGCCAATCATGCTCAGGATAGTGTCGGTGAGAGCCGGGTGGTCGGGCATGGCTGGAAAGATCCGCTCAGCGAGCAACTACTACCGGACCCCCGTCGTTTTCTCGACGCAGTCCTTCCCGACTGGACGGTATTCCTGTGGAACTCTGATCATCACAGAGCGCTGGCGTCTTCCGCTGCGTTGCAGGCGGCGGGGATCGACCCTTCCCAACACTCCGGTGTCGTGACGGAACAGGATGCTGAACTGGTCTGGGCGGCCATCGGCCAGCCTCCACTGGAGGATGCACATGCAGCATCGCGGTGGCTGCTGCACCGAGGGATCACCGCAGCCACGACATTTGATCGTGGCGATTCCATCGATCTGCTTCGTCGTGAGAATGCTGCCGATCAACTCGGCGTTCGTATTCGCCATGGTATGCCTGAAGCTCAATTTCTAGAGGTACTCGATGGAGGTGGGAGTTGTCTGCCGGAGGGGAAGGAAGACAGTTCCTTCGCCATTCCCTGGATCAAGATATTCCTCGACGGGACCCTCGGTTCGAGGACCGCCTGGATGAAATCTGGATACGACGACGATCCGGGCAACCTGGGTGTCGAGCGAAGGTCTGCCGCGAGCCTCGAGCGTACTGCACGGCTCGCTGCAAAGCATGGATGGGCACTGGCGATCCATGCCATCGGTGATGCGGCGGTGGCGGAAGCGAACCGCTGGATCCAGTTCACTCGTGACCTGCGCGGAACCGACTTGCCTGATCGTATCGAACACTTTCAGTGTTTTGATCCTGAAGATCTGGCCTCCATTCGAAGAACAGGAACCATCGCATCGATGCAACCGTGTCATCTTTTTGAGGATCGACAGATTCTCCGTAGCCGATGGGGCTCCCGTGCCGCTCACGCACTGGCACTGAAGTCCATCGATGAGGCTGGTATCCCCATCGTCATGGGCTCGGACGCACCCATCGAAAGTGCGGACCCCTGGTTGGATATTGCTGCGGCGGTCACCCGCCTCGATCGCAACGGTGAAGGCGTAGCTTTCTATCCTCAGCAAAGAGTGTCTTTCGAGAAGGCGTTTCGCTGGAGGACTTCCTCTGCCGCATTTGCAAACATGCTTCCTTCGGGGTGGGGTACACTCGATCCGGGAAGCGTCGCCGATCTCCAGGTGATCGGCGCAGAAGATCCTTCCAGAGTACGTTGCCTTGCGGATGCCCAGTTGGTCGATGTGTTGAGCATGGGAGAGTGGCGCCTCAGTAATCGGGAGGACCGATGAGAGCTGATTTGCATGTGGATACACTGTGGCGACTCGAGGAGAAGGGCGGTGGCCTTTATCCTCGACGAGATGAGTTGCAAGTAGATGCTCCACGATGTCGTGCGGGTGCGGTTCGATTGCTCTGCACTGCAGTATTCACTGAAGATCTGAATCCTGATCCTTGGGGGCATTGTAATCGCCTGCTCGATGTCCGTGATCGCTTGCACGAGAGTGGTGAAGAGCCGTTCCAGATGGTCACTGACCCTGTCGAACTGGCCGCCTTGCCTGAAGGAGTCACGGGATTGCTGGCGACCATCGAGAATGCTTCCTGTCTCGAGGAGGATCTGACCAGGATCGAGGATCTCCACCGAAGAGGGGTGAGGATTCTTGGGGTGACCTGGAATGGTGCTAATTTATTGGGCCAAGGTGTCATGCAAGATGATCACGGAGGGTTGACTCCTTTCGGTACGGAAGCGATCGGACTGGCGACAGAACTGGGGTGGGCCGTCGATGTTTCGCATCTGAATCGAGAGGGAGTCATCGATGTTTGTGCTTCTGGAGCGACCGTCATCGCGACTCATTCCAATGTCCGAGAAATTCATGATCATCCTCGAAACCTGACGGACGATTTGATCGAGATGATCGGGAGTCGTGGAGGGATGGTTGGGGTCAACCTGTATCCTCCTTTTCTCGGACCGAAGGATCAGACCATCACTCTGGAAACCGTGACACGACACGTGCTGCATCTACTCGAGATTCTCGGCGAAGACCAGGTGGGTCTCGGAACCGACCTGGATGGGATCGATCAAACGCCGCAGGGCTTTCGCGATCATCGTGATCTGGACTCTCTGGCCGATAGACTCCACCAAGGTGGAATACCTCGGAGTGCTGTCGATAAGGTGCTGGGGGATGGCTTCATCCGTTGGTGGGAATCCTGGAGTCGCTGAAGATACTCATGATGCGCCCCCCTGTGAAAGCCCGGGGTTTCCCGGTTCGATCGATCGTCGTACCCGCTCGACCAAGGCACGAGCTCTCTCTTTATTCATCGGAACCCAGCGTGTACGAGCGATTCTTGATTGAATCGAATCGGTACTGTAGATCGCGCTGGTGATGTGTCTTCCCGTGAAGGTGAAGATATGGATTCTTCCTTGCGGACCACGAAGCACCACGGTCGATTCCTTGCGATCCTCGAACAGGTCCGATCCGTCGCTGGCGAGAAGATCTCCCAGTGCTGCCGATGTAGGGCGATGGGGGTCCTCCGAGCGTTTCTGGGCATGCTGTGTTCTTCGATCATCGCGCCGTCGCAACGTTTCCAACTGGGATCTGGATTCGATCAGCAGGTCGACGACTTTTTCGCGAGTACTCTTCAGTGAGGAACGTTTGCCGCGGGATGCTTCGATGATCAGTTGCTCCTGAAATTGGTGCAGGGAGGAGCGCAAGGCTCCAATCCAACCCGCCAGTAAGGATCGCGAGTAATCCGCAGTGATGGTGGCGATGTGATGCGGTGCCGGAACTTCACAGAGCAGATTGAGGGAGTACCTCGGTACTACTCTTCCGGCTCGCGATTCCAGGATCAATGCCGTGATGCTGAGAGTATCGCCAGGGAGATCCTTTATCGAAAAACCACCTGCCAGTAACGCACCCACCGGTCGAGCAAACAGCGAGTCGTCTAGATATTCCGGAAGGATTTCATCGAGTAACTCTCCCTCTCCTCTCCAGCAGACTGCCGGACCCGGATGCTCTCCATAGAGCAGGTCAATCTGGGGATCCCCGCTCTCGATGAAGAGGGAAGCCAGTTCTCGCCAGATCGGAATCCCAGTGGCGGACCAACCGGCCAGCACGGATCGAGAATCGGGAGGGTGTGAATGCTGGCAGACCGGAGCTTGACACCAGTAGCATGGCGCATGGCCTGAGCGATGGCCGAGAGATTCAGTTTCTCCCTGGATTCGTAGAGTTTCGATCTGCGCAAGGAGCGAGTCTGCGAACAGAACCGAATCTCGATGATCATTCTCCCGCAGATGGATGGGGATCCTGATCTTTAATTCGATGTGGTCTGGAAGGCCAGTGAGTGATTCTCCATCATTATTACTGAGGAGCGACTTCACCACGCCTCGAATCCTTCGATGAATCGATTCTGCGGCGCGGGATCTGGGCTTCTTGCGAGGACCTTGTTGCGTCATGATGATTCTCCTGCTCGATCCTAGTCGTAGATATGCGTCCAGTCAGCCTTGTGATTTCGAGCTTCCGGGTCTAGGCTTGCGGAGGCCAGGAGGATTCTGGATGCAAAGATCAAAAAAACTAACTGTCCACTCGTATCGAGCCGTGCCTTCTCTGTTGCTCTGCCTGCTGCTGTTGTGGATCACACCACCATTGCTGGCGGTGTCTGGGCTGGGCGATTCTATCGTGGCGCAGGCCAAGAAACTGGGTCTGAAGGAATCTGAAATCTCCTTCTCGATACGACTCCCGACGGGAGAGGTGATCGAGCACCGTGGCAGCCAACTGCGTGCTCCGGCGTCCTGTATGAAACTGGTGGTGGCGGCGGCGGCACTGGCTCAACTCGGCCCTGATCACTCCTTGAAGACCGAATTGCTGCGTCTCGGGGAGATCGAGGATGGGCTGCTAAAGGGCGATCTACTGGTGATCGGAGGTGGGGATCCCGCCATCTGTGGTCGCGAAAATAAGGACGACTTGTTGTGGGAACTGCGTCCGTGGATCACCCAGTTGAAGGGGCTGGGCATCGAACGAATCGAGGGGCGGGTGCTCGCCGATGTTCGTTACCTCAGCGGATCAGGAGTTCATCCGGATTGGCCCGTCGATCAGTTGACCCGATGGTATTGCGCTCCTTCGGGGGCCTTGAACCTCAATGATAACTGCATCGATGTTGTGATCGGTCCGGTGGTCGAGGGCCAGGTCTCGGTTCAACTCAAACCTGAGCATCCACTTCTTTCGCTGCGCAACCGGTTGGTTTCGACCAGCAAGAAGAAAGATCATCTCTATCACATTGCTCGCTCGCAAAGAGGCTGGGAGGTGACAGTTTCAGGAAAATTTCTAGCCACTTCCGGTGAGCGGACCGAGTGGATCACGGTTCCAGATCCTGCCGATGGATTTGTCAGCGTTCTCTTGAAGATGATCGAGGATTCAGGAATTGAGGTCTCGGGTAAGAAACTGACTCCGGCGGCGAAGGCCACGTCGGTGGCCACGATCCAGCACACACTTTCATCCCGGCTGCCGGTGATGCTCAAGCAAAGTCAGAATCTCTACGCAGATGCGCTGGCGCGAGTGCTCGGACGAGAGAGTGGTGGAGATGGTTCATTTGCGTCGATGTCTCCCGTATTGAAGTCCTGGCTGGTGAAGAACTGTTCCGCCCAGGAGGGTGTGGTGATCCGAGATGGTTCGGGGCTATCCCGTCGGAATCTGCTCGATGCTAGAGTGCTGAGAAAACTGCTGGAAAGAGTATTGGTGAGCCGCTGGGGCGCCGTATTGCTCGATGGATTGTCGGTCGGTGCAGTCGATGGAACCCTCGCTCGACGCTTTCGATCTTCGCCACTGTCGGGCAAGGTGCGAGCCAAGACCGGCACCATCCGGGGGGTCAGTTCGTTGGCGGGGGTGGTCGAGTGGAAGGGAGTTTCGAGCCCCTTCTGCTTGATCTACCAGGGTCGAAATGGCTATACGTCTCGTGCTCGCGATTGGCAGGACCGATCGCTACTCCTGCTTCAAAAGGCCATGGGGGGCACTTTGGCCCCCTCTAAATAACCGACACCCCCCTGTAAAATCTTCTTTACATCTGGCTCCTGCGTGAGACCATCCAGGAGTCCCAGGAAGCCACTCCTAGCCCAAAGATGGAGACCACATTGGACGTGCCTGAACGAGCACGACATGGAGGGCAGCCGAACCACGCGGCGAGCCCTGCTGAGCTGATCATTCGTGATATGGCGGGGGAGCGCCGTGTCCGGTTGGATGCAGAATCGATCGCCATCGGTCGCTCACGAGAGAACGATGTCGAGGTCGGCGACATCTCGTCATCCCGTGAGCATTGTCAGTTGAACAGGATCCAGGGGCGCTGGCACATCGAGGACCTGCGAAGTCGCAATGGCACTCTCGTCAACGGGATCCTGATTCGGCGTCAGCCCTTGATGGTCGGGGATCTGATCGAGATCGGCAAGACTCAGATCTTCTTCGGCGAGATTCCTGAAATGCATCGTGAAAATGCTCCTGCCGGCGAAACCCTGGTTCTCAGTACCGAGTACTTTCTTGAACCGATCGCAGAAGAGGCCACCACCGAGGATCCGATTCGCTTCCAGAAGGAAAGAGAGATCTTTCTCCGCTTGCTCCAGTTGACCAGGGACCTCGGTGCCATCCTCGTGACGGAAGAACTGTTCGAGGTGATCCTTCAGAATATCATCGAGATTTCTGGAGCGGAGCGGGGATTCTTGATCATCGAGGAGGATGGGGAACTGCGGGTGGCTTCATCCCGAAACATCGACCGAGATGTGGTTCGAAGGGCTCACCTACAGGTCAGCCAGTCACTCACTCGGAGAGTCATCGATTCGGGTGAGCCGGTATTGACCGGAGATGCACGAAGTGATCCTCGCTTCCATGAATCGGCCTCCATCGCAAACTTGCGGCTGGAGTCGGTCCTGTGTGTGCCCCTTCGATTGCGTGGCAAGATACTGGGTGCCGCCTATGTCGATAATCGATTTGAAAAGCACTCATTCCATAAGGGGACTCTCCGTTTCGTCCAGTTCCTCGCGGATCAGGCAGCGATCTACATCGAGAATGCCCGTTTGTTCGAGGAACTGCATCGCAAACAGGAAGCGATCCAGTCTTCCAAGGACCAGGTCGAGGCGCTGAACCGAGAATTTCAGGCGATGCTGATTGCTCGAGATGTAGAACCCGAGGATGTTCGGGAGTTACTCAAACGAGGGGCCAGACCCGATCTGAAGCACTCCTTTGATCGAATCGTGACCCGCTCGCCGATCATGATTCGAGTCTTCGAACTGCTCGATCGCGTGATCAATACCGACATGCCGGTGCTGATCCTCGGAGAGAGCGGAACCGGCAAGGAACTGGTGGCACAGGCGGTTCACGTTGGATCGAACCGCAAGGACCAGCCCTTCGTCTCGCAGAACTGCGCAGCGATTCCTGAGAATTTGCTGGAGAGTGAGTTCTTCGGTCATGTGAAGGGTGCCTTCACTGGCGCCCATCGCGACAAGAAGGGGCTCTTCGAACTGGCCGATGGAGGCACCCTGTTCCTCGATGAGATCGGCGACATGAGTAAGGAACTACAGGCGAAATTACTGCGGGTTCTCGAAGATGGTGAAATTCGACCGGTCGGATCTCGGGATACGATTCGCGTGGAAGTTCGGATCCTATCCGCCACCAATCAAAAGCTCGAAGAGATGGTTCGAAACGGTAATTTTCGCGAAGACCTTTACTATCGATTGAATGTTCTGACGGTCCAGTTGCCCGCTCTTCGAGAACGACGAGAGGACATTCCACTGCTGGTGGACCACTTCATCGATGAGGTCTGTTCCCGCCATGATCGAGATCGACCCAAGATGGATCCGAGAACTCTATATGCACTCTATCACAGTCCCTGGCCTGGCAATGTTCGTCAGCTGGAGAATGAGATCGAGCGCCTGGTGGCGCTCTCCGAAGACGTCATCGTCCCCGAGACGATCTCCCCATCGGTGCTGTCGCATGGTCCCAAGGCGGGATCTGAAAATCGTGAACCGATGCGCGGCACCCTGCGGGAACTGGTGGCAGAAGCGACCGAGGGCCTGGAGCGTCAGGTGATCGCTGCCATCCTCGAGGAGAACTCCTGGAACAAGAGCAAGACCGCCCGACAACTGGGAGTCTCAAGACCGACACTGGATCAGAAGATCGAGAAGTATCGTTTGAAGCGTAATTCAGGGAATGATGGGGAGCACTAGCATGAGTGGCAGGATTCGCGTGAAGGACATCGGTCGCAAGACCATCGTCAACATCTCTCAGGAACCGATCACAATCGGCAGGGACCCCGGGTCTCGCATCGTGATCGAGGATCGAGCCGCTTCTAGAAAGCATGGAGTTTTTCGCTGGGAGGGGGATGCTTTCATCTATCAGGATCTCTCTTCCTCCAATGGAAGTCTCCTGCACGGGCAAAAGGTCGACCAGGTGACCCTCTCTCATGGCGATTGCATCTGCATCGGGGATGCGGAGTTGCTGCTAGAATTGACAGACGGGGCTCTACTCGAGGATGATACCGATCGAACGCCGATCGCAGCACCTGCTTCTGCACCGGCCACATCTTCCACAGCAACTTCTGTCACAACTGCACCCACCGGTCCTTGCCTGGCCTATCAGCATGGCGGTATCGATCACTGGATCCCAGCGGTTGGGCGAGTGGTTATCGGGCGCGCCGAAGAGGCCGACGTGACCATCGAGGACAATAGAATATCTTCCAAGCACGCCGTCCTGCTCGAGCAAGATGGTGAGTGGTACATGTCCGACCTCGGCTCCGGAAATGGAATCGTGGTGGGGCAACAGAAGGTCAAGAAACTGGAACTGAGAGATGGGGTTCAATTCCGCATCGGCATGACGAAGTTCACCGCGATGGGATTTCCCGGTCGGTCGAAATCAGCTGGAGATGGGCGAGCAGCCATTCGTATGACGACCCGGTCGGCGGCCAATCCTACCGCCGAGATGACAGTGGGGCGTAGTACCCGGGTCGATGTTGGTTCACAGGGATCTCAGGGGCTCTTCACCATCTCCTTCATCCTGGTACTGGGTGTGGTGCTCTACTCTGGCTACGGGTGGATTGAGGATCTCGCAAGTAATCCTGACCTGGTGGTCCCCCGGGGTGATCGGCTTTCCGGAGCTGGACATTTCGAACAGGTGCCCATCGGCCCGATACTCGATGGACCATGGCGACTCGCCAGCGGCGAGGGAACCCTCGATGTTCAACGAGGCGACCAGGCTCCACAGGGGAAGCAGTGGCTCTTGTGCAGCGGAGAAGCCGATGCACTGGGGATTTTCCGCCTCGAGTATGACACCATCTTCGAGGTCGATCAGGGTCATGGTTTACGGCTCAGTGCTCGTCTTCAAAAGGTCGGTTTCGATCGGATCGGATTCTGCGTTCGTTGGATCGAGTCGAGCGATCAAGGTGACCGAATAATTGACGAACAGTTTTCTTCCTTGAAGTCGTCCTCGAACTGGAGTGGGCATGCTGCAGAGTTTGCACCTCCGGTGAAGGGAAATGGAGGGTCTGCAAGAGTCTCGCTGGTGGCACTGGGGCAAGGAAGCGGTCAACTATTGCTCGACCAGTTGGTGGTCAGAGCGGTCGAGACTGGGAGAGATCCAGCGGTCGTCATTTCCGCAGGTGATGATGAACAGAAGATGGATCTGGCCATCGATGCCTACGGCGTTGGCAAGTTGATGCGGGGACGGCAGGAATTGATCTCGGACCTTCGAGTGGCGGTCGGACCTCCCAGAGCGATGCCATGGGGGCAGTTACTGCCGGTTCGGCGAGAGCAAGTGGTCACCGGGGATGACGGATCGGTTCGACTCGGTTTCGAACTGGATGAACTAGGGCAAGGAAAGGTGGCGATTCAGCAGTTCGCTCGCTCCATCGGCTGGAAGATTGCAGCCAGTTGGACTCCGCAACGCCCCACTCCATTGATCCTGGTCGGGAGGATTCCTCGCCGAAGGGGTTCTTCTCCTGTGCAGGTCTTTGTCGGCAATAAACTGGTCATCTCGGCGGATCGCTGGACCGATCTGCAGCCCTGTTCCGGCACCGAGATCTCGATCGGAATCGGCAAGGACCAGATGGTGGCGACATTTCAACAGCCGATGACGTTTTCGGTATTCCCTGACCATGACGGGCGAGGCACGCTGTGGATGGCGGACGCAGGAATTATCATCGCCGGAGGCGCGCTCGATGTTTCATTCACCGCCAGTAGTGAGCGCGAGCAATCCCGAGTGCTGGAGGCTCTCGCCGAGGTGGAACGCGCCATCGATGCCAGGGCCGAGGGGGATGCGGCTCGATTGATCCAGAAGGCTCGAGCAGATTTCCCCTGGCGAGCCGACGTGGCCCGAAAACTGGATCAGTTCGAGCACCACATCGATGTCGAGGTCAGTGCTGCGCTCGGGCAGATCGCAGCCGTCCTTGAGGATTCATCGAAGTTTCCAGGGTCACCTACCGGTACCTATCTCGAAAGGATCTGCCGCGAATCGATGGCTAGATTCGGGGGACTGGATCCGGCCACGAGGGCGCAGGAAATCATCGATCAGCGCAAGAGTGAAAACACAAATGCAGAGCAACTCTTGACCGTCGGTAAGGTGGAACTGTTGCTGGCTCGTGCTCACGAGGCGCTCGGTAAAAACAGATTCGAGATCGCACGATTCTACTTTCAATCGTTGCTGAATCAGTATCCGGGCTCACCGGGAGCGGCCGTTGCGATTCAGGAATTGAAACTCATCCATGCGAGGGGGAACTGATGTCCTACAAGGGGCAGGTAGCCGTACTCGAGGTGAAGGAAAATCGCTGGCGTGCGGCCCATGTACGTGGGGTCGGTCACACCGTTGAAGTGGCTTCTGTCCACGAGTTGAAACCCGATGATGAGTCGAGTATCGGTGCATGGATCGCTGAACTGTCGAAGTTGGGATTCCCAACCGGTAACATCGCGCTGGTTCTCGATGGCGAGAGTTCTTCTCTGCGTTACCACAGTGTGCCTCCGGTGCCCTCCTGGAGACTCGATTTGATCCTTCATTACGAGATCGAGGAGATCGCCGAAAAGACTGGAGACGCACTCTCCGGTGGGCACATCGAACTGCTGGTCCCTGAAAGCCTTTCCGAGGACACATTGTTGTTGCTAGGGGTCGGGAAAGACGCAGTGATCCAGCCCATCATCGATCAGATTCGCGAGAGTAAGGGGCAGGTGCAGCTGGCATTGCCTTCTGCAATCGGGGCCTATCATGGGCACCTCGCCAGCCATGGTCCTGACAGTGGCGATCAGACGGTACTGGTGTGCGACGTTCAGGAGGCAGAAACGCAGGTACTGGTGGTCCGCGAGAATCGGTTGTTGTTTGCTCGCACCGTTGGATTTGGCCTGAATGGGATGGTGGATCTGGTCTCTGAACGCCTCTCGGTCTCGGAGTCGAAAGCGCGCAAGATGGTCGAAGCCTTCTCGTCGGGTGACCTGCTCGACGGAGAAGAGGCGATGATTGGCTGCCACCGAGGGTGGACCAGCCAACTGGGACAGATGCTCACTTCTTCCCTCACCTTCTGCCAGGCACAGTTGAAAATTGACGATGTCGTGGCAGATCGAATTCTGGTATCGGGCATCGGAGCGGCACTGGTGTGTCGCGGTGCTGAATTACGAGATCTGCTCGGTAAAGATATCGAGGAAGTCTCCTTTAGTGGAACCGATGGCCCACAGTGGACCCTGGTAGTCGGAACCGCAGCAGCAGCGCTCGATTCGGAGGAGCAGATCGTCGATCTGTTACCCAGCGCCGAATGCGAGCGCAGGACGTTCCGCGATCACACACGATTTCTATGGGTAGGTGTAGCAGCGCTGATTCTTGCCGTCGGATTGCAGGTGATGGACGTGTCGGTATCTGCCGGACGTTCCTCGGGTGCCTCGGAAACGATTCGCAAATGGCGCGGAAATATCACCAGTTGGCGTAATGCCGAGGAAGACGCTCGAACCAAAAACGACGTGTTTCGCAAGAGAGAGACCAGGATCGTCCAGGAGATCGAGACGGGGAAGTTTTATGCGAAAATCCTCGATGGTCTTCGCCAGGATCTCCCTTCGGAAATTTCACTGGAGCAGATCAGCCTTCGCCGGGTGGTAGGTGATGCGAAAATAGGAATCGAGATCGAGTTGATCGGCCAGTCCGATAACTCTCGTCGCAATGGGCTCGAAGCGATCGAGACCTTGCAGAGAAACCTCGAGGGGATATCTGGTGTTGAGAGGGTTCGCTCGACACCGGACGATCAGAAGTCAGGAGCCTATCCCTTCAGCATCCTGGTATCTCCGGATGAGAAATTACCTGAGAAGAGTAGCCGTGGACCAGGCAGGCGACGAACCAAGTCACCATTCGGGGGGAGAGGATGATGCAGGAAATCTGGCAAAAAAATCGTAAGGTCTTGATCCAGGCTCTCTCCGCACTGGCGATCTTTCTCGTGATATCCAATGTGACCCGGGGTTAT
Organism: Planctomycetota bacterium; assembly: GCA_012960845.1. GTDB lineage: Bacteria > Planctomycetota > UBA8108 > UBA1146 > UBA1146 > QNYK01. Next base: position 29,559 of record DUAN01000189.1, on the reverse strand, counting down.
CGCTCTGAGCATGAGATCAGCCTGGCTCGTCATGAAGAGGATGCTCAACTGGTCGCTCAGGATCTCGAGGGGCTCGAAGGAGTGGTCGATGTGGAGAGGAAATCCCGGACCGCTCTCGAGGAGCGCAATCGGGATCTCCTCAAGAAACTAGGCATTGCCTATTCTGCGGTACACCAGCCATCGGTCGATGAAGCATCTGTCAGTACCGACTTCAAGCGCGCCAAGGATCTGGTCTGGAACAACTTCAGAAACCAAGCCAATCGCGCTGGCATGGTGACGCCGGCTGAGATACCGAATTTCGATGAGCGATCGGACCTGTCTCTACTGGAGTGGTCCGATCGATATCGCTTGCTGGAGGTGCTCGATCGATTTACCAGGGTTTGTCTTCAGACCGGGGTGGCGCGTCTCGATGACGTGAACCCGGCGAAGAGGATTCAGGAAGCGCTACAAGATCCAGACAAGGTACTCGCGCGTTATCCCCTCCAGGTCAAGATGCTCTGCTTGCCGGAACAGTTGGCAGAAATGCTGCTTCGTTTCCAGAGAAATGGCGGATTCCTGTCACTGGAGCCGATCCGGGTGATCCCTGAGAAATCTGGTGGAGACAAGATCGAAGTGGAATTGACGGTAGTCGGGATCGACATGGAAGACCCCCGAGTGGAGTCGAGTTCTACTCGAAGGGGTTCTGACCGTTCGAGGAGGGGGTTCTGATGCGCTGGAATATCGAAAAAGGATTCTGCGTCCTCTGTCTTGGATTTTTGCTGCTGAATCTTCTGGGACTGGCAAAGACTTACATCCTGGAAGATCCACTTGCGGCTGTCGATCTGCGGACACCGGAATCGAGCGATGGAGGAACTGTCGGAGGGCTGGTGAGGCTGGAGTGGTATGAGCCGGCTCCCATCGAGGCGGCCAGAAATCCATTCGCCAGTGTCAGCGATTGGAAACCTGCTCCGGCGGATTTACTCGGGGAACCTCCAGTGAGCTCCGTGCCGCGCAGAATCCCACTGCCAGCACTGGTCTCCGGGGACCCCAGAACCCGCTTGCGAGCTGAACTGAAGATACCCGTGGCAGTCGATGAAGATGAGGAGTCGCAGTGATGAACAAGTACAACCGCATCGTCCTGCTGAGCCTCCTGCTCTTTTCCTGGTCCGTGGTCGAGGCCCAAAGTGCCATCGACCTGGAGATCCGTGCTTTCGATCTGATCGAATTGACCAACGGCAACCAGTTCGAAGGCACGATTCTCGCAGAGTTGACTGAACTGATTCAGTTTGAAACTTCAGCGGGCAAGGTCTCCTTCAAAATGTCAGAAGTCAAAAGTATCAGGTATCGGAATCCTCCGGAAAAGGTCTATCAAGCGCGACGGATGGGGGATTTCGATGTTGCATCTTCTGAGTCCCAGTTTGAAATCGGTCAGTGGTGCCTTGATCCCGGTGTGGGGCTATTGGAGCAAGGGGTCAGCCACCTGGAGGAATCGGTACGACTGGATCCCGCAGCTCCCGCTCCTTATCTACTGCTGATGCCGATCTACCAACAGACTCAACTTCGCCAGTTCAAGACCAGGGATCAGGAAATGGCGGCTGCTGTGATGATGGTCGAGACTCTCCTTCGTGGGGTGCAGGCCGGGATCGAACAGGATGGTCTGGTCGAACTGGCGGTGACTCAGTTGATCCAGATCGGCGAACATGAAGCGGCAGTCATTCTACTCACCCAGATCAGCGAAGGAGAAATGGCAGACCCGCGCGTCGCTGCCGCTCTGAAAAAACTAGTCGTCCTTCTCGATTCTCTGGGTCGAACGGCTGAGTCGAGAGAGGCAGCAAACCGTCTGCGTGAAGGCGGTGGTGGAAGTGACGTCGAGGTCTTGCAACGAGAAATCCGTTGGGCAGTCCTCGACTATGCCGCAGGGTCGTTGGAATCGCGGGAATCGATCGAGCAGATGTTTGAAGACCTGATCGTTGCTGGTGGTGACGATGGTCAAAGTTATCTCTATCGAGGTTCTGCACGATTGCTCGATGATGAGTTGAGCCTGGCGCAAAGCGACTTCAAGAAGGCTTTCAGGGCAGGTAGTGTCGATGCGATTGCTGCCACTACCTTTGCGCTCTCCTTTGCCCGGATGGGTTATTTCGAAAAAGCTCTCGACCTACTGTCTTCCGCTTCCTCGGGAAGCAAGGTCGAGGTGGACTGGCGACTGGTGGAAGCCTATGTGCTGGAGTCGAGGGGGGAATCGCGCGCCGCTGTGGACTTGTATCTCGAAGCGGCGCTGCAGGCCGATGCCACCTGGCAATCACGGTTACTGAGCATCGAGGCGAGGATGCGACTGGAGCCAGGTTGGGATCCGACCCCGGAGATCGAAAAGGTGATGCGGCATGACGTATTGTCCTCCGCAGCATTCGCTGAATGTGCCCTGGTACTGGGGGATCACGCACTCTCCCTGGGGGAACTGGCTGAAGCAAGAAGGTGGTTGGAGTATGCCATCGCCAGTGGGCTCGATGGCTCCGATGTGATGCTTCGCCTTGGGCTGGCGCAACGGGGGCCCGGTGGTGATCCCGAGCGGGCCCGAGAATCTCTCACCCTCGTGACCATCGAACAGCCAAAGAATCCCGATGGCTGGAATGCTCTCGCTGAATTTCTGCACACCAGTGGAGATCTTCAGGGGGCTCGACGTGCTCTGGGGAAATCTCTCGAACTGTTCCCGGAAAAGTTGCGCGAATCCTGGACACCGGACTCTCCGGCTCCCTTGCGCTGGGCGTTGCGGGCATTCCGTAGAATTAACCGAACCCTTGGCGAAGAGTACTGGTTCGATGACTTCGAGAGGGAGGCGGACTCCTCGCTGCAAAATAACTGGCGAGAAGAGGAAGCCTTCGGTGTTTCCGTTTCACTCCAGGATGGAATGGCCGTGCTGGATGGGGTTCAGAAGCACCAACCGGACCGTCTGACAACTATGAAACGAGAAGTTCTAACCCCACGCTTGACCGGCATTCGTTCGACACTGCGGTTGTTGTCCGCAGGGGCTGGCACAAGGGTCGCTTTTCGCATCGAAGATCAATCGGGCGGAGGGCTGATCTTCTTCCGTGATCCAGATGGCGTTCTGGGTTTCGCACTTCTCGGTGGCAAAGAGATCGAGATGGTGCGCAGTGACGATGTTGAGCAGGCGGAAGACTATGGATTAATTGCCACCTCCTGGGATCTCGATGATCGGGCACACCAGTTGGAGTTCATCTTCACCAGGGACGGCAAGAAGGGTGCGGAATTGTGGTTTGACGGCATCCTTGTGGCGCAAAAAATTTCCTATCGGCCTGTCCGGAAGTCTGGTTTGACGGCGGGTTTTTCAGGGCAGGCTCCGCTCGGTGAGAGATACAAGCTGGCGGTCGAGGAGTTCGAGGTCTTTCGACGCAAGGCGGTCTCTGTTCGGGAACAGGAGTACTAGATGACTTCTTCTCCACGAGCTGGATTCACCCTGGTCGAGTTGCTGGTGGTGATTGCCATCATCGGTGTTCTGGCTGGACTCGGTTCAAAGATGGTCGGTTTCGCCATCAAGAGTAGTTCCATCGGACTGGCCGAGCAGGAGATGCAGAGGTTGGTGCTGGGCGTTGAGACCTATCAACTCGATTTTGGAGATTACCCTCCCAGTTCGATGGAGAAGGAATACGAGATCTCTGGCAACGGCCTCGACGAGGGAAATGAGAGTCTGGTGGCCCATCTCGCCAGTCGATCCAGGGGCCGAAGTTACTTTGAGTTCAAGGAAGAGTTTCTCGAAAACCTCGATCAGGATCATCTGCGAAACGCGGATCTGTATCAGCAGATGCGATGGGTCTTCGGAGATGATCAGTTGCGGGAGTATGTCGACCCCTGGGGTGTTCCCTACGTCTACATGCACAACCGAGACTACGGGATCGAATACTCCGTGACCCAGGAAACTGGACCGGTCAAGATCCAGGCGGGGACTTCTCTGAAGACTGCGACCTTTCACGAACCGCTAAGATTTCAGATCTGGTCTGCAGGTCCCGATGGCATTCACCAGATGCATTCTGACGAGGCGGCAGACTCGGACGATGTGGCGCCATGGTAAAGAAGGCAGTCGATTCTGAGGTCGGTGTGACCCTGATGGAATTGCTGGTGGTTCTTTCGATCCTGTCCGTTTTGATGGGATTGTCGATTTCCGTTTTTCAGTCATTTGGAGAGGCGCAATCGCTGGAGATCGCATCCAGCAGCATCTCGACGACGGTTCGCGCCGCTCGAAACTGGTCGATTTCTACCGGGATGCCGAGCCGGATCCTGGTCGATCCAGATCGAGGAAAAGTGAGCGCCTTTGGATTCCAGCTCGCAGGAGCATGGGGATTCGAGGATTTTCACGGTCTTCCTGAAAAAATCCCGCTTCCCGCGGGCTCGAAGACAGTGGGGGCATTTCGTCAACCCGCGGAGTTGGTGGGACGGGTCGAAGCCTGCGCAGGTTCCGTCGGAAGAGGGGCGATGTTCCTCGACGATGGGGCTGCATTTCGTGTTCGGCGGCTTCCCATTTATGATGGACGAGATGGAGTCTCCATCGAAGCGTGGGTTCATTTCTGGCAGCCACCGTGGCTTCCCGAGGTTGGTATCGAGCCCGACGGTGGCTTCTCCGATCCCCGACGAGAAATGCGCATGGCAGTTCTGGGAATCCCCAACTCTTTCGAGATGGGAGTCCTCGGGGACGGTGCTGTCTACATGGAGATCGGCGACCCTCTGAGGGCCAGCGAAGGGGAGTTCATCCGGGCACAGACGGAAGGTTCTACGCTGGTTCCCGATCGCTGGGTTCACCTGAGAGCGACCTTCGACCGAACTGAACTGGTCATCGAAGTCGACGGCGTCGAGCAGCCCTGGGTGCCCGAGAGATTCGAAAAGGTGGTGATCGATCAATGGCCTCCTTTGCCCACTGCTGTCCCCCATAGTGATTCCGACCTGTGGATCAGTCATCCCAATCGATTTTTCATGGGAGCCATCGATCAAGTGGTTCTCCGTGTGGCGACCACTCCGGTGGTCGTGGAGATGCCCATCGACATCGAAATTCTGGGACCCACTACCGTGATCCATCTGGATGGTCGAGGCGCTCTGGATCCCTTGCAACACAATCGTCCCGTTGTGATTCATGTGGCGGAAGTGGGTGATTTCTCCGAAATCGAAGCGGCCGATGGAACAGCCGTCGCCGGCGAAGGGTTCAGGGATCGTATCGAGCGTGAGCGGCAGGAGCAGACGAGTCGAGATGAAGAGATTGCTCAGGCGTTCGGGGATCCAATTTCGGATCTGATGAAACATCTGGAGGACTGGGAAGTGGATCCTGAAGCTGTCACAGGGGAAGCAGAGGAGCAGAATCCGGTTCCTTCGACTCCAGGGATGCATTACGGAATCGGCGATGTCGATGGAACGTCGGTTCTGCGCCTCCATAACATCGTGATCGATATGACGGGGGCGATCCGTGGATAATTTAATACGGTATCGTGAGCGGGGAATGGCCCTGTTGATGGTGATCCTGGTGCTTTCCGCCCTGGCCGCGATCGGCACTCCATTCGTGATCTCGATGAAACTTCAGGAAAAAGGCGCCGCTCGATCACTGGCGCAACAAAGAGCGAGTCTCGCAGCGCAAAGTGCCAGGAGCCATGCTCTGAGTAAACTATTTGATACCCACCACAGTCGTGAACGAGACCGGTGGAGACCCGGTACAGAGGCACCAGATCTGATCGACGGCCTCGACGAACTGAAGGTCGATTTTCCCGCAACGATCACCTCCGTGCCGGTGGTCGGCACAGCGCCGGAGGTCTTCCAGATGCGCGGTGATTCTGCTGTGATCCTCGATGCTCGGGTGACCGATGAGCAGGGTAAGATCAACATCAACTCTGCGATGCCCAATCTCATCGGCAACATGCTGGCCGGGAGTCACCTTTCAGAAGCGATCAGTTATGAAACGGATATTGGTGAATTGCCACTCGACGACACCTCGTCCTTTCCTGCGGATGATGATCCGGAGACGGTGGATGGTGTGGTCGTGATCCTCAATCCGCTCTTCTTCACTGTCGAGGCGATCTCCTACACAGGCAAGACCGAAAAGGCATTGACCGGAATCTTCCGGGGGCAGTACTTGTCGGGGACATGGGAGCACCAGAAAGGGTGGCCGGTCTTCGATCTGCGCGGCTTGAAGGTATTCTTGCACCGACTCGCCAACCTTTCGGACGGAGACATCGCCACTTTTCGTACTCCGATTGGAATCCGCCAGATTGCCGATTGGTCAGTGGTGCCTTACTTCCTCCAGACCCTTGCTGTGGTCGGCCTGAGTTTTGAAAATATGGCGGACTGGGGACTGACCACCGAGATGCTGGTGCGCGCTGGAATCGATCCTTCCTTGCTCCAGAAAGAGCCTGAGGAGGTAGACGAGGCAGAGTATCGCAAGGCACGAAAGTTGTTCCTCGATAATAATATCCCGAAGGAAGTGGTCGATCTGCTCGAGTCGATTCGCGGTAAAGCCGCAGTGATCGAAGCGGCCGAGGTGGTCGAAGGGTTTGGTCTGACCAAGGCCAGGGGGAATGCATTCAAAGGTGTGTATTTGACTTTCATCGCGCCAGAGCTGAAGAAGATCAAGAAACGCGGCAAGTCCTACTTCCCCAGTGCCATCCTCGCTTACCAGGAAATATTCGATATCCCAGGTATGGAAACATTTTCGGCATTCGAGTTTGAACAGATCCGCGACCTGATCACTACCAGCTCAACTCAGCCAAGAGCTTGGTCGCAGGAACAGATGGTCGAGGGCGAGATCACCAATAGTGCGCTGCTGGGAGTGCCACAGATGCGACTTCCACGATATGACTTCTTCAATCCGGGGACGGTCGTTCGGATTCGTAGTATCAATGATCCTTCCAAGGTGGAGTACGGCCTTGCTGCCGGGGCGTTCCCGACTCCTCGGGGCGGATTCAGAGGTATGGGAACTGGAGCCATCTTCCAGGGCGGGGTGATACTCAAGGAGCCGTTGAAATTCGAGTGGGCTGAGCGTGAGGCGATGGTCAGTGCCGCACTGAGGCACCCCATCAACATCAACACCGCCCCTCGTAGAGTCATCGAGGCGGTATTGACCGGTCTCTCTACCGATCGATTCGAGCAGAACTTCAATGGAGTGACCGTCAAAGAGGCTCGCGGGTTGACCGATCTCTTGCTGGAGGCGATGCCGATCTCTGGTTTTGCTGCTTTTCGTGAGGTGGTGGAAGCTGCTCAGTTGAGTGGTGTCCTCGATGGGGGTGATTCAGAATCGATTCTCATCAACGCCTTGAATCCAAATCAGCCACGACTCTCCATCTCTACCACTGGATTTTGCTATGCGACATCGGAGATCTACACGGTGGAGTCTACCGGTGTTGCCAGGAGTCCTGTGGGTACTCCGCAAGCGACAGTCCGGTATCGTGAAGTGATCGAGGTCGCACCTCCCGATCCGCTCTCATTGAGGCTAGAAACTCAGCAGGATTGGGCTTCCATCTATGCCACACGGGATCCGGGAGGGGGGCGCTTTTCTCGTTTCAATACGACTTTCGTTCCCGGTAGGGCGTCGAACCTTGTGGTCAGTGGGCCGATCCCCCTCAACCGTCGAAAGTTCACCGGTCCCTCTCTCGATGAGGGAACTCTTCGTGGGGAGACCATCGCCTACGATCGAGATTCTGGAAACTACGGATTCGGAGCGGTGGGCTTGCTCGAGGTCGAGCATTTCAACGAGACCATCGAAGGATACGAACTGGAAGATGGTTCGTGGAAGCGCTCAATTCTTCTACAGCAAGAAGCTGACCCGACTCAAGGCGGTGGTCGCAGGGGGCGGGGATTGCGAGAGCCGCAAATCGAATTGACGCCGGATCAGGGTGCCAACAACGACGCTCTTTCGACAGTTCCTGCAATGGTCGATTTCTGGTATCGCCCGCGCTGGGGATCGCGCAGTGGCAATCGCATCATTTTTGACTCGGTAGGCCCGACTCTGGATCGCTATCGCGATCGTGTGAGATTGTTCTTCTCCGGGGATACACAGGAGTTGGTACTGCAAGTCTTTGATGAGACCGGTTCCGCAGTTGCATGGGATAGCAAGGTGCTTCCAGCAGCTGAGGTGCGACACTCGGTCACCACTACCACCTTCGCCGATGATACCTGGTACCACATCTCTGCCGGTTGGAGATCGACCAGGCCGGGAGATCTGGTGCTGCTGATCGATCGTCGTCCGGTCGGTCGTCAGTCCTGGTTATCTCGTCTCAATGGCGCCCTTTCCTTCTCCGGTAACCGTGTTTCCATCGTCGATGGCGACATGGCCACAAGATTTCCTCCCAACGGGACTCTGCTGGTGGGGTCGGAAGCGATCGATTACTCCGGTCGGGAAGGGGCTTCCTTCATCGTCCGGCCGCCAGGTCCCAACGGCTCTCCTCCGATCGGACGCGGTGTCCGCGGGACGGTTCGGTCGAGTCATGCTTCCGGTACTCCCGTGAGGCTTCTGGGCTACTCCTTACCCCTTGCCAACTCCGATCCGCGACGTGCTCTGACCGATTCTTCCAACGACATCATCATCGGTCCGGGGGGAGCTTCGCTGGAGATCGAGGTCACTCCAACGATGAGAGTTTCCGCCTTCAACACCAGTAACGGTGCAGTGGAACTGACTCCAGCGACATTTTCCCGAGCCTCGACACAGGTTCCATTCTCTGTCGGCAGTCCGGTGACCAGCACCCTGGAACTGGAGCCGTTTGCCGCCAACTCGCTCTCGCTGCTGGTGCAGACCAATGGGAGCCATCCTCTCGAACTGGGTTTCCCACCTCGGGGATATCTTCACATTCGACAATGGACCCAGCAGGGAACCGAGCCGAGGCGGCTGGTCGCAACTGAATTCGCCAAGTATTCCTCCATCACTCCGGGACCGGTTCCTGGCCTTTATCGATTCACCGCCATGGGTAGAGCTTTACTGAACTCTACGGCGACCGTCGGGATCATCACTGCCACTTCCACAACGACTCTGCAGGTCAGGGGTGTTTCGATTGAATCGAATGCGACCGATTTGAATCAAAGCTACGCGCCTTCCGGCGTGATCCAGATCGATTACATGCCCGGTTCCCAGAGTATCGGACTACTGCAAGATGCAGAGTGGATTCGATACACACAAATTGCCGAGGGGAAGTTCTTCATCTGTGATCCCGATCAGGTCGATGCATTTCGCGGCTTCACCGGAGACAAGTACATCAACACCGGTGATCCATTCCGTCGAAATCGCCCGTTGTGGGATATGAATGGCATCGTCCGTCATGCCGCGGGGCAGGAGATCACCCAGGTGGTCCGCGCAGTCGGGGCATCCGCTGGATTTGCCGACGAGGTGATCCTCGGAGATGGCTATGGCGATCCGACCAACAGACTTCGGGAAGATACGCCGCTGAGAGTTCGCAAGGTGAGAGAAACCGATAGTGGAACCTATGTCAGTTTCTACTGGCCTCCGGAAGGGATCTATCGTCCGGGACAGGATCCACGGATCCGTCGATTCCCCAGCGGTGGGTTGCCGTCCTCGACCAACGGGGAGATTCGTTTCGGGTCATCGATGATCAGTGGCGATGGAATCGATGCTCCGGGGACCCTCGACGAAGTGCGTTTCAGCCGCCTTGACTCGAGTGATGTTGAAACCTATGCATTTCCTGCGGCTTCCAATGGTGGATTCCGCACGATGGCGATCCAGGCGTCGCCTGGCTTACCGTCGGGGGTGCGTACCGAGGTGATTCAAAGCGGCTATTCGAAACAGGATTCCGAACAACCGGGTGGTGTCCTCGACAGGATCCACTTGCTGGCTCGATCGAAACTCACCGCTTCTGCTCCGCAACCGCAGGGTCCGGAAAGTGGCGCCAGTTTGCCCACGGGAGGTGTTCGAACATTTTCCAAAGGTGATCCTCGAGGATTTGGACTGGGCAAGCGAGAAGGATTATTCCAGGTCGATGATGAGGTGATGCACTACACCTTTGATCCCGGCCAGGTCGAGCCCGATGTGGTGATCCAACTGGAGCAGGATCTGCCCCGCGATCCCTACCTTGACGAGAACGCCCTGGGTGAAGGGGAGGTGGTTCCCTATGACCCCAATCGTGATCTGAGAGTAGAAGTGGTCAACTCGATCCAGGTCGATAACACGGCCAACCTTCCACCCAATGGTGGGTTCCTCGAAATGATCAGTGGTCCGACCAACGAAGTGCTGTACTACGAACAAGCATCGAACGGTGTACTGCGCAATGTGTTGCGTGGTCAGTTGGGATCTTCGGTGGGTGGCTATGTTTATCAGTGGTCATATACCGATGCTGCAGGCGCTGTTCAGGTAGTGACCAACACCCATCGGTTGCGGTTGATTCCCTCCCGCATCATCGATGTGATGACCCGAGGAATGCTCGCCACCGAACGTACCAGCAATGAACTGGGACGAGAACCTCTGGTTCCCCTCCCCAGTATTCCGGTGGCTCGGCTCGCCGGGCAGGTCGCAGAATCAGGATTGACTCTGGAGGTGATGGGGCCTCCCGGAAACGAAGGTGGGAATCGTCAGTTGGCCGGCTTCCCCTCCGGCGAGGGTTACCTGCTGGTGGATGACGGCATCATTACGACTCCAGACGAGATCATCGCTCATACCGGTGCGCAGGGCAGCAGCTTCGGGCTGTTTCGCGATGATCGTACTGGAAAAGGAATTTTCCGTGGTCGCTTCGGTACCGATTTCAAGGTCCAACCCGCCGGTACTCCAGTCATCGAACTGCTCGCTCGACATCACGATCGATATCAACCACTGGTGGAATCGAAGGATCTGCAGTACCTCGAGCGAGCCTGGACGATGCCCGGAACCATGTGGGATCGAATCCGCTGGGAAGTGGAACAGTCTCGCAATCGAGCCACCGCAGGATCGGTCAGGGTTCTCGCTCGATTCGATGGCGTTCCCGGGTGGGACTCGATTCCGACCAATCAGCCTGGTGGCCTCTATTTGTTTGACGATCCGGCCGATGTCAATCGTCTGGGACAGTTTGGCGATGCCTTGGAAATTCGAATCCACTACCGTCACCGAAAAGGAGCCCATGGCCAAACTCGACAGTCGGGGGTGTGGAATGATGAATGGAAACATCTTCCCGTCTTGAAGACCCTTGGAATCGAACACCGTAAGGAGTGGCGAATCCTTCATCACGAGGAATATCCGTACTGATGAACAAAGAACAGGGACTGACCCTCATCGAGATTCTGGTGGCACTGGGTATCTTCGTGATGCTCGGTAGCGGTCTTGTCGTGTTCCTGAGAGATGGCATCTCCACCTGGCAAGTCGGCGAATCGAGACGCGAATCGATCGAGCGAGCAGAAGCGATCCTCGAGCCTCTCTGCGCCGACCTGCGATCACTCTTCTCACAACCAGATCCGGGACCCGGTGGTGGTCTGGTCGAAGTCTTGCTGCTCTGTGACCGAGATGGCCGGGGGCGATCCCGTTTGAGGATGGTCAGCGTGCTCGACGAGGAGGTCAGGAACCCGATAACCCGGATTGCTGGATCTCTCACCGGTGGTCTCGCCGATATCGATTACAATAATGACTCGATGGAAGCTCGATTGGGAATTCTGCGCGCCCCGGGTGGCCTGTGCGAGGTCAGTTACTCGATGGGACCCGAGGAGGGGTCCGAGGTGTTGTGGAGAGGCTTCAAGAGTCCTATCGGGGGCGAAGGTACCCTGTTCAATGATGTCAACCTGGCGCCGGATGTCGACGGGACGCCGCGGCGCAGCCGTCCCATCGCAGATGGAGTACTCCACATCGAATGGTCGTTCTGGGGTGGAGATCGTCGTCGCTTTGTCGCTGGCAAGGTGCAACCACCGCTTTCCTTCTGGGATTCGACGCGGGGCATCTTGCCGATGGACCGCCAGTCGGGAATCTACTGGGATTCAGCAAGCCGAGATGATCCCTTCGATGATGTCTTTCCCGATACTGTCGAGGTGTTGCTGGTGCTGAAACCGGCCCGTTCCGCTGCACTTGCCCGACTGAGTGAGGATATCGACGGGAGTAGCGGAGACATCCTCGTCGATTCGACCGCTCAGTATCCGATCGGTCCCGACAATTACATCCGTATCGACTCTGAATGGATTCGAGTGGGGCGGCTCACCAGTGGTGCTTTTCTCGACTGTGATAGAGGGATGCGAGGCACCACTGCGGTGGAGCACTCCCGTCTTCGGTTTGTCGTCCACGGTTCCGAATTCCGTAAGACGGTGAGGATCCCAGGGGCCAGGGATCCGGGGTGGCAACGATGAAGATGGAGAGCAAGGAAACCGGGTTCACCCTGCTCGAGGTCGTGGTGGCTCTGGGAATCCTCACGGTGGGGATCAGCGCCGCGATCGCTCTGTTTGCCGCAGGTACGGCATCTCATCGACGTGCGGTCGATCGAATCCGCGCCATCGAGGTCTCGGAGGTGGTTCTGTCCGCCCTTGAGGGGACGATCCGCGACGGCGGAACGGTCACTGATTTGATCAATAATCCTCCGTGGGACCCGCTGCTCGCTCACTGGCCGGGGATTTCTGTCGAAGTGCGATACGGCACCATTTCCAAGCAACAGGGGCGAGACAAGTTGATCGTGAGCGTCAGGCAAGATCGCGATGGCGAAAGAGATGTCAATTATCGCACCATTCCGAGCGATGATTACATCGATGAGTTGCTGGTCGAGATCCATGTGATGTGGATATCCAGGGGTCAGGGGAGCGAGGAAGTCTTTCGCCAGATTGTTCCCAGGATGCGAAGTATTCGACTGGAGTCCCCCTGAGGCAGTCGCCGCTCAGACGCTGACCACTGCGCGCTCCATCAACTCCACCGGCAAGGCTCCAGCACCACTCTTCAGTTGCCAGTCCATCTCGATCAGGGTCTCGATGATTTTCAGGGTCCTGGGAAGATCACAAGTTCGATACTGTTTGCGAATCCGCGGAAGAAACGGTCGGGCAATCCCTGCCTGCTCGAGAATCTGCTTTTCTCCTCCACCCTCCGCTACGATGCGGTGAACGCTTCTCAGTTCCCGTGCACGTTTGAGAGACAGCGCCACAAACTGTAGCAGCAATCGTTGAGGATCTCGCACTCGTTGATTCTTTTCATCGAGTGCGCCGCGCTCGACGATATCGGAGAGCACTCGGAGTGATCGCACTCGATCCTGTTCGAACCAGGAGTCGACCAGCTCAAAAGCAGTTCCGTCGCCACCGGCGGCACTATTCTCGACGATGATACTCTCATCGATCTGTTCGATCTGACGGGAGTCACAGATGGTGGAGATCTTCTCGATGGTGCTGGCGAGTTGATCCATCTGGGGCCCGATGCGCTCGATGAGTAACTGGGCCACCGGAGCCGTCACCTTCAGCGAATGATGGTGAAAGCGATGGATCACCCAGGAGTTCAGTTCGTGATCCCAGGGGTTGGCATCTGGCTGCCATGGGGGTGGACGGGAAAAGGGCCGATCCGCCGAGATGGTGAGTCCAAACTTGCCGATCGCCTTGGCCACCTTGCTCCGTCCATCGAGAGCATCGGCGGTGAGGATCAGCAGTGATCCGGTGGGGGCGGATGAGAAGAACTGGACCCAGGAATCGGGGTCAGATTTGAACCAGTTCTGAGCATCCTGGACGATCACTACCGGCCCACCCCCGAACAGGCTCGGTGTCCTCAATTCATCAAAGATCTCACGAATCTGTTCATCGGTGGCGCTTCGAGTCCCCTGGTAGCGCAGGATCGAGTCGGGATCAGGGGTGCCGCCCGGCACAGAATCGAGCAACATCGCGATCGCTTCACGGCGTAGTAGTTGCTCCTGCCCGACCACCACGGTGATGGGGGGAGGGCCCTCCTTGAGCCTTGCGGGAAGGGTGGCCACGGTCACCTTGCGGCTGGAAGATCGGGATCTGGATGATGATTTGGCCATGCCACATTGTCGGCCTGGATCTGACGGATTTCAACTGTTGGCCCTTGAACCGTCGTGAAAGGTTCTGTATCTAGAGCCGTGACAGGATTGATTCGGGGCAACCCGGATCGGAAGTGTGGTGAGAATCCACCGCGGTGCCGCCGCTGTAACCGGGGACAACCCCTGCAACTCCAGGCGTGGGTCTGGAAAGCCACTACGAAGTGTCGTGGGAAGGCGCAGGGAGAGGACGATCCGGAAGCCAGAAGACCTTCTGTCCGTGAAATCGTCGGAGATTGACATCCTTCGTTTTCTTCGCTGGATCCCTCCGATTCACGCACAGTGCGTGGAATCGGCCCAGAACTCCGAGCAGAGAGGCCGCATTCAGTTGCTGAAATCGTTCTATTCTCTCCTCCTCAATCAATTCTATCGGGGCCACTGGAGAGATTCCTTACTGGTCGGATGGATACTGGTCGGCGGGATCCCGGTCCTCTCTCTTGCGGGAGAACCGATCGCCCAGATCTCCACCGAGATTCCCACTTCCAACGTCGACTCTCACCCTTACTCGATCGTCATTGATGACGCCCATCAGTATGGTTATGTCTCCATCTGTGGCGATGTCGCGCCCTTGGGTGAGGCGGTCGAGGATCACAGTGCAAATCAGGTGATCGAGTTCGATGCTCGGACTCTCGAGGTCCTGCGCACCTTTGATGTCGGATATTATCCGACAGATCTGTTGCTCTCCGGTTCCGATCTGTGGGTCTGTTGCTCGACCATCAGTAGCCTGTTCAGAGTCGACCTGATCAGCGGAAACGTCACCGCTGTACCCTTCAGCGACAGTTCGGGAGCCGACATCGGATACCCATCGGGACTGGCCCTCGGCTGGAACGGGGAGATCATCGTTTCTTCCAATGGCGGTAGTTTTGATGGGTCGGATGAGAACATCGTGATCCTCGATCCACTGACCGGGGAAGTCCTTCAGCGGATCGAAGTTGCCGGTGGCATCTCGACTGTTGCAGCGCTGGAAGATGGATCGTTGCTGGTTCCGGTGGGCTTCCCGGGCGATGATTTCACGGCTGCTCCCCAATTGCAGTGGATCGACCCCAACGATGGACAGTTGCTCGACCTACTGGTGATCGACGTCGAGACTTCCGATTTCCCCGCACCCAGTGATCTGCACGTTCTCGATGACCAGAGTGCTTTGCTGACCATCTTTGGCGGCAGTGCAGTGGTGTATCGCATCGATCTCAACAGTAGAACTCTACTGATGGAATACCCGATGGAATCGTCGGACACCGTACAAAGTGCCGTGACCCAGGGGGCCGCGGGTACCTTTCTCGTGGCGGAATACTTCGCCGGTACCGTGTCGCGTTACCAGCTCGACAGTGGTGAGCGAATAGAGATCCTCACCGGTGGGGATCTTCCCAACCGGATCTGCGTCTCCGGCGGACGTGTTTATACCACCCAGCAGGGGATCGAGTCGATCAGCGTGCACGGGGTCATCGGAGCCTTCATCCGTGCCGATCTGAATCTCGACGGACAACTGGATCTGGCCGATCCGATTCGATTACTCGAGCATCTGTTTCTCGGAACTTCGATCGATTGCGACGATTCCGCCGACACCAACGACGACGGAACGCTGGATCTTTCCGATGGAATCCAAATCTTGTCTTTCCTCTTTTCACAGGGCCCTCCTCCGCTATACCCTTTCCCCGTCGCAGGGGATGACCTGAGCGATGACGACCTGGATTGCGAGACCACCGGATGAGAAACTTGACCTGTCCATCCCCTTTTGAGAAAGGAATCACCTTGCCCTTCAGCAACATGCCCTTCAGCAACCTGTCCTTCAGTACCATGATCCATCTATCTTGGCTCTGCTGTGCCATCGCATTGCCGACGTTGCTCCATGGCCAGGGCGCCTGGTATGGCGACCAGCAGACTCTGTGGGTCCATGGAGAGTCGGGTTCTACTCCCATCGTGAATCTGTCCACCGACCTGAGAGCCATCGCACGCACCGCCAGTGGCGGAGGCTGGATCGCCATCGAGGAGAACAACCAGGTGATTCATGTCGATTCCAGTGGTGCCGTCATCGAGGTCATCGATACGGTGGTGGGCGTTCAGTCGCTGGTCATCGCTGCCAGCGGCCAGCTGTGGGGAACCCGACCGGGGCTCGATGATGTGATCCGGATCGAGTCGGGTGCCGGAATCGTCTCCACTCATCCGGTCGGCTCGGTTCCTTATGGCATCTCCATCGATACCGAGGGACACATCTGGGTCAGTTGCTCCTACGCCAATCAGGTCTATCGACTCGATGACTCCGGTCAGTGGCTCGCGACCTATCCGGTCGGTTTCTTCCCGACTGGGATCAGTGCCGCTGCTGCTGGAGGGGTTTGGGTCGCCGAAAAGGAGGGCTTGACCAGATTGTCGTCGACCGGAGAAGTGTTGTGGAGTGCGGCGGTGGGTACCTTTCCCATCGCAGTGACCACCGATTTGCAGGGACGAGCATGGTTTTGCTGCCAAACCAGCAGCGAAGTGGTGGTGGTGGGAGAGCAGGGAGTGGAATCCGTGATCGACGTTGCGGATCGACCCCTCGGTATCGCTGCCAATGGCGACGGCTCGGTCACGGTGGTTTGTCGAGATGGCTCTTCGCTGGTCACGATTTCTGCTGAATTCGAGATCGTCTCGGTCGAACTGGTCACCAATCCCAACGGGCATGGAGATCTGACCGGGCTTCAGCGAGCGTTGCTGGCGGATCCTCTCGGAGACCAGGATCTCGACGGGGTTTCCAATTTCGAGGAGGCACAGTTCGGATTCAATCCGCTCGATGCCAGTTCGGTTCCGGCGGTCTTTATTCGCGGCGATACCAACCGAGATGGTGTGGTCGATCTGACCGATGCGATTCACGAATTACTGGTGCTGTTTGGGGTCGAGACGAGCCCCTGTCTCGAGGCACTGGATGTCGATGATGACTCCCGCCTGACGCTGGGCGATCCGATCCGGATCCTCGATTTCGTCTTTTCCGCGGGACCTGCTCCGGCGGCCCCGTTTCCCGAATACGGCCCCGATCCATCGCCTGCGCAGGGATTCCCCTGCGCCCCCTGAGCGCTCTGCCTCGATCTTCCTCAGATCGAAGCCCGAGCGGGGTTGCATCGACAGGGGCACACATGCCATGATGCGCAGGTCTGCTTCCCATCGGGGAAGCAGAGCGTCGATCCTCGGTCGGGGATCGACCCCAGGTCCAGTAGTGGATTCCCCGGGGAGGAATCGCTGAGGGACTGATTTCTCCAGATGAACTGGCGTCCTCTTCTGTTTTCAGGAATGGCGGACGAGCCGGTACCCCGATCGAAGGGGGACTGAATTGAACAATAACAACGTCGACCAGGAGCACCAGATCGCCGTATTTGTCGACCTCGACAACATCGCCATCGGTGTCAAGGAAGCCAAGATCGCCAAACTGGATATCGTCAAGATTCTCGATCGTCTGGTCGAGAAGGGCAAGATCACGGTCAAGAGGGCCTACGCCGACTGGTCCAACTGGACCCAGTACAAGCGGCCCTTCCATGAGTGTGCCATCGAGCTGATCGATATTCCTGAGCGCAAGATGTCGGGAAAGAATAGCGCCGATATCAAGATGGTGGTCGACGCCCTGGAACTTTCCTACTCGAAGCCACACGTCGATACCTTCGTGTTGATCTCCGGCGATAGCGATTTCTCTCCACTGGTTTCCCAGTTGCGAGAGAATAACAAGAAGATCATCGGTCTCGGTGTCAAGCACTCGTCCAGTAACCTGCTCATCGATAACTGCGATGAGTTCATCTTCTATGAAGACCTGGTTCGAACTCGCAAGAAGAGAACCCGTAGGACCACCAAGAAAGTCTCACGAAAGTTGAGCAAGGATCAGGACGCCGCATTCTCCCTGCTCATCAGTTCCATCGCTGCACTGCAACGAGAGAACTATGAGGTGATCTGGGCCTCGATGGTCAAGCAAACGATGAAACGCAAGCAACCGACCTTCAGCGAGGAATATCACGGTTACACACACTTCTCCAAGTTGCTCGTCGATGCCGAGAAACACAAGTTGATCAGCGTCCACAAGGACCAGAGAAGTGGCACCTACATCATCGATGAGTTACTCGAAGACGAGGTCTAATCGGTCACGATTCGATCCTCTGGCAGGCATTCGACTCGCCGGGTCACCCCGCTGTTCAGCGAGAGTGCTACCAGTGCTCCTCCATAAACGCAGCCGGTATCGATGCTGACATGCTTCTGATGTCGAACCAGCCCCAGAGCAGCCCAGTGGCCCGTGATGGTGGCGTGCTCGCGGGTCGCACGATCCTCGACCTGGAACCACGGAGTCACGGTCGGCGGACAGGTATCGAGCGCACCGGTCCACTGATCCGCCAGTGACAGGTCTTTCTTCAATCCTCGCACCCGGGTCAAGTAGGCTGCGGTGACTCCATCCGGATCGTTCGGATTTTGATACCAGGACCAGTCGCCACTGCGAATCCGCTGAGAGAGGTGCATCGCTCGAGTCATCACCTCGGCGACACTCCACTGCGGGTGAAGCCCGGCGTGAACCACCAGCCAGGGAATTCCGGAAGATTCGGCCACGACCAGCGCCAGCGGCTTCTGCGCCAGCCAGCGAGGCCATTGCCACGGTTCCGGCTGAGTGAGAGCGGTGTGTTGTAGGCACTCTTCCAGGTGGTCTCCAGCACGTGCTGTGGTGACCTGGGCGTGGATCGCCAGTAGATGAAGATCATGATTGCCCAGAATCACCTCGGCACGATCTCCGAGAGAATGAACCGTCTTCAGCACCTCGAGACTCGAGGGGCCCTTACCCACCAGGTCACCGACGAAGACGAAGTGGCACGCTGGATCGCTCTTGTGCAACGATTCGAGCAGTTGGGAGAGGGTGGCGTGACAGCCGTGAACATCTCCGATGACCCAGGTGTCGGGTCGCTCCGGAGCGGTATTGAGTGAGTTCAGATCTCCTCCTGCAACGAAGCCAGCGCCGGGAGAAAGGACTCCCGGCGCCGATTTGAACGACCCTGGCACGATTCGAACGTGCGACACCCGGCTTCGGAGGCCGGTGCTCTATCCACTGAGCTACAGGGCCCTGGTAACAGGGAAACAGGGGTCCTTCGACTGGACTGGACCCCGCATGCGACCCGTTTTCTAGCAGATCCGCCGACCGGAATCCAGACGCACTGGCCTCAGCAGCGCAGTTCCTGCACAATCAATCGCCATGGACCTCTTTTCTCACTCGATCCGTGCTTTGCTGGGGCTCACTGCGATGCTGGTGATGGGGCCCTGGTTCCTCAGTCCAGCGGGTAGCATGCCGGTCGAGGGGTGGACCACCGTACCCCTGCTGCTGGCTCTGGTCGCCCTCGCCGATCTGATCCTGAAACTCCGATCCGAGGGGAGCCGCAGCTCCCTCCCCGGGTTGACGGTGCTGCTGTTGTGCCTGATCGGGTGCGGCTGGAATCAACAATTCCTGGTCATCATCGGTGCCTTATTCGCCCTGGGCTTCACCCTGCTAGGATTACTTTCCTTTCTGCTGGAACAAATTCGGCGTGGTGGAGCGCTGGTAGTGATCCTCTTCTTCCTGGCACCAGTGGTGGTCGGAACCGCCCTCATGATGATGCCACGTTGTCAATCGATCGAAAGCCCGATGGATCCTTTGATCCTTTCAGAGGCTCTCTTTACCGCCATCAGTGCCGTGACCGTCACCGGACTGACCGTCATCGATATTGGTTCTCAACTGTCGATCGAAGGACAGTGGGTTTTGCTGGGTCTGATCCAACTTGGAGGTCTGGGAGTGATCAGTCTCTTTGCCTTCTTTGCCCTGGTGCTGGGGGATGGTCTCGGCATCCGTCAGGGCAAAGCGCTGCGAGATTCGCTCGCTGGAGTGGGCATCTTGGAACTGAGGAAATTGCTCGGTGTGATCGTCATCTCTACCTTGCTGGTGGAGTCGATCGGTACCTTGTTTCTGATCTGGGCGACCGACAGCGAGGGTGGGTATTTCGATGCGCTATTTCATGCCGTCAGCGCCTTCTGTAACGCCGGATTCTCCCTCCACTCCTCATCGCTGGAAGGGTACTCCACCGCAGCTCGTTTGGTGATGGCGATGCTGATCATCGTCGGCGGATTGGGTTTCCCTGTTCTTCTCGATCTGTGGCGGAAGTTTGGTTCGAATGGCAGTCAGCGATTCCCGCTCCAGACCCGACTGACCCTGCTGGTCAGTCTCGTATTGCTGATCTCGGGGGCCTTGTTGCTCTCTTTCAGCGGAACAGGGAGCGACTCGTGGTTCTGGAGTATTACGGCGCGGACCGCAGGCTTCAACACTTCCACGACTTCGGTTCTGCCATGGGCCAGCACTCTGGTTCTGATGGTTTTGATGAGTATCGGAGCCTCTCCCGGATCGACTGGTGGTGGTTTGAAGACCACCACCATCGGGGTGTTATTTCTCGCGACCTGGTCCGAACTTCGTGGCGGCGGCCAGGTGGTGGCGTGGAACCGAGTGATCCCCGATCCGGTGATCCGGACCGCTGCGGTGCTGGCGGTGATCGGCATGTTGCTGTGGGGAATCTTGCTGGGATTGCTGCTGGCGGTGGACGGTTCTTCAGAGAAGTATCAGTTCATCGATTATGCCTTCGAGGTGACCAGCGCACTGGCCACCGTTGGATTGAGTCGCGGTGTGACATCGACCTTGAGCGAAACCGGGCGCACCATCATCGAGGTGGCGATGATCTGCGGTCGACTGGGGCCGCTGGCGCTGGTCCTTGCGATGGCTTCCATCTCCAGTTCCGCTCCACGAGGAGAGCGCCCACCGGGCCGCGTGATGCTCGGCTAGCCGCAGCTAGGAGTCGGAAGGTTTGAGGTCTGCCAGTCGATCCTTCGACCCCAGCAGGAACACCTTGTCGGTCTCCTGAAAGGGAACATCGACTGCGGGGCTGAAGTCCGCTACATCGGCATCCGCTCGCCAGATACAGATTAAATTGATGGCGTGATTCTGACGGATCTCGAGCTCGCCGATGGTTTTGCCGATCCAGCGATCGGGAACTGGAATCTCAACAATCGCCTGATCTTTCCCCATCGGAAGAGAGTCCACGATGTTGGGAACCGTCAATTTTAGCGCCATCCTGCGGGCCGCTTTCTTCTCCGGCGAATAGACATCGTCCGCCCCCAACTTGAGTAGAATCTTCTGAGCAGTATCTCCATGTGCTCGAACATGAACCCTGGGGATCTTCAACTCCTTGGCGATGGTCGTCAGGAGGATCCCGGGCAGCGGACTCTCTCCGATGCAAACCACCACTGTCTTGACTCCGATCAGGTGTTCACGAATCGCCTCCTCATCGAGGATGTCGAGAGTCAGTGCGTCGTCACACGACTCGGCGATCTCCATCACCCTCTGCGAATTTTTGTCGATGGCGAGGATTTCGACCTTCATGTGGACGAGTTCGCGAACCAGGGATGAACCAAACTGTCCCAGCCCAACGACGGCGATTCGTTCTTTCTTCATCCGGGATCTCCTCGATCAAAAACCTGTGCTCTTGACGATGTCCAGCTTCAGTAGCCGAAGTTGTTGACTCATCTGCTGGTATCGAGTCTGTGCTGTAAGGGCTTGAAGGTCGAGCCATTGTTGCCACTGGTCGATCTGCTCGAGGACCTCGACCCTTTGCTCGGAGGGGAATCCTTCTCGCAAAAGGGTTCGGATCGAGGAGATCCATTGACTCAACTGTTCCGTCGACTTCCCCGCGACCTCTGGTAGATCTGAAGGCAATGACTTCCCGGCGTTCCGGGTCAACTCATGCAACGGTTTCGAACGCTCTGTAGGAATCAATCGTGCCAGCATCACGGGCCCACCGTGTTCGAGCCAGGAGCGCCAGCGGATCGGATCGATCGGTTCCTGTCGACCGATGCTGTCTACGATGGAAATGGTGTCGACGAGACTGCCCGAAGGAGACGTGGCTGCGGGTGGGACAGTCGTGGTTACCTGAGTCGCTTCGATGCGAGAAGTCGGAATGCGGATCGATAGTCCACTGGGGAGTACCGTTTCTACCGTGGCGGCACGGATCTGAAGAGATCGATAGGCGAGAGTCGATCCGCCCTTCAGTCGCATCGTCAGCAGTGGAACAGCGGCTGCAGGGTCCTTCTGGCCGAGGCGTGTCAACTCCTGCTGACAGAGCGACTCGAGGAGCAGCAGTTGATCCGCTGGAGACGGTCCCGCTAGTTCGAGTTCGCTGATTTCGATGGGGGACCATCGTGACAGGCGTTCCTCGATGGAGCGTTTTTGTTCAGTGGACCAGTGGGAGCGTTGCTGCGAGTCCGAGTTCTCCACGGGGTGAGTGGAATCGAGGGATGAGTTTGCGGCCAAAGATACCGAGGAAGGGGAAGCGATCTTCTCGCTGATCTCGATCAACGGTGGACGAGCCTGGAGCGCCTGGAAGAGCACCGCAGTCACCATCAGGGCGCAGAAGATCAGCAATCTGGTCATCTGGGTTCGCCGGTTCCTCTCTGGAGATGGGCTCGGAGCAATTCCTCAGCAGGTTTCCCTGCTGGAGTGTAACTCGGGTCATGCTCGCCGCCATCCATGTGAAGTGCATAGAAGAAAACCCCCTGTAGCAGGGGATCTGTCGAAAAAGTGTCGAGGAAGGACTGATAGCCTCGGGCCTGTATGACCGGGTCTGCTGCAGCCACCACGGTGTGATTCCACGGTTCCTGCAATCCCAGGGAGTGCGATGGGAAGCCCAACTCACTGAAGAATACCGGAATGCCGGAGTCGCGGGTCCAGCGATGAATCCTCGACCGAAATGGTAGCCATCGAGCCACCAGAGCCTCATCTCGGTCATCGTTGGTGGTGGCCAGAGGGATGTAACCGTTGAGTCCCAGCGCATCGAGTTGGCTGGCAAATCCGATCTGTTGCCAATGATCCCAGTTGGCAGAGTAACTGACCCAGCCGGAAAAGGATTGACGTACATCCTTGATGATGCGAAGCCAACTTTCGCTGTCGTATTCCAGTGAGGACAACTCGCTACCGACGAAGAACAGGTCGACCTGATGTCGTTGAGCCAGCTGGGCAAGACTCAGGATCCACTGCTGGTAATGACGGAACCACCTCCTGGGCTCAACCGGTTTCAACTGTCCGCGCCAGTGAGGATCGTGTGGATCCTGGAGCAACAGCAGCGGTTGCAAGGCTACCTGCATCCCCGCATTCCTGGCGTCGTCTATCGCTCGGGAGATTTGCTTCAAGGATGGACTCCTGTGGTCCTCTACCGGTAAAGAAGATGAATCGAATCGACTCTGGTAGGCGGGGAATGTGATCTGGATCCAGCGAAATCCGATTTGTTGAGCCCACCGCAAGTTTGTGGAGAATCTCTCGGCGGGATCTTCGCCCATCAGGAGAATCGTAATTCCTGTTGGTTTGGGCCAGTGTTGCGCTGCAGTCGCGGCGTGTGTTTCTTGGTCGCTTCGCTGGCGAGTTTCAGTACTGCCCATCTGTGGAAGAGAGCTGAAGAGAAATCCCAGCAGCAGGATCGGAGCGAGGGACAGCAGGGGGCCAGATTTCAACTTTCACCTCGTGTGTTCGGAAGGAGTGACGATCGGGGGATGGACATGAGCAGTTCCTGCGGCCAGAATCACATCATCGCTGTTCGTTGGAGATGGACAGGATAACAGGTTCGAGTCGGTTCCATCGAGTGGCGAGACTCGGTACCGACAGTATTGGTGCCTCTCAACCGATTCGAGAGCAGTGGCATCCGACTCCTCGGAAAGGTGTATTGATGTTCAATGCTTCTCGGTGTGCCTGGATCTGTCAGGGACTCCTCTGGTGCTCGATCTCCGTGCTCTTTTGCTCGTCCGAGGTGGATGCTCAGGGTCTAGAACACTGGAAAGAACAGTTCAGGCAGCAAAAAAATCTCGAGGTTCTGGAACGGATCGACGCGATTCAGAAGATCGGTGAAATCGATTCTCTGGATGCTTCGGAATTTCTCGCGACGATCATCGAAGATCGAAGTGAAAAGACATCGATCATCGAATCCGCAATTCGCCTGGTAGCGCTCCATCGCCATTCTGTTGGATTGCAGGCGGTGGTGGAGTCGGGCCTGACGATTCTACCGACCCGGTCCTACTGGGTGGTGAGAGACTGTTGGGACCGTGACCTGAGTCAGGGAGAGTCAGATTACATCGCCGAGAAGGGGATCCTCAGGGTCCCGGCACTCGATGTCGAGTCGCAGAATATTCTTCTCTCCATCGCACTGCGCGCCGACAATTCTGCGGCGGGGGAGTCCGCCGCTAAAATTCTCGGGAATCGCAAGATCCCGCCGCACAACCAGGCATTGATCGTCGATCTGATCCGCATGCACCGGGTCGAGTCTTCCAAGAAGAAACTGGGCAAGTTGTTCAGGGTCAACGATGCCAAGTTGCAGGTGGCTGTGCTTCAGGCTCTCCAGCAGCTGGAAGCCGATGATCAGAGCCGTACCTTTCACAGGGCTCTGAAAAGTAAACACTGGACCGTACGAGCCTGTGCGGTCGATATCTTCGGCGATACTCACGACCCTGAAGTGATCAAAATCTTGCTCCCGATGCTGAAGGACGCATTTGTCGAGGTGCAGGTGTCGACGGTTCAGGCGCTACGGAAGATCGGCGGCAAGGAGGTGGCCGAAGCTCTGGTCAAGCGGGTTGGAAAGCATGAGGGTCGAGTCCTCGATGATATCTGCGATGCACTGGTCTGGTTGACGGGCCAGGACTATGGCCCCAGTGAAGTCTCCTGGACCTCGTGGTGGGACCGAGAAGGAAAAGATGCAGAGATCCGCGGGATTTCCCGCGAGGAGTACCAGCGAATCCGTGAGGAGTCTTCGGAGAGCACCACCGGTACCTATTATGGACTGCGAGTACTCAGCCGCTTCGTCACCTTCATCGTCGATATTTCCGGGAGCATGGAAGAACCCTACGAGGTCGATACGGTCAAACTGCCCGGAGGTCGGATCCAGCGTGGTGGAACCGGTGTCGATGAAGACTCATCCGGCAAGACTGGTAAGAGAGAGAAGATGGCCAAGATCGAGGTCGCACGCCGCGAACTGTTGAGAGTGCTCGACGGGATCCCCGACGGCACCCAGTTCAACATCATCGCCTTCGAGAGCACCTTTACCCCCTGGCGACCGGGTCTCGTCGAGATGGAGGATGGGATTCGCTCCGATGCGATGGATTACGTCAGATCGCTAGGTCCTCGGGGGATGACCAATGTCTATGACACCTTGATTTCTGCTCTCGATGACCCGGAAGTCAACACCATCTACTTCCTCAGTGACGGAGCTCCCACGATGGGGAAAATTGTCGAGCCGGGAGGGATCCTCGCTGCGATTCGTGCTCGCAACCAGCAGCGCAAGGTCAAGATTCACACCATTGGATTCCATCTGGACCCTGCCGCATCCCAGATGATGAGACTATTGGCCGAGGAGAATCACGGAACCTTCGTCGAGCGTTGATGGAGTGGTGCAGCGATGATCTAGAAGTAGATCTCGCTGCGACTCTTCTCATAACGAGCGGCGAAGACGATGGTGATCAGGAACAACAAAATGGTTCCGCCCAGAAGCGAGTAGTTCAGCGCCGGACCGAGTTCTGCGGGTGAACCAGCGGAGTTCAACTGCATCAGATAGAAGAGTCCGATCAAGACGAACAAGACCCCTGGAACAGAAGCGGCGATGAGCGCCTTCTGTTCAGTCGCTTTTGCCATCGAGATGCGCGCGACCTCTCCAGAGTCTGGCACCTGTCCGCTGTGCATGCAGACAGGACAGTTTGCAGATGTGCTGGATGTGTTTGGCATGAACAGGAAGTCGGAGTAGCACTCGCTACAGACCACCGGAATGCCACCAGAAGTGGGCGCCGCTTGGACTAACTTGGGAGTGTTCTTCTTACTGGATCCGCCGCGTCTCTTTTTTCGTGCGGCGGGTTTAGTGCGCTTGGCCATCGGATCCTCTCGTGTTCGTTCAGGAATCTAAAATCCTAGCAAGCAGAGAAATCGGGTCAAGGGAGAGGAGGCAGTGGATTCCAAGGATCTGTGAGCGGGGGGAGGTCAGAAAGTGCCCCAGGTGAGTGTGGAGCGCCATCTCCGATCCCTGGGGAATCAGGAATTGTGGTCGAGCGCCCCGAGGTCTTCCAGGGAGCGGTGGAGGCCTTCCAGAGCCTGTGGTGTGCGATTTTGAGGTGCGGGGTCCACTTCTATCAGCGCTTTGAGAGCTGGTAGAGCCGCTCCTTCGAGAGAGGCTCCTCGCATCATTTCTCGGCGGGGGCGTCGATCTGCGCCACCCGGTCGTAGCCTGCGTGGCCCAGCTCCTGGTGGGGGTCTTCGCTCCTGGTCGGCGGCGCCAGGCGGATGATTGCGCCCCCTGGCTCCCGGAGGAGCAGGAGGTCTTTGATCCTGGCCTCCGGTCGCTGGTGGCCGAAAGCCACCCTTCGGCCTGAAGCGTCGATCTCGACCTCTTCGCAACAGCTTCTGGATTCGTTTCTTCATCTCATCACTCAACTGCGCGACGGCTTCTTGCAGTTGCGGGTGACTCTCATCCACATCCCCAGTCTCGATGAACTGATTCATCTGCGCCAGAGTGAGGTGGCGAGCCAGATACATGACACGATGCCCATGCTTGGAGAGAGAGAGAGAGCGATGGATTCTTCGTCCCATCAGCACCAAGCGTTGCTCATGTGGAGGGAGACTCTCGATCTTCTGTCGCTCCGCTGGGGGAAGAGCGGCGAGAAGTTGTGGCATCCGCAGGTTGATCTGTTCGTCGAGAAAGGCTTTCTTCTCCTCCGTGGAACACTTGCGAAAGCGCTGGCGATCTTCTTTGGAGAGTTGGAAATCCCACAGCCGTAGAGCGGTTCGCCGTTGACGGACATCTTTTCGATCGGCATCGGATGACTTCATGAACTGGCGAAGGCGATTCACCACCTTGGGCGCCTCGTGGGGTGGCAGTTGTCTCAATCTCTGAATCAACTTTTTGCGCTGTGCTGCGGGCATCTCTTGCAGGGTCGAATGGACACGAGCCAGAGCCAAGCGCCTCTCGCTCGACAGTGATTCCCACCGTTCGAGGGCTTCGGATCGCTTTTCTTGCGAGGATTGAG
Organism: Planctomycetota bacterium; assembly: GCA_012960845.1. Lineage (GTDB taxonomy): Bacteria > Planctomycetota > UBA8108 > UBA1146 > UBA1146 > QNYK01. The sequence goes on along the minus strand of DUAN01000189.1, from coordinate 2,560 downwards.
CGGATTCATCGGTGGTCTGGGCGGGGCCGATCGCAGGAGATCCCAGCAGAAGCAGCCAGCAGAGGAGCAGGAGAAGAGCAGTGCTCCCTTTCATCATTCCTCCTCTTCTTCGACCACGAGTAACTCCAGCGGCAGGTCCGCCAGAGCGAGATCGAATCCATCGACGGTGTCGATGTGGGAGGGGATCAAGGTCGCGACCAGTTGCGGATCGAGACCTTCGAGCAGTTCCAGGACGTCGAGCTGTTCCAGCAGTTCCGAGGTCGGACTTTCGACCAGCGACGAGAGAGCGATGGGGCGACTGGAGCCCGATCGATTGGAGCCCGATCCAGGAAGAGTGGCATCCGGCATCGTGAAGGGGAGGATGATGGCCGCCAACAACAGCGCTGCAGCGGCAGCAGTAAACCATCTTCGTTGTCTTTGACGCTGCTCGATGCGCTGCTTCAAGCGGGCGAGAAAGGCCTCTGGGTCGGTAGCCTCTGCCGTATCCATGGCGAGATTCAGGGTGGGCTCGAGGCGAGCCGCTTCATCGAGGAGCGACTGCAATGCCTTGCTCGTCTTGTGGTCCTCTTCGTGCATCATTTCTCCTGTGTTCCTCGAGGGAACATTGGCTGAAAACTCAAGATTGGTCATCTCGGGTATCGTCGATGTAATCGGTCAATTCGATCAGCAGTGATTTTCTCGCCCGGAACAAGACCGACTTGGTGGCGGAAACGGTCATTCCGAGAGATTCGGCAATCCTCACCACTGACCAGTCCTCAAAATTTTGAAGCCAGATCGCTTGTCGGCCAGGTTCTTCGAGTCGTTCGATCGCATCTCGTACCGCCTTTGCCTTTTCTTCACCCAACAACTCCTGCGCCGGGTCCTTCGATCGAGTCGATCCGCCCACCCACTCTTTGCCGACCACAGCGTCCGGGTCGCTGGAGAGAGAGGAGCGCGGAGTCCAACGTTTTCTTTTCCTCGTGCGAATCTCGTTGAGAGCGATCCGCGTGGTAATTTTTGCGATCCAGCCGCGGAAAGAGATCGCTTCACGAAAGCGGTCTCGAGATTTCCAGACACGCAGGAATACAGCCTGTGCCACGTCCTCTGCGCCGGCCAGATCCCGTAGATATCGTCGAGCCTGACGAATCACGAAATCGAGATTTCGCCGAACCAGCGTTTCGAAAGCGTCCTGGTCACCGCGCTGGAAGCGACGCATCAACTCCTCATCGTCAGCTTCCATTCGAATCTCTCCGACCTGTCCATCTCAACCCCGTAAATAGTCACAGGTCGCCTGGAAAAGGAGTATTCTGGCGACAATGGCCATAGTTTTACAGGTAGGAGCCCGAATTGCCTCCTCAATCGGCAAATATACACAACCATGAATTTTGCCCTTCTGGAAATCCGGTGCCGGAGATCCAGTTTTCCGGGGTATCTCCGGCCCTACGCATCATCGATGTTCGATCTCCGGGTGAGTTCACCGAGGATCACATCCCAGGGGCTCGAAATGTTCCGTTGCTCGATGATGAGGAGCGAAAGGTCACCGGAACCCTGTATCGAGTCGAGGGCAACGAATCTGCCACTCGCTGGGCACTGCGACGCCTGAATCAACGACTCCACGCATTTCGCGAGCAACTGATGACACAGATTCCAGAGCAGAGTGAGCCTGTCATCTGCTGCGCCAGAGGGGGAGATCGTTCGGCACATGTGGTCCAGTTCTTGATCCAGTCAGGGCAGCCTGCAAAACAACTTCACGGTGGTTATCGCAGTTTCCGGAAGTCGGTGTTGCGGCAACTGGAGCGCTGTGATCTGGCGCAATTGTGGATTCTGGATGGGTACACCGGTGTCGGGAAAACCGATGTTTTACGCCAGGTGGCTCTTCGATATCCAGATCGAGTCATCGATCTGGAACTCTACGCCGGGCACCGATCATCGATCCTCGGGGATCTGGGATTGGTGCCGACCAGTCAGAAACAATTTGAAAGCATGCTCGCCGCAGCACTGACCCGAGTCGATGAAGGTGCGCCCTGGATTCTCATCGAAGGGGAAAGTCGCAAGGTGGGAAATCGGCAGATTCCTGCAGCACTGTGGCAAAAGATGGGCGCCGCTCCACGAATCGAGTTGATCGCTTCGATGGAGCAGCGCGTTCGGTGGCTGGTCGATGAGTACGACACCGGGGATGGGTGGAAACAGTTACATGAGCGGGTCGATCGCCTGCGAAGCTACAGCCAGTTGGGCGACGATCGAGTCGATCATGTGCAACGCTGTCTCGAGCAAGGGGATCCTCAATCGGCAGCGCGATGTTTACTCGAGTATCACTACGATCCGCGCTACCAGCATGGGGATGAGAAAAATTTCCAGATCCGCCTCGAAAACCACGGCGCTTCACTCGCCTGTGAAGCGTTGGTGGAACAACTGGAGTTGACTACCGAGAATCCTCAGGAGTGAGGTGGAGACTCCTCAAGGGCGGGGAGCATCGTCGGAAAAGCGCCCATGAACCAGGAAATGGATGATCTCCTGCTGGGTACGAGAGCGCCAGAAGACGAAGGTGTGTGAGCCGGGCAGATGGATCTGATCGACGGCA
>DUAN01000188.1 GCA_012960845.1 Planctomycetota bacterium | reverse complement strand
GCCGACAGGGAGCCCAAGATGACCGATGGAAATCACCAAAATCAGCCATCGGCGCAAGATTACTGGCCCTTACAACTTCCCATCGTGGTGGCCTGGGGTGACATGGATGCCCTCGGCCATGTCAATAACACGCGATTCTTGCGCTGGTTCGAGGATGCCCGTTTCGAGGTGTTTCAGCGCATCGGATCGAGAGCACTGGGTCCTCGCACCGGCAGCGGGCCGATCCTCGCCCGGGTCGAGTGCATCTTTCGCAGCCCGGTCCAGCATCCCGACACCGTCACCTCGATGATCCGGGTCTCCGACATCAGCACCGATCGGTACACCCTGGAACATCGCCTCGAGTCCAAACAGCAGGGCAAGGTGGTCGCTCTGGGCACTTCCCGCATCGTCGAGATCGATTATCGAACCGGCGAAAAGGTCGCCCTCAGTGACGAGGTGCGAGCGCAACTGGCAAAACTGCGCTGATCAACAGTCGGGGAACATCGATCCGGGACCATCGACGAACAGATCGGGCAGGGGTGCGACCCCCTCGACGGTGGCATAGGAATCGGGATCGACTCCCCGCTCTCGCAGTACCTCCTCGTCGATGAAGAAGTTTCCGGTGACCTCTGCGGGATCTCGCTCGACGATGGCGTGCAGGGCATCGGCGACGATTTCGGGCCTGCGCGTCGCTCTGCGATCCATTCCCGGAATCAACCGTAGTGCTTCGGTGTCGATGACGGTACGGGGCCAAAGACCGTTGACCGCGATACCGAGCGGTTTCAGTTCTTCACTCATGCCGAGCACGCACAGACTCATCCCGTACTTGGAGATGGTGTAGGCGGTATGCCGCGCAAACCAGACCGGTCGCAGCGAGAGCGGCGGCGAGAGATTCACCACGTGTGCTCCATCGCCATGACTCATCGCTTCGATGGCGGCCCGGGTGAAGGTGTAGGTCCCTCTCACATTGACATCGAACATCAGATCGACCCGCTTCATCGGAGTCTGGCTCACCGGGGTCAGGGAGATGGCGCTGGCATTGTTGACCAGGATGTCGATTCTGCCGAAGCGATCCACCGCCGCGGCGACCGCTGCCTCGACCAGTTCATCGTCGCGAATATCCATCTTGACGGCGAGCGCTTCACCGCCAGCATCCTCGACCATCTTCGCGGTCTCGTGAATCGTTCCAGGCAGTTGTGGATGAGGCTGGTCGGTCTTTGCCGCGATCACCACCTTGGCCCCGTCACGAGCGGCACGCAGGGCGATCGCACGGCCGATTCCACGACTTCCTCCCGAGATCATCATCACCTTGCCTGCCAGCGGCGTGGCTGGAGAAGATTGAGGGTTCAAGACGCACCTCCTGTCGCTGATCTGTAATTGGGCGGTCGCTTCTCGATGAAAGCCTGTACCCCCTCGGAAAACTCGATTCCGGCGGCACATTCTCCGAAGGAGAGTGCCTCCGCCTCCAGTACTTGCTCCAGCGTACCGCTGTCGTCACGAAGAAGCTTGCGCGTACGACCGAGAGCCTCTGTCGGTCCATTGGCCAGTTGCGTGCAAACTCGCATCGTTTCTTCCTCCAGTTGATCCCGATCGACCGCACGAGCGAAGAGTCCCCAGGAACAGGCGGTGGCTCCATCGATACGCTCGTTGAGCAGTGCCAGTTGCATCGCTCGCTGACGACCGATCAAGCGCTGCAGTTGATAGGTCGATCCACCGTCGGGGCTGGTGCCGATGCCGGTGTAGGCGAGGGTGATCTTGCTATCGCTGGCGCAGATCACCAGGTCACACGCCAGCGCCAGACTCAAGCCGAATCCAGCACACGCTCCATGTACCTGAGCCACCACCGGAATCGCCAACCGATCGATGGCGAGGATGGTGCGGTGTACCGAGCGAATCTCCTCGGCGACCACCTCACGCCGCTGGTCCGGGTCGGTACAACTGGCAAACATGCCGGCAAACCACCGTAGATCGCCGCCCGCCATGAAGCCGCGCCCCGCTCCCGTCAGTCGAAGCACCCGGATCGCCCGATTCTCGGCGGCCTCGGTGAGCACCGCCTCCAGTTCCTCGACCATCGTGCCGTCGAGCGAGTTCAATTGACCGGGCCGTTGCAGTGTCAGGGTGGCCAGGCCGCTGTCGTCTGGGCCTTCCCACTGGAGCGTTTCCATCTATTTCTTCCTCTCACCGGTGCACTTCATCCGACTTCAAAGCTCCTCATCGGACCTCATCCGCCTCATGGGGGCGCATGGTGCTGTCCAGGATCGCACAGCACAAGCCAAGGGTAGATGGCGAACAGATGTTCGCTATCCTGTCCCACCCCGCTTGTCGCCCCGAAAGAAAAGGCAAGAAAAGAAAGGACGCCCGTGTCGACCCCGTTCTCTCCCTCCATCTCTCCCTCCATCTCTCCCTCCATCTCTCCCTCGATGACTCCTCGCCCGCTGATCCTCCACCTCGACATCGATGCC
>DUAN01000187.1 GCA_012960845.1 Planctomycetota bacterium | reverse complement strand
ATTGCTGGTGGTCAGCAGCAGTTCGATGGTTGCTGCCCAGAAGTCGATGACCCAATCCGCGATGACCCAATCCGCGATGTTCCAGGCAATATACCAGGGGAAAATTGATGCGGTTCAGTCGGTAATCGACAGTGGTGTCGATATCAACATGCGCTATCAGGTGGAAGGGAAACGAGGTGGAGTGACTCCCCTCATGATGGCTGTTGCCTACCTGAGCACTCCAGAAATGATTCAGTTCCTCATCGACAGTGGTGCAGAGGTGGATGCCCACTGTGACAAGCAATCCACCGCATTGATTTACTGCCTGGGCATCGGCTCGAAGTTCTTCAAGACCTTGCTGCCGGTTGCACCGGGTAGCACCCGGACGGATGCGGAACTGGACAGGGCAAAGTATGAAATTGTCAAAGTACTCCTGAAGAATGGAGCCGATGTCAACTGGGCGAGACATGAATCGGATCATAGTGATCCAGCGAATCGCATGGTCAGGCCCAGAGACAGAACCGATGGAACCACTCCGCTGGCGTGGTATCTCCGCAGAGGACATACAATGGGTCGTCGAGATTGGATCTGCACTCCGGAGATGGTCCAGTTGCTCATCGCTCATGGCGCGGATGTAAAGGTCAGTACAAGCCCGGAGCGTGAGACTCCCTTGATGTTTGCCGTGGACCAGGGCCCTGAGATGGTCCAGTTGCTCCTGGATGCGGGTGCAAAGATCGAAGCGAAGTGCCGATACGGCGAGATGACTGCGCTGAATCATGCGGCCGATGGAAAAAACGAAACCTCCCTCAGGTCTGCGAAGCTACTGCTCGCAAACGGAGCAGAAATCAACCACCTCTCTAAAGCGGGCTATCCCCTGACTCAAGCTTGCATATCCGGTAACACTTCGATGGTGGAACTGCTGATGGAACATGGTGCCGATGTCAATCCGTCAGGGGGTTTCACACCTTTGATGGGGGCAGCAAGGGGTAGCCAGGTAGAACTGATCGAGTGGCTCCTCAAGGAAGGTGCAGATCCGAATGCCGTCAACAGGAACGGCTGGACTGCCTTGATGGAGGCTGCGCAGCTGGAGAACGCGGATGGCGAGATCATTGCCATGCTCATCGAGGCGGGAGCGAAAGTGAACGCAAGGTGTGCTGAAGGGAAGACCGCCCTGATGTGTGCACTGATGTGGGCGCCACCGGCGACGATTCGTCAGTTGCTCGATCTGGGAGCGGACGTCCGGATGAAAGACGAGGACGGCTCGACCGCCTTGATGCTTGCGGCCGAGGAATCGTCCGTTGAGGTCGTTGCCATGCTCATCGAGGCGGGAGCGAAAGTAGACGCAACGAATGCTGAAGGGAAGAGCGCTCTGATGTGGGCAGCGAAGTTTGCGTGCCCGGCGGCGGTTCGTCTGCTACTCGATCAGGGAGCGGACGTCCGGATGAAGGACAAGGCCGGCTCGACCGTCTTGATGATTGCGGCTCAGGGGTATTCCGAGGAATCGCGCGTTGAGGTCGTTGCCATGCTGGTCGAGGCGGGAGCGAAAGTGAACGCAAGGGGTGCCGAAGGGAAGACCGCCCTGATGTGTGCAGCGATGGAATCGATGCCTGGGGTGGTTCGTCAGTTGCTCGACCTGGGAGCGGACGCCCAGCTGAAAGACAAGGCCGGCAAGTGGGCGATCGACTATGCCTGGGATAACTTTGCCCTGAGTGGATCCCCTGTGCTTCAACAACTCAAAACGGCTTTCTAAAAGGGCAAATCGCACAATTACTCCGTCATTGTGGCCGACGCCGGACTCACGGAACGATCTGCACCGGGATCAGCTTCCAGCGATTCTGTTCCGGGTTGCCGAGGACGACGTGGTACTTTTCCGACTGTTACCGCGTGCGCGCCTACTCGCCAGATAACTCCGCGAGTTTTTTCAGCGCCGGGGTGTCTTTCAGCGCCTTGTTGTTGCGGGCGTGACAGGAAAAGCGCGGTTAGATGTGGCAGATGCGATGATCAGGTGAAGTGAACAGCGTCGGCTGGCGTGCCGGAGGAGGGGTGAGAATCCCAAAGGGATTCTGAGAGTTGCGGCGTCTTACTAGATGACGATCGATCGATGAGTAGTTTTCGTCCACGTTTTTCTCCGCTGTCGAGGTGGTTTGAGGTGTGGATTCGTGGAGGTGTGAACCACGAAAGGTCGATCATGAACTCACATCCGATACAGATCCTGCTGGTGTTCTCGATTTGCAGTGCCTGTTGTGCCTCGGCGCTGGCGCAGTTGTCTCCCTGTCCCGGAAATGCGATCTTCGAGGACAGTGGCCAGGATCTGGGCTACAGCCCCATGGTGGCACTGGGGGATCTCGATGGTGACGGGGATCTCGATGCATTGATGGCGAATGCTTATCCGGATGCTGGGAATCGAGTCTGGCTCAATGACTCTCAGGGCAATTTCATCGACAGTGGGCAGACTGTAGGAATGTACTCCACCGCTTCCGTGGCTCTGGGGGATCT
>DUAN01000186.1 GCA_012960845.1 Planctomycetota bacterium | reverse complement strand
AGTTACCGCTGGCCCAGGGGATTCAGTTTGGCGATTGAATCGTTGCAGTGAAGCCCGCAGTAGCAGGGAGTGAGATTGTTTGATCGGGGTGGAATTCGAATCGGTCAGGTCGCAGGAATCTCGGTGCGGTTGCACTGGATCTTCCTGGTCTGGGCGCTGTTCGAGTTTTTTTCCGCAGAGCGTTTCGGCGGAGCCGGGCAGGTCGCGATCTATCTCGGGCTGCTCTTCGGCTCGGTCTTCCTCCATGAGATGGGCCACTGTCGAGCGGCACGGCAAGTGGGTGGAAACGCCCACGAGGTGACTCTATGGCCTCTCGGAGGGTTAGCCTCGGTCGATATCCCGAGCCGCCCACTTTCGCATCTGGCGGTAGCCTCGGGGGGGCCGCTGGTCAACCTGGTCCTGTGGTTGGCTCTGCTGCCCTTTGTCATCTCCCAGGAATCGCCGCAGGTCGGCTCCTTCTTTCTCAGGTGGCCAGCGGAACCGATCACCGATCCGATCGCCATCGCTGCGGCGGTCAACCTCGATCTACTCCTTTTCAATCTGTTGCCAGCACTGCCCCTCGACGGCGGAAGAATTCTTCATTCGATCCTGTGGCAACGCAGGGGCGAGGGAGTGGCCACCCAGAAACTGGTGATCAGCGGCAAGATCGTGGCGCTGGTGCTGGCGGTGGTCTGGTTCCTGCCGGGTGAGCGCAGTGGCCTGTTGCTGGCGATGGCCCTGTTGATGTGGATCCAGAGCCAGCAATTGCAGCAGATGTCGGTCGATTCAGGTGCCGCGGAGTCGTGGCGTAACGGCCCAGGTGGTGGATCGAGATCTACCGTCGGTTGGTGGCAGCGTCAGCGAGACCGCTTTCACCAGTGGAAGCAACAGCGCAAGACGCTTCGTCACCGGCGCATTCGAGCACGAGTCGATGACCTGCTGAAGAAGGTCTCCACCGATGGCATCGATTCTCTCAGTCCTGAAGAGCGTCGCTTTCTCGATCGGGCGAGCCAACGCTTCGAGGATCGTTAACCGGTCCAGCGGTGTCTCGAGGACTCTCGCCGAACAGGTCGACCGGTTGCTGCAATGCCCAGCGACGGGTGCCGCCAGGATCTTTGATCAGATCGCCCAGCAATCCGAGGATTCCAGCCCATCGACCTCCGTCACGGAGATTTCCGTTGCGCCGGGCAGTGGCAAACCAGGCCGCTGCAGCCACCTCGGACGCCAGCCTTCCGCTGGCATGGGGATGATCTCCTTCTCCGCGAATCCACTGCCAGGCACCGGTGGATTCGAGTGGCAGATCGGCGATTTTGACCTGCAGCCACGCGCCACTGTCATCGGGAGCGGGATCGGTCCGATCGCGGGCGATCAGCAGCAGGCCCCATGGCGCCAGTCCATGCCCCCTGAGCAATTCCTGATGAAGTGCCAGCGGCAAGGCCAGCAATGGTCTTCCCGAAGCGATGAGGGATCGGGCGACCTGTAGCACCCTCGGCGCCGGGGTCTCGACCGGTAGACCGAGGAGAATCGGATCGATGGCGCCACCTCGATCGAGCACCGTGACATCGGGGCGGATTCCCTCGTACGACTGGACCACCGAGAGCACCGACCCGAGCGGAGAGCCGCCACAGAGGAGTAGCGAATCTTCGGGCAATCCTTCGAGGACGGAGCGGGCCCACTGGGTCACGACCTGGGTTTTGCCGGAGCGTAGATCGGGTGTTCGCATCGAGAGGGAAGCGCCGACCAGAATCCACAAGATGGTCATCAGTAGCAGGTGAGTCGTGCGGCGGTGTTTTCCCAGGCGTCGGTAGGCCATCGTCAAACTCCATGCCGCCAGCAAGGTCAGGGTCATCCGGATGAAGGGCGCCGCAGCGATCGAATCGGGGATCGAGGGGGTCGGACCCGACGATCCGTCAGCGAACAAGGGGCCGAGCAAGGGACCTGAACTCGCCAGTGTCAGGATCAGCGCGAGATCTCCGGGTCGCCGCCGGCATGAGATCAGCAGCCCCGGGATGGCCAGCATTGCCAGCAGCCAGCCGTTTCCTTCGAGGACGCTTCGCAGGTCCGATGCCAGGTGAGAGTAATCGGGGTGCTGGACCGGACGCCAGCTCGAGACGAACTCGGTCCACACTTCCGCCAGCCCGTTGCCCGCAGATGCGCTGGCGAGCAGGAACAGCACCGAGATTCCGATCAGGATGCCGATCGAAGCGGCGGGTAAGGATCGCAGGTGGCTGGCACGGATTCCCCGGTCGCTGAGGAGACTCAGTAGTGAATAGATCAGAGCGGGGGCCGTGCTCGGTCCGGCTGCGATCGACAATCCCAGCAGGATTCCCCACAGCCACAGGCCCCGTCCCGCTTCCGCTCGCATCTGCTCGGTCGTGGCGATCAGCATCATTCCCAAACAGATGGCCAGCGGGGTGGCTCCACCGATGCGGGTGAGCTCGGTGATTCCCTGGCTGAGGCCGAGGGTCAGCGTCAACGGGATCAGTACTCCCCGGGCG
>DUAN01000185.1 GCA_012960845.1 Planctomycetota bacterium | reverse complement strand
CTGCATCTCGAGCCGCTTCCTGGAGCGCCTTGCCGATCAGTTCACAGGTTCCCGGGTGTGCCGGATGCCCCTTGGCGATCACCGGGCAACCGGCAGCCAGTGCACTGGCGGTGTCTCCGCCGGCGATGCCGAAAGCGAGTGGGAAGTTACTGGCCCCGAAGACAGCAACCGGCCCCAGGGCTCTCATCCTGCGACGGAGGTCAGGTCGGGGAACCGGCTGTCGATCGGGAAGGGCAGTCTCGATGATGCTCTCGGTGAAAAGACCTTCTCGCAGCGTGCTGGCAAACATTCGCAACTGGTTACAAGTACGACCCCGCTCCGCCTCGAAGCGACCTGCAGGAAGTCCCGTCTCCTCGACTCCCCGCCGGGTGATCGCATCTCCTGCTTGCTCGATTCGAGCGGCGGCTGCGTCGAGGAAACGAGCTCGTTGCTCCGCATCTCCCGCTCCCCGCGATTCATGAACCTGCAGAGCGGCCTCGACCGCAGCATCGACCTGATCTCTGGTCGCATCGGGAAACTGCGGCGAGAGCTGTTGGCCACTCGCTGGATTGGTCGCCTCGAAGGTACCCTGCCCTGCGACCGATTCCCCTGCAATCAGGTGTACTCCTTCGATGCTCATCGCTTCTCCTTCACATCTGCAAACGGATTGGTCGCCAGAGATGACTGGATCACCTCCAAGGCACCCTCTCGAAGAGCGCCCATCGCCGGAAAGCGGGGGGCACGAACCGTGTCAGTTCCCATTCCCACTTCCTGCTGCACCAACTTGATCAACTGGACAAACTCAGGAATGCAGTCGAGTCGCAGGAGTGGCAAGAACCAGCGATAGATGCGATCAGCTTCGCGAGCGGCTGCAGGATCATCGATTCCCGCTAGCGCCTTGTCGAACAGCACCACCGATTCCATCGGCAGTGCATTGACCAGTCCGGCAATCCACCCCACGGCTCCCTGCCTGACCGCTTCCACCACCATGTCATCGAGCCCGGCAAACAGCGCCAGTCGATCTCCGACCAGCGAATGGACTGCGGTGATCCGCCTCGAATCACCACTGGAATCCTTCACCGCCTTGAGGTTGGGAGCCCGCTCTGCGAGAGCGGCAATCCAGCCCGGTTCAAAATCAACTCCGTAGGCGATGGGATTGTTGTAGAGCATGCAGGGTAAGTCGGTGGCACCGATCACCGCCTCGATATGAGCCTCGACCTCGAAAAATGGTCCCCTGTGGATGTAGGGTGGTAAGACCATCAATCCGCTGGCACCCATCACGCTGGCACTGGCAGCCAGGCGGCCCGCCTCCCGGGTCGAAGCGGCAGCGATTCCTGGTACGACCGGAACCCTATCATCGGCGGCGCGTACCACGGTATCGATGACGCGCTCCTTCTCCTCATAAGAGAGAGTCGCGCCCTCTCCGAGGGACCCGCAAGGGACGATTCCAGTCACACCTTGATCGACCATCCAGCGACAGTGTTGCGAAAGGAATGCGAAGTCCACCTGCCCCGATTCATCGAATGGTGTGGTGATGGCAGGCATCACTCCTGCCCATGTCATCGATCGCTTCGACTCCATACTCATCGAGTACTCTCCAATGCCGGTTCAGTTCCATCTACAACACATCTGTACATCTACAACACATCTGGTTCCATCATATACACGCAGATACCGGGCAGACAAACCACCTTGACTCCCCCCTCTCTCGCCAGTGCACCATTCCATCCTAGGGTCGGTGCTGCCCAGCCAGCCAACGGAACCGAGAGGATTCACCTTCTCGCTTGAGTTCGACCTCGACGAACCACGATCATGAACAGCACCGGGGCGCCCAGCGCCGCAGTGATGACCCCGACAGGAATCTCGCGTTGTTCCCAGATGACCCTGCCGATCGAATCGCACAGCGGCAAGAACACCGCCCCGAGCAAGATCGAGGCGGGGAGCAAGGTTCTCGGGGCAGAGCCCACAATTCGTCTCACCAGGTGAGGACAGATCAGCCCGACAAATGCGATGGGACCGCAGGTCGCCACGCAGGCCGCCACTCCGAGTGATGCGAGCCCGAGCCCGAGGGTCCTCACCCGAGTCACCTCGACCCCGCGAGTCCGCGCTCTCTCGATGCCGGAGATCAGAACCTCGAGCGGCCGGATCAACCACAACATGCCCGCCAGTGAGATCACCACGAAGGGAGCCAGCATCGAGATTCGATCGGGTCCGATGATGGTCAGGCTGCCGAGTGACCAGCGCAGAGCGCTGAGGGAAGTCACCTGATCGATGCCCAGTCGTAATCCCGATGCAATCGCACCTGTCGCCAGCGTCAAGGCGATGCCTGCCAGCAATACATCCTCGGTGCGAGCACGATCCCGTGCCGCCACCGAAGCGATGATCAGCGTCACCAGCAACGCTCCGGCAAAGGCCGCAGCGGGGAGAATCGGCAGTCCCATCCAGGTACTGCCACTTCCGAACACCAGTACTGCCAGCACTCCGAGGGTCGCTCCTGCGGTGGTTCCGATGGTACTTGGCGTCGCCAGCGGATTGCGTAGCAGGATCTGCACCACCGCTCCAGCGGCAGACAGAACCGCTCCGACCATCGCACCCGCGAGAGCACGAGGGAGTCGCAATTCGTGCAGGATCCACTGCCCATGCGGATCATCGAGAGTGGGACCGATCCATGCGGTCGCCACCGCGATGGTGATCGCCAGCACGACCCAGGGAAGCCAGCGGATCAGAGCCTTCATTCGAGTGGCTCCTCACCAGGGATCCAGTACTCCCGGTCCCCTGCAACGGCGCGCTCGAAGGGGATGCCATGAACCGTTTCCAGTCCTTCACCAAGATCTGTATCTGACAGTCTGCCCTGCCATGCGATCTTGCCCTGGCGAAGACCCACCACCCTGGTCTGGGCAGCCTCGATGTGTCCCAGCAGATGGACATCATGGAGCACCACCAGCACCGTATTGCCCTGCTCAAGGCGCCTCGACAAGAATTTCAACGTCCGCGCACGCCACACCGGGTCCAGATGATTGGCCGGTTCATCGAGCAGCCAGCACTTCGATTCCTGAGCGACCATCGAAGCCAGTTCGATGCGTTGTCGTTCACCGCCGGAGAGTTCATTGATCCAGCGATCCGCGAGCGAATCTGCACCCGCGTCCTCGAGTGCTCGATACGCAGCAGCGAGGCAGTCTTGGCGCGTTTCGTTGAAGCGAAAGCGCGCCGCAGCGACCACATCCTCGACTCGCAATCTTTCCGCAGAAAGACCCTCCTGAGGGAGCCACGCCATCGATGCGGCTCGCTGTCGCGCCGTGAGAGTCGTCAATGGTCGCCCTTCGATCCGAGCCGTCCCTTGATCGAGTGGCGCCAGTCCCAGCAGTGCCCGGATCAGGGTGCTCTTTCCCGAGCCGTTGGGGCCGATGATGGCGACCATCTCCCCTTCGCCCACTTCCAGTGACAGTTGATCGAGGATCGGAATATCGCCTGCGAGTACCGTGGCCTGATCCAGTTCTAACAGCGCTACCACTGGGCCCCCCCGGCCGCCAATCGAGTCACCTCGGCTCGAATCGCCCGCACCAGGTCGAGAAGTTCCGGTCCTTCATCGAGAATCCTCGGCCCGGAGACCTCCCCCACCGCACCGCCGATCACAGCCTTCAACCCGGAGAGTTTTTGATAGTGATCGAGCAGTGACTGATCTGCGGGGGCCCCTCGTCCACCATTCAGGTGGAGGATGATGTCTGGATCGATCGCCAGCAGTCGCTCGTAGGAGATCTGCGGCGTGCCGCTCATCGCCTGCTCGATGGCGTTTCGAAATCCTGCGGCTTTCAGTACCGCACCGTGAATCGAGTTGGGCTTGATGACCCAGGGTCCTCCTGAGGCATCGAGGTCGCTTCCAATCACCAGTAGCACTCGCGGTGCATCCTCAGCCACGACCGGATCCGCCAGTAGTTTCTCGAATCGATCGGCAAGTTGGTTCGCTGAAGATTCACGATGCACCACGGCACCGATGGCACGGATACTGGCGACCACCTGCTCCACCGATGACCAGGGCAACTCGATGGTCTCCCCGACTCTTGCCAGTTGATCCCTTGGCAGTCCTGCGGCACTTCTGACCAGCAAGATCCGGCAACCGCTGCGAACGATTCTTTCCAGATCGGGAGCCAGTGCCGTGCCACCCCTCGCCACTCCAGCGATTTGCGGACAGTAGTCACTGATCATCGAGATGGCTGATTCCGCACCGATCGACTGCAAGGTACCGGTGATGCAAGGAGCCAGCGAGACGACCCCGCTCCCTGAATTGACATCCGGAGATTCTACCGCAGCATTCCCTGTGAACTCATCGGTGGACAGGAGGCCGGAGATGGCGACAGCCAGCGAGGCGAGGGCGATGATGATGAAGATGGATCCACGGTCCAAGGTCTTGCTCCGTACTGGGGTGATTCCGCAGAAGATAACCGATCCGGAGACGACAACATCCCACGGTCACTGCGAGATCTCACCTTTCCCCGGGCTAGTCGACCACGGCGGTCGCACAGAATCGGCTCGATGCTCCCCCTGTGCCTCAAGGATCGGCATGCAGACCCTTCCCTGACAGGGTCCCATGCCGATGCGGCACAAGAGCCTCGCCTCCCGGATGGAGCCGATTCGATCCGCTGTCGCGGCGGTCACATCCTCACATCGACAGAGCATCACTTCGCCACGCCCCTGGTGAAACAGCTCCGGTCGCAGGGAATGCGCCGCTTCGAGTGCCGCCCCCCACGCCCGGTGCCGCCGCACGCGTGCCTGCAGGTGTGCCCGAGGAGTCCGACCTGCTGCACTGATCCCCGCCACCAGGCCACTGTCGATGGCCGCCTCGCAGCCGGCGATTCCAGTCGGCTCTCCGGCGCAATAAACTCCCTCGACTCCGGTCCACTGCTGGTGATCCACGGCAACGCAACCATCATCGAGGATGCGGCACCCGAGTCCTTCAGCGACACGCGTCTCCGGCACCAGTCCAAATCCAACCGCCAGTCCATCCACATCTTCGATGCGAATCCCCTTCTCGGTTTGCAGATGAACCCGCTCCACTCGCTGATCCCCTTCCGCCTTGACTGGCCAGGAGCAAGACAACTTCTCGACATCTCGCAGTGATTTCCACAACGCCATCGACTGTCGAATTCGAGCTCTCGATTTCAGTACTCGAAGAAGCAGTGGAATCCGCTTGAAGTTGGAAGCTTGCTCGACCAGCAGCACCCTGGCTTGCTGCTGCCGAGCCAGTTGAGCTACCGCCAGCAGCAATGGCCCGGTTCCCGCCACCACCAGACGCTTGCCCTTCACAGCCAATCCACCCTTGATGAGCGATTGCAGTGCTCCCGCTCCGACCACTCCGGGAAGGGTCCAGCCAGGAAAGGGCAGGAAGCGTTCTCTGGCTCCGGTGGCGATGACGATCGTGTCGCACTCGATCTCGATCGACTCTCCACTGGCGACCGAACTCGCCTGTAACCGCCCCGGCTCTCCATCGATGATGCTGTAGCCGTGAAGCCTGCGAACTCCGGCTCGTTCCGCTCGCTCGATCCAGCTGCGAGCCTCGGCCGGGATCCGATCGTTGTGAGCCCAGATCCTCCCACCCGGACCGGGAGATTCGTCGACCACCAGGACGTCTAGCCCCAGTTCTGCCGCTGCAATCGCTGCAGCCAACCCTGCCGGGCCAGCACCGATGACCAGCAGATTTGCCACATCTTGCTGCGGTGCTGAGATCTCCAGAGGTGCCAGTGGAGCTCGATCCAGCTCTCGTTCCGTCTCCACCTGCATCTGATCACGAACCCGGATCAAACAACTTCTCACGCCCCGGTGCCCGTCGACCACCAGGCGACACTCGTGGCAACTCCCCATCGCACACAAGGCTCCCCGACGCTCGCCAGTCGCAGATCTTCTCAGCGACACGACTCCCAGATCGAGCAAGGCTGCAGCGAGCTGGGCACCTTCCTTCACCTCGATCCACACACCATCGAGGCGAATCTTCACCTTACGATCGCCACTCATCGATGCACGCCCGCCATCATGAGTTCGATACGCTCCGCCGCCATTCCGGCATCGACGATCGCTCCCGCCCGTGAGGCAAGACGCGCCACATCTAACAGATGATCAAGATCGCGCTCGAGGTCGAGTCGATGGAGCAACATCGGTTGATTCTGGTGACCATTGAGCCAGGCGGTGAAGGCGAGGCCCGCCTTGTAGAGCTGGGTCGGTGCTTCAAAGACTCGCTGGCCGTACTCTTCACAAGGCTGCATCCAACGGCGATATCCAGCGAGATCTCCTGCCGCCAGATGTCTGAGTGCTCGTCCAGCAGGAACCGCAACTCCATCCAGCACTCCCAGCAGGGCATGGCTGAAATCTCCTTCGGGAATCTGACGATCACCGATGGCGACGCTCTGGCATGGAATCTGGCCATCCCCTGCGATGAGATCACAGAAGTGAAGGTCGTCCCCGGTCAGCACGATCTGTCCCCGCTCACGACAACGCTGCCGCACCTCGATCTCCAGGTCGTGGTCCAGCATCGACATCTTGACGCCACGTACCTTGTCGACATCGATGCTGAGGATCTGATCGAGGCTGGTACCCGGGAAGTAGCCCGCCAGTTCCGCCAGGAACATCGGACCGAGCCAGTGAAGAAGCAGTGGACCCTCACTCTGCTCGATGATGGAGCGGTAGATCGAGACGTACTGCTGCTCGTCACAACCCCAGCGACAGAGCCAAGGCATCGGCAAGATGATCGCAACGCCACCGGCCTGCTGGATGATATGAACTTGCTCGACCACGGCATCGATCAATGTCGTGGAGTCCGACACCTCGTCGCACTGGTCTGCCCCGGCTCCGGCGATGAAGCCTGTATCGAGATCGAGTGCCCCACACTGCTCGATCAATCTTCGTGCGGCGGGCCAACCCAGTTCGAATCGCTGGGCGGTGTCCATCGCTTCTGCGATGCCAAATCCATGAGAGGCGAGGTGCTGACGAAACGCCATCGTCTGATCCCAGTCGACCATCTCGATGGCATCTGCACTGCTCGATCCAGCCGCACCATCCGAGCGTTGGGTGGCGTCATCCTTCAAGATGATGTGAGCCGCAGCATAGGCGACCCTGACCGGCGCTGCCGCAACCGGCTCCGGCTCTCGGGAGAGCAAGCCATCTTCCAGCCAGATCGATTCTCCATCAGGATTTGGCAGTTCAATCTTCATCCGGTCAGTTTTTCCAACCAGCCAGGCAAGGCGGTAGCCGTCATCCAGATCAGGAACACACTCAGAACCACGGTGGCGAGAAGGATCAACCCCTGCCACAGGGTCGCGCGGAATCCCTGCGGTCGATCCTCGCCGAGATATTCCTTCGATCGCTGCATCTTGAGGATTCCGATGTAGACCGCAGGCAACAAGAACCCGGTCAGGATGGTGGTCGGAACTGCGATCCAGAAGGCGATGTCTCCCCAGTAGACCGCACCCAGAAAACCGGGGGCGGGGAGCAAGCATGCCAGGCGGAAGCGAGTCGATCCGACCTTCCAGCCAAACGACTCGCAGGCGGCGAACCCGCAGCAGACCATGTGCATCGTGATGCTACTGGTGACCATGCCGAGCAATCCCAGATCGAAGAGGATTCTCGAACTGTCGGTTCCGAAGGTGGTCCCGAGAATCTTGGCCGCATCGATGGGCTTGAAATCCTTTCCCGGAAACGGGATTCCATCGGGCCCGAAAGTACTCGCCGCTGCGATGACGATCAGCGAGGTGGTCAGCAGGTAGGGGAGAAACATCCCCGCAAACAGATCGAACCTCGCCAGCGAACGATGTTCTTTTCCCCAACCTTTCGCCAGCAGCGAGTATGGATAGAGAAATACCATGTTGGCACCGACCGCCGCCGCCAGACCTGCAACGACGATGCTGAGTGCATCCATCGACTTCGATTCATCTGCCGCTGGGGTGTAAACCTCTCCGACTCCTCCAGGGATGAAACCGGAGAAGAATCCGCCCGGATCGGCGATCCCTGTCTTGACCACCACGGCGCCGAAGCACAGCACGATCAACCACACCATCACCTGCATACTTCGCTCGAACAGTTTCAGTAACGCAGGGGAACGGCCATAGGTGAAGGACCACGTCACCGCCCAGGCCAGCACCAGCACTCCGCCACCCCAGCGCGGAATCTTGTTGCCGGTGACGGCACCGATATCCTCGATGGCAGCGGAAGCGAGGGCGTACTGGGCAAAGTGCCAGATGACACTGGAGAGAACTGCGCCGGCGATGAAGGCATGAGCGTAGAAGGGACCGGCGTGCTCACGGATCGCCGGCAGCGGGCGTTTACCGGTGGACAGCGTCTGATGTGCCACCGCCGACAGAACTGCTACCCCCAGCAACATCGAGACGGGAAACACCCACAGCAGCTGGTATCCGAAGGCACCCCCCGCCAGCAACGTGGCCGCCGCCGTGCCGCCGCCGAGGGTCAACGAACTCTGCAGGTATCCCGGTCCGCCTCGACGGAGGAATGCGCCCCAGCGCTTCGTGATGGGAGCATCCTCCAGTGAAGTGAGCCACTTCTTCTCCTCGGCCAGCGCCTTCCGATCGGGCGGAGCCACCATCGGCAGGTCGACCTGCTGCTGCGAATCATCGTCGCATTGATTCAACGGGCATTTCCCTTCCTGGCCCTCGCCTTTGCCGATTTCAACTCGGCAGCAGCGGGGTGAGACTTGTAGTGGTCATCGAGCGGAAAACAGCCGCTCAACAAGCCGTTTCTCGGTGCTGTGGTGCAGTCGCTGAAGGTCCGGCACACCAGTTTCTTCGGCATCGCACGGCCGTGAATGATATCCCGCGGCAACTCAGGGTAGGAGAGCATAGATCTTCCGAGACCGATCACATCCTGGAACCCGTTGCGGATCTCATGCTGCGCCACCGCCGGCAACCACTCCTGCAGATAGGTCCAGCCGGTACCGACCAGACCGAGCTGGGGAAATGACTGTCGAACCGCTCGGGCCGCCTGAAGATGTGCGGCAACTCCCACCAGCGGATCTTCCGGCGGCGGATATCCGTCACTGGGAGGATACTGTGCCGGTCTCTGGCGGTGAGGACACCAGTAGGGCGAACCGATGGTCAAGTTGAGCCATTCGATGCCCACATCTTGCAACATCGTGATCAGTTGCATCGGCTCGCTCCAGCTGGGGTTCTGCGGATCTGCCGGATCGAGGCCAAAGCCATGCGGATAAGGCTCGCCCTCGGGCCAGTCGGGTTCACCTTCTCCCTGTTGCGATTTCTTGAAGGGAATCACATCGGTCACCGACAGGCGTACCGCGACCCCCAGCCCCGGTGCGGCGCTGCGCACTGCAGCGATCACCTCTCTCAACAGACGACTGCGACCCTCCAGATCGCCGCCATATCGACCGGGGCGCGTTCTCGCCGACAGTAACTCGTGCAACAGGTAACCGTGACACGCCTTGATATCGACGAAATCGAAGCCCGCCTTCTGCGCACAGACCGCAGCTTCGATATACCTCTCAGCGATCAATTCCAGTTCACCATCGTCGAGCAGTTGTTCGGAAGTGGCGGAAACTCGCTCATCGAGAACTGGATGCTGAAAGGCGATCCTTGGTGAAGGACCCGCCGCAGTCGGACGCGACCAGCGTCCGGAGTGAGTCAGTTGCAAACCTACTACTGAAGCAGTAGGTGCTTCGTTTCCGATCGCATCATGGCCGGCAGTGATCGCCTGTCGCAGCGACTCCAGTGTCCGGCAACTCTGATCTGAATCACGATGAAACAGTTGGTTCGGGTTGGCTCGACCATCCTCCACCACTGCAAACGCTTCACCACCCCAGATCAGGGCAGCGCCACTCTCTCCAAAGCGACGCCAGCGCCTGAATGTCTCTTCGGAAGGAGTTCCATCGGCATGAGCGTCCCAACCTTCCATCGGCTGCACGGCGAATCGATTGGAAAGGGACCAGCCCCCCTTCTCCAGTGCAGATCCGAGCGGTCCGGGAGATTCCACTTCATCATCGAGGTCCAGTCGTCCATCGATCTCCTTCCATCGAGCGCGAAAGGAGTCTGTATCCTTGAACTTATTGGGAGATCGAATCTTCATCCCTGTTCTTTCGCTCTTCGGGAGAGTACCGATCGACGCTGCTGGCTGGTAGGTTCGATGGTGCAGCCATAGCCTTCGCAATCAAGAGATCGAATCGAGAGATTACCGGATTCGATGTGGAGTTCGGCTCCATCGCCGAGTGGTCGATAAAGATCTGGATGATCACTCACCAGCGAAGCCGCTTCCGCTGGAGGAAGATGATCGAGACCCCTGAAGTAATGGTGACCATTTCGCTCGACATGGTGCAACCCCAGTGCCGCCACCGTCAGCAGATCCTGATGCAACCCCCACGGTGGCAGATTGGTCAGGTCCTCGCCACTGATGAAAGCACCGCCTTGATGATGATCGCACAGGCCCTGATGGGCGATGGAGCGCGAGACGCCCTTGCAGTTCTTGGCTGAGACCCCTCGATAGCCGATGCGTAACGCCTCCGGAAATGCCTCCGGACCATGGTCCGCCTCGTCGATGATGACGGGAGCGAACCTTGCCAGTTCGCTGGGGCTGGCACTCTCGTCAAAGGTCAAGGATCGTGGCACCGGTTGTTCGATGGTGACGATCGCATCGACGAAGGTGGAGCCGGGCCCCTTTGCTGACAACTGCTCCAGCACCTGCGCCAGTTGCGCGGGATCGGCATACTGCTCGTTCCCATCGAGAGTCACCCGGTAACCGGGAGAGACTTCATCTTCGAGAATCCGAGCCACTTGACCCAGTCGCTCCAGATCCTGCAGCGGATCTCCGCCGACCTTCACCTTGAACCATGCCAGGCCATGACGACGGATATCCTCGACCAGCGTCACCGGTAGGCCATCTACAGGAGATCCCTCAGACGCCTCCTCCAGATCATCGAGCAACCCGATCGTGTGACGGACCGCAATCGTCGAAGGCAGAGGTGCAGGATGAAACTTCCACCCTGCGGGAATGGAGGAGTGAAAGCGATCGGGCTGGATCTTGAACAGATCACAGTCGAGGGCGTCGATGAACGGTATCCCGACACCTCGACAGGTGGCGTCCATCATCGCTCGTTCCCAGATGGCACAGCCGAATCCTCGAGTCAGTCGATCGGCTGCCGTGACGGGAACGGACAGGACCCGGTCTTCGAGGGTTCTCCAGTAATGATCAAAAACAGAGGCCTTGGTACCATCGAGAAGGATCTGTCCGGCGATCTGAATGCTCTCGACCAGCGATTCGATATCAGCTTCGACCGATCGATCGAGATTCTTCTCGAACCAGCGAGGTACCAGTAACTCCGATGTGTAGCCGACCATCGGAGTGCCATCGGATGTTTCTGCATGAAGAGTAGCCACCGCCATCGGTGCCTCGGTGAGTGTATGCACACCGAAACGAAATGGGATGCGCGTATGGCACTCCTTCAGTTCCAGTTCGATCTCCGTCACCGTGATCTGCAAGACTGTTCCTCCCTGAGATGAATTCGATTCACCTGCGGCCTGATTCTCTGGATCCTCGGCTCAGCGGCTGCATCGTGCCCTTTGCTCTGCCAGGATCAAGAAGTGGTCATGACTCGAGCCGGATCCCAGGCTCGGGGATCGATGGGACCGGTGGTTCCGTGCATCGAGTGCGCGATCAACTGGGCCGCCGCAGGGGCCTGGGTGATCCCCAGGCCCTCGAAGCCTGCAGCGATCCAGACCCCTGGCTGAGCGGGCACCGGGCCGATCAGCGGTCTCGAATCTGCGGTCGCCGCCCGCGTACCACTCCAGCAGCGAACGATGGGCAACCTGCAGATCCCTGGCAGGAATCGATCACTTCGGGCGATAATTCGCTCCATCAGCTGCCGATCAACCCCTGCGCCATGGCGGGGCCGGCGACTCGACCCGATACACAACTGACCGGTAGATCTGGGCAGGATGGCGCAGGCCACCGCTTCTTCCACTTCACCGTGAGCGCCCTTCTGGTATCCCGCCTCGACAACATGGTGAGAGAGAACCTGGGTTCCTCGGGCGGTGATGGCAAGTTGTCCTTCACGAGGGACGATCGGCACTTCGATTCCCGATTCATCGAGTAAGTCGAGCGCATTCAATCCGGAGGCGATCACGATCGCATCGGCTTCGATGCTGTTGCCATCGTCGAGGCGAACCACTCCCGACTCCACCGAAGAAACCCTCACCCGTGGACGAAAGGTCGCTCCCAGCTGCTTTGCCTGATCCACCATCGCTGCGGCAACCACCGGCGCGTACAACACCCCATCCTCCGGCACTCGAAGACCGCCGACCAGGTCCCTCGCCAGTGCTGGCTCCGCATCATGGAACGACTTTCCTACCAGTAACTCCGCATGGATGCCTTCCGCCTCAAGCCTCGCTGCAGAATTGGCGAGATCGTTGAATGCGTCATCGTCTTCAGCCATCCAGAGGGTTCCGGTTTCACTGAAACCGTCCGCTCCAGCGATTTCTGGGCAATCGTCTCGCCAGATCGATCTTCCCAGCTTGCAAAGTTGCAATCCGGCTCGATCCCCATCATTGATGACGATGTGTCCCATTCCCGCAGCGGTTCCCCCTCGAACTCCCACCGCCTCACCCTGGTCCACCACCAGCACTTCGGCCCCGCAGCGAGCCAGCGTCCGAGCACAGCAGGCGCCGACCACTCCTGCACCGACGATCACCACCTTGAAATTTGCCATCAGCGGGTACCGCCAGCCGCTTCGATCGCCTGCCGATAAACAACGGTCGTTTCTCGGGCACAGGTTTGCCAATCAAAGGTCGTTGCATGCTTCCGGGCCAGATCCCGTCTTCTTTGATCGTGACCCAGCGCCCTCTGGAGCGCCTCGGAGATCGATATGGGATCATCGGGATCACAGACCTGAGCCAGTTCCCCGGCAATCTCTGGTGCTGCACCGGTATTGGAAACCACCACCGGCGTACCACAGGCCATCGCTTCCAGCACTGGCATTCCAAATCCCTCGTAGTGAGTGGGGTACAGCAGTGCCCGAGCCGAGGAGTAGAGGGCGGGCAATACATCGTCACCCTGCCAACCGATCAGATGGATTCGACCCCGTCCTTCTCGCTCGATCAAACCGAGAATTTCATCGCCTCCAAATGACGGTTCACCGGCGATCACCAGCGGAATCTCTCCCAGATCTGCCGCAAGGAACCCCTCGATCATTCCGGGGATGTTTTTGCGGTTCGAGAGATCCCCAACGTAAATGACAGCGCCAGATGGAATGTTGCGGGCAGCGAGAATGCGGGCCGCTTCATCGGACGGGATCGGCTGGAACACCGGATCGACGCCATGATGAACCACGACAACCTTGCTCGGGTCACAATCGACACCGTCCAGGAAATCGCGCCGCGTCGTTTCACTGACAGCGATGATGCGATGACATTCACTCGCCAGCGACTGGTAGGCAGCGATCTTCTTGTCCCGAAATTCCCTGGTCGAGTAGTGGAAGTCTCTCTTCTTCTGCGGAAGCAGATGCACCACGTCATGCAGCGTCGCCACTCTGGGTGATCTCCAGCGTGGCACTCTCGAATCGGTCACATGGACCACATCGGGTCGAGTCAGCGCTGGCCACCACGGCTCCTGGATCCAGAAGTTACGGATCGTGGGTATTGTCAATCGATGTCGATGGCGGTGCAGGTGAGAACAACGAGTTCCGAGTGAAATCGTCGATCCAATCTGGTCGAGCGCCCGCGCCAGTTGAGCGGTGTATCTCCCGATCCCTGTGGGTCGGGGAGTGCATGCAGCGGTGGCGTCTATGGTGATGCGCACGGGACCTCCGAGAGAAGGATAGGTCAGGATCTGTTACAGGTCGATGCCATGCCGAAAGGGATCATCCGGAGGGAAGTACAGTGTTCCCTCTCCACACAAGGAGGCCTGCCCGCGAATCGTCGGCACGATCCCCTCGTCCGCCACCACGAAGGACCCGACGAAGCGAGTCCCCAGCACCCCGATCTGGTGCCACAGATCCCCCTCTTTCAGCGTCCCTTTCTGATACTCGCACGCCATCGTGGCACTGGTGCCGGTCCCGCACGGTGAACGATCCCATTCTCGACCCGGGCAAAGAACGAACGACCGGGTTCCCTGGCCCTGCCCCGCCGGCAAAGACTGGTGCAATTCGATATGATCGATTCGCTCACCGTTGGATCCACGGATTCCTGCACCATCCAGTGCGTCTCGAATTCGACTGGCGGCTTCAGTCAATGCAGAGACATGTTTCGAATCGACCTCGATGCCGGGGGTCTCTGCGATGAAAAACCAGTTTCCGCCCCAGGCAATATCTCCGGTGACCGAACTCCCGTCCTCGAGAGTCACCGTGCAGTCTTCCGCACATCGATGACTGGCGACATTTTGCAGTGAAATCTCGCCATCTTCTGCCAGATTCAAGACGACAACTCCCGCAGGAGTTTCCAGCTGGCAATCCCCAGCCTCGATGCGCCCCATGTGCCGGAGAGCTTCGACAACTCCCATCGCTCCATGGCCACACATTGCCAGAGCACCGACGTTGTTGAAGAAGATCACTCCCGCCTTGCAGTTCGGCAGGGAACTCTCGAGCAGAAGTGCTGCGACCATCGCCTCGTGTCCTCGTGGCTCACGAACGATTCCGGCTCGAAGCGAGTCATGATCTCGAAGCAACACATCTCTCTGATCGGCCATACTGCCAGATCCGAGATCAGGAAAACCACCTGTGATCACACGGGTCGGCTCCCCTGCAGTGTGAGTGTCGATGTAGTGAATCGGAGAGGTTGCCATCGCTAGAGAACCCGTGCCACCAGTAGACCCTGGCGCATCGGCAGGATGGTCCCCTGGAGCCTGGGATCTGTCGCCACCATCCGGTTGAACCGGTCGATGGCGACCCGGCTCGGTTCGCCATCGATGGCATCCGGAATCCACCCGTCTCCAGCCCCCAATACGTTGTCAGCCACGAT
>DUAN01000184.1 GCA_012960845.1 Planctomycetota bacterium | reverse complement strand
TGCAGCGAGGCCCTGCGCCAAGGCGATGGCACTCGCACCCCCGAGAGTTCCCACTTCCACAATCAGTTTCGCTCCACCAGATCTCGACAAGGATGCCAGCAAGGAGAGCCACCGTCCGACTCCCGCGCCAACCGAAATCGCTGGAAGTCCCGCTTCCATTGAAGCTTCATGCTCTCGATCCCATCGATCGGTGTCATCGCTGAAGAGTTGATCGATGTACTGATGGGTCCGCTCCCAGCGTTGCTGGGTCATACCTTCACTGCAAGAATCCACCATCTCTTCACTTCTCCTTCGTATCTCAGAGAACTCGCTTCGCCTGCAAATTCTCGTCGAGTTTGGCCAGGAACTCTTCGGTGGTCATGAATGGAGTTTCCGGCCCGACCAGCAGTGCCAGATCCTTGGTCATGTGCCCCGACTCCACGGTCTCGATGCAGACATCCTCCAGATCCGCTGCGAATTGCCGGAGATCATCGTTTCCGTCGAGCTTTGCCCGATGGGCGAAGCCACGGGTCCAGGCGAAGATGCTGGCGATCGGGTTGGTCGAGGTTGGATTGCCCTTCTGATGCTCTCGGTAGTGGCGGGTCACGGTCCCGTGGGCCGCCTCCGCCTCGACCGTCTTGCCGTCCGGGGTCATCAGGACGCTGGTCATCAGGCCCAGTGAGCCGAATCCCTGTGCCACGGTATCCGATTGAACGTCGCCATCGTAATTTTTGCACGCCCAGACGAAACCGCCATTCCACTTCATGGCACAAGCCACCATGTCATCGATGAGTCGGTGCTCGTAGGTGATCCCCGCATCTTCAAAGGCGGCCTGGAACTCCTCGTCGAACACTTGCTGGAACAGATCCTTGAACCGCCCATCATAGGCCTTGAGAATTGTGTTCTTGGTCGAGAGATAGACGGGCCACTTCCGCTGCAATCCGTAATTCATGCATGCACGAGCGAAGCCGCGAATCGATTCATCGTAGTTGTACATTCCCATGGCGATCCCTGGTTGATCGAATTGCATCACCTCGTAGTTCTGGACCTCTCCCCCCTCGCTCGGGGTGAAAGTCATCGACAGCGTTCCAGCACCGGGGACCAGAAAATCTGTCGCTCGATACTGGTCACCATGTGCGTGGCGACCGATGACGATCGACTGGGTCCAGCCGGGAACCAGGCGAGGTACATTTTCACAGATGATGGGTTCGCGGAAAACGGTGCCGCCGATGATATTTCGAATGGTTCCGTTGGGAGAACGCCACATCTTTTTGAGGCTGAACTCCTCCACCCTCTGTTCATCCGGTGTGATGGTGGCGCACTTGACTCCAACGCCGTACTTGAGAATCGCATTGGCAGCATCGATGGTGATCTGATCGTCGGTCTGATCGCGGCTTTCCACTCCCAGATCGAAGTACTTGAGGTCGACATCGACATAGGGAAGGATCAGGCGCTCCTTGATGAACTGCCATATGATTCGAGTCATCTCGTCCCCATCGAGTTCGACGACAGGATTCTCCACCTTGATCTTCTCTACCTTGATCTTTTCCACCGAACGCTCCTGACAACCCGGATCATCCGGGGAGTGGCTAGTAATGATTCTCCTGATGCTCCGATTCTAGGATCTGGATGCAGCCGGGGAAAGCGGACCCGAACGGTATCCTACTTCTGGCACCCCGAGCAGAAAAAGAGCGATCGCTGGCCCTTCACGATCCGGCGGATTGAGCCTTCACAGCGGCTACAGGCCTCTCCCGCTCTCCCATACACCTCGAAGTGATGCTGGAAATATCCCGGTTCTCCATCCGGTTGGACATAGTCATTCAAGGTGGTGCCCCCCTGGATCACGGCCCGCGAAAGTACATCCTGGATCGCTTCACCCAGTCGCTGGTAACGCTGGAGAGAAATGCGTCCGCAGCGGCGATCGGGACGGATCCCTGCCTGCCACGCCGCTTCATTGGCATAGATGTTACCGACCCCTGCGACCACCTTTGGATCGAGCAGGAAGTCCCTCAATCGAAGATTTCTTGCGCGCGAGCGGTGAAAAAGGATCTCTCCCAGCTGCTCCTGTTCGAGCGGCTCCGGTCCAAGATCCCTCAGTAACGGGTGCTGGCTCGGATCATCTCCCGCCCAGGTCACCAATCCAAATCGACGGGGATCGTGATAGCGCAACTGTCGACCACCCTCGAGAAACCAGATGACATGATCATGAGTGCGCAGTTCCTCCTCCTCGGCGACGATTCTCAAGCTTCCCGACATCCCGAGATGAATCAACAATTGGCCCGCTGTGGTTTCCAGCAGCAGGTACTTGGCGCGTCGCTTGGTCTCCTGAAAGGTGGATCCTCGTAATCTCTCATCGAGGTCCCCCGGAACCTGTTGGCGCAGGCGAGAGTTTCGAACCACCACTTCCTCGATGCGGCAGCCGCGGATCTGCTCGGCAATCCCCCTGCGGGTCGTCTCCACCTCTGGCAGCTCTGGCACGAGAATCGCCCCTTTCTGGAGATCCCGACAATTGATGAGCAAAATTTCTCAGTCGCCTCGGGAGTGGCTCAATCGGTAGCATGACCATGATTGGGGTGGTTTCCAGCGTTCGAAATCTGCCTTCCACAGAAAAGAGGACTTGAAACCGAAGCCCATTGCCGTGTACCCGTAAACCACAACACCCGCTGCCGAGCGCCCGGCAACGGAGAGAGGGCCGATAACATCATGCCTAAACGGCTCGTGATCGTAGAATCTCCGACCAAGGCCAAGACCATCGAGAAGTATCTCGGTGACGATTACGTGGTCGAAGCCAGCGTCGGACACATTCGCGATCTCCCCTCGAAAGCCAGTCAGGTTCCAACGGAACTGAAGGACAACCAGGTGGTCACCGGCATCACCAAGGATTTCGAGGCGATCTACATCATCGACGAGGACAAGAGAAAGACCATCAGTGCGATTCGAAAGCAGATGAAAACGGCCGATGAATTATATCTCGCCACCGACGCAGACCGCGAGGGAGAGGCGATCTCCTGGCATCTACTCGAGGTCCTCAAGCCTCCCAAGAGTATGCCGATCAAACGTCTTCGCCTCGGTCAGATCACAAAGAGTGCGCTGCAGAAGGCCATCTCCGAGCCAGAGGAACTGGACACCCAGCTGGTCGAGGCACAGGAAGCCAGAAGGCTGGTCGACCGATTGTATGGTTACCCCGTGTCGAATCTGTTGTGGCGCAAGGTGGCTCAGGGCTTGTCTGCAGGTCGCGTTCAAACCGTCGCGATTCGTCTGCTGGTCGACAGAGAGAAGGAGCGGCTGCTCTTCGTTCCGGCTGTTTTCTGGGATCTCGATGCGGTCTTCAGAACCGGATCCGGTGAGACCATCGAGACCAAGTTGCTTGGACTCGGCGGCCAACCTGTCGCACAGAGCAAGGATTTCGGCGAAGACGGCCAGTTGAAGAAGGAATCCGCCGGTTGTCGGGTGCTCGATGGTCCCGAGGCCGAGGCCTTACGTGATCGATTCAACACCTCTTCATTTTCCATCTCCTCCCTCGAAGAGAAGCCCTACTCGCGTAAACCACCGATCCCTTTCATCACCAGTGGACTCCAGCAAGAAGCGAGTAATCGGCTCGGATATTCCCCTTCCCGGACGATGCGCTCGGCCAGCGCGCTGTTCCAGAAGGGATACATCACCTACGTCCGTACCGACAACTACGTGCTCGCCCCTGAAGCGATGCAGGCGATCGAGAACCTGATCCACCAGCGGTTCGGAGCGAATGAACATGCACCAAGGAACTTCCAGTCCCTTTCGGAGGGTGCCGGCGGTGAACATGAACCGATTCGCCCGGCAGATTTCGTCGATCCTGAAGAAGTCGCAAAAAAGGTCGGTGAGGATGAAAGGCGCCTCTACGACCTGATCTGGAAACGCACCGTGGCTACCCAGATGAAACCGGCGACCGGCCGAACCGTCATCGTCGAGGTCGAGGAAGACCATGCCGATGCGGCGCGCTATCAGGCGCGAGGCACCGTGATCGACAATCCTGGATTCCTCAGGGTCGATCCCGCTGGAACCAAGGAGACCATCCTCCCCCCGGTGACGGTCGGTGATCGGGTCGAGGTGGCAGAACTGAATCCAGAAGAGCACCGAACCCAGCCGATTGGACGCTACACCGAGGCGGGGTTGATCAAGGAGATGGAAAAACGCGGCATCGGACGCCCCAGTACCTATGCCGCGATCATCGACAGGATCCAGTCTGCGGCATACTCCTTTCGCAAGAACAAGGCGCTGGTCCCGACCTGGACCGCCTTTGCCGTGGTGCGATTGATGGAAGAGCACTTCGCTCACATCGTCGAATACAGTTTCACCAAGAAGATGGAAGACGACCTCGATCAGATCGCCAAGGGAGAGCGAAATGGCCAGGAGTACCTGAAGGCCTTCTGGTCTGGCAATGGATCGAAAGGACTCGAAGGGCTCCTCGAGTCCGGCCTCGAGACCATCGACCCTTCCCAGATCTGCCGCTTCCCGATGCCCTTTGGAGCCGGAGATCGATGGAAGTTCCGTGACCTGGAAGTCATTCTCCGGGTCGGCCGATACGGCCCCTACCTCGAAGCAGGTGAGGTGCGAGGCAACATTCCAGAGGAACTGTGCCCCGATGATCTCGACCTCAGCAAGATGAGCGAAATCATGGAAGCGGGAGCCCGCAAGGATGAACCGATCGGGCAGTGCAGTGCCACCGGCAAACCCATCTTCATCAAGAGCGGTCGCTTCGGCCCCTATATCCAGCGCGGAGATTCCGAGTCGGAAGAGAAACCCGAGTTCGCATCGCTGCTGAAGGATATGGAGCCGCAAAATGTCACCACCGAGATTGCGATTCAACTGCTGCAGTTGAAAGAGGGTCGTATCTGTGGCTCGACCGTCGAAGGTGAAGAGATTCGAGTCTTCAATGGTCGCTACGGTCTCTACATCAAGGCGGGAAAAGAAACTCGTAGTCTTGCCGAGGGAGATGATCCGTTCGTCGTCGATGAAGAGCGCTGCCGGGCGTTGCTGGCACAGCCGAAGCAACGAGGCCGAGCGGCAGCCAAGCCTCCGATCCAGACCTTCGAGAACGTCATCGAACTCGAGGGGGCCACCATCATGATCAAGGACGGACGCTTCGGTCCGTATGCCACCGATGGCGAGACCAATGCAACTCTCGCCAAGGATCAGGATCCACAGAAGATCTCCTCCTCCCAGGCAGCCCAACGCATCCTCGACAAGCGCGAGCGTGATGCCAAGAAGGGCAAGAAGACCCGGAAGAAAACCGCCAAGAAAAAGACCACGAAGAAGACTGCAAAGAAAAAGACTGCAAAGAAGAAGACCGCGAAAAAGAAGACCGCAAAGAAAACCACCAAGAAGAAAAGCAGCGAGTGAGAGGGGCCCTGGCCACTCCACTGCTCTTCTGCCTCGGGTTGGGGTCACTCCTGGGATGTGCAGGGGGGCCCAGAAAAGCGCCAGAAGCGCCAACCCCCAGTTCCCCCAACGAGACCCCCATCTCCCCCATCGAGATGCAATGGAACGAATCCAGGGATCAACTGGTGATCCGGACTGAAGAGGGTCCCATCTCGACCTTGAGACTCGATCAGTCGCGTCCCTGTCTTTTCCCGCTCCATTCACCCTCGGGCTCGATGGTTCTCCGTCGCCATCCGATCGAACCCGCTGCCAGTGACGAGCAGCAAGATCATCCCCATCACGCCGGAGTTTGGATCGCCCACGGCTCCGTCGATGGACACGATTTCTGGCATGGACAGGAGACCCGGCAAGTCCCCCGTGATTGGTCATCCTTCCTGCTCGACGATGGTCAGATCCTGGTGGCCTCGGGCAAACTGGACTGGATGGCCGGAGATAAAAAGGTCATCGAGGAAATTCGCACCTACGACATTCGTGTGGAGGAGCGTCTCCATCGGATTGAAATCTGGAGCCTGTGGAAACCCGGGGGTGAAGAGGCGGTCCGAATCGGAGATACGAAGGAGGGCACCTTTGCCCTTCGACTCGCCCCGACCCTGCGTGTCGATGGACCTGTGGCCGCTGGAACTAGTTTCAATTCGAACGAACAATCGTGCGGCCAGATCTGGGGAAAGCGTGCTCGCTGGGTTGCGTACACCGGCCCCGTGAATGGCCAGCGGGTCACCGTGGCATTACTCGATCATGAGGATAACCCGAGACACCCGACCTGGTGGCACGCGCGAACCTACGGACTGGTCGCCGCCAACCCCTTCGGTCAGCACGATTTTGAGAACAAGTCCGCCGGATCAGGAGATCTGGTGATCGGTCCTGGAGAGGATCTTTTCTTCCGTCATCAACTGCTCATCTTCGAGGGGTCGGTGACTCCTGAAGTGATCGACAAGGAATGGGATCAGTTCTCAAACCACTAGCAATCCTCCGTTTTCATATATTGTTTGCCGCTCCTGTCACCTCTATCATTCGCTTCATGATGAAAATCACTGCCTTCATGCTTTGTATTACACTGTTACAGAGCACCCCTTCCCTTTCTGCAGCACCCGATGCCACCGCTGCAGAACTCACCGGAGCCTGGCGCGGGATCATCGATCCTGACGGTTCCTCCATCGAACTGATCTTCCACATCTACTCCTCGGCAGATGATGGCTGGGGAGGAACCGTCGATACTCCGGCCCAGAACTCCTTCGGACTTCCTCTCAGTGGAATCTCCATCGATGAAGATGGTCGCGTGATCATCTCGGTCGCTGCCAGTGGCGCAGTGTTCGAGGCGAAATTGACTTCGAAGGGCGATGAACTGCAAGGTACCTGGAAGCAACGCGGGGCCGAGTTATCTCTCCACTGCCAGAGAACAGAAACACTTCCAGTGCTGCCTGCTGAGATCGCCATGGCGCTCCCAGGTTCCTGGGAAGGCGTACTCCCGGTGGGCACCGTCCAGCTACGAATCCACCTCCATCTCGAACGCACCGAGGACCAGTCACTTTCCGGGTTCATGGTCAGCCCCGACCAATCTCCGACGCAGATCTCCGTGACCCGGGTCGACTTCCTGCAGGATCGAAGAGTCCGAATCTGTGTCGGTGAAGCATCCGTGAGGTTTGAAATGGATCTCTCCGCGTCCGGAGATGAACTCCAGGGCTCCTTCCTGCAAGGCCGCTCGAAGTTCGACATGTCGCTGACAAGAGTGGAACAACTCAGCGAGTTGCGCCGCCCCCAGCAACCGAAACCACCCTTCCCCTATCGATCGGAAGATGTCACCTACGCCAATCCGACCGCAGGAATCACCTTCGGGGGAACCCTGACGATTCCTCAGGGTCAGGGACCCTTCCCCTGTGTCCTGCTGATCACCGGCTCGGGTTCGCAGGACCGCGACGAGATGATTTTCGAGCACCGCCCCTTCCTGGTCATCGCCGACCACCTCACTCGAAAGGGGATCGCCGTTCTGAGGGTAGATGATCGGGGTGTGGGAGAATCCACTTCCGGAAGCGAGCCTGGAAATGCCACCACGGAAGACTATGTCGGCGATGTGCTGAGTGGATTCAAATATCTCAAAGATCACACCGAAATCGACAGCTCCAAAATCGGCCTGATCGGACACAGTGAAGGCGGGGTGATCGCTCCGCTGGCTGCAGTGAAGAATGAGGATATTGCTTTCATCATCCTGATGGCCGGTACCGGAATCCGTGGCGACCTATTGCTGGTGAAACAAAATGAGCTGATCTCTCGTGCCAGCGGTGTCGAACAGCAAGAGATCGACCGCGGGCTGAAACTCTCGCGACAGTTGTTCGCATTGCTGCGAGAAGAGGACATCTCGAAAGAAGTGACTCGATCGAAAATTGAGAAACTGGTGCGCAAGTCGCCTGACCTCCCCGAAGGAGAAGCAGGAGATGCGGAGGTGGCGAGGGTGATTGCAGAACTGGAGATCCCCTGGATTCGCTGGTTCGTTCGCCACGACCCCGCTCCAATCCTCGAAAAGGTCCGCTGTCCGGTACTTGCGATCAACGGTTCCCTCGACCTACAGGTGCCTTGCAAGGAAAATCTCGCGGCGATCGAAAGTGCGCTGAAACGAGGTCGGAATCCTGATTACGAGGTGGTCGAATTCCCTGACTTGAATCACCTGTTTCAACACTGTAATACTGGATTGCCTTCGGAGTACGGCGAGATCGAGGAGAGTTTTTCAGTCGAAGTGCTGGAGAAGATGACCAATTGGATCCTTCATCGGTTCGGAAAGAAGAAGAACTGAACCAGAGAATCCGATTCACAAGATTTCGGTGGTTGAGACTTCAGAGATGGAAAGTTAAGAAACTGACATGAAAATAATTCCTGTGTCGATTCTCTTCTTGAGTGTAGTGATCTTGCACCCGGGTTGTTCCACGACTCCCAGCATTTCGTATTCTCCAGAGTCCGCTGCTGAAGCGTTTTCTCGATTCAGCTCACTGGAAGGAGACTGGAACTCGACTCCCGATCCATCGGACATGCCTCCATCCATCGTCAATTACCGCACCATCGCCAACGGCAGTGCCGTGGTGGAGACGGTCTTCAAGGGCACACCCTTCGAGATGAGTACGGTCATCTTTCTCGACGGAGACCGTCTTCTCATGACGCACTACTGTGCCGCCAGGAATCAACCACACATGAAGGCCAGCGAGGTCACCAGGGACAGCGTGTACTTCGTGACCGATCATGTGACCAATCAGCTTGACCCCAACGATCTATACATGGGGGAGGCGGAGTGGATCTTCACCGATGAGAATCACCTCACCACCAGATGGCGCACATTCCAGGATGGCGAGGCCGGGGACCCCCACATCTTCAACATGACGAGAATCGACTAGCAGTCGTATCGCTAGCTGAAGAAGTCGTCGACCGCCTCCGCCTTGACCAGTTCCCGCGGCTGCTTCAGGTGGTTGAGCACCATCGTCTCCGGCTCGATGCCAAAGGAATGGTAGATCGAGGCGAGCAGTTGCTTCGGATGGACCGGGTCGCTCAGAGGTGCCGAGCCGGTCTCGTCCGATTCCCCGTGGACGTAACCGCGCTTGATCCCGGCGCCGGCCATCACCGCAGTGTAGCAGTAGGGCCAGTGATCGCGTCCGTCGTCGGTGTTGGCATTGCCCGAGGTGCTGACTCCTCGCTGGGGACTTCTGCCGAACTCCCCCACCGCCACCACCAGGGTTTCATCGAGCATTCCTCTTTGATCCAGGTCCTCGATCAGTGTGGCTAGCCCTGAATCGAGCATCGGAGCCGATTGAGTCTTCATTCGCTTGGACAGGTCGACATGCACATCCCATGAATGATTATCAGAGTTGGCGACCTTGGGCCAGATCACCTCGACCACACGGGTACCAGCCTCGACCAGTCTCCGTGCCAGCAAGCAACTCTGCCCGAAGGTATTTCTGCCATATCTCTCTCGAAGTTTGAATGGCTCTTGATCGAGATCAAACGCCTCGCGCGCCTTGCCAGAGACGATCAGGTTGATCGCCTTCGAGTAATAATCGTTGAGTTGATAATCCTCCACAGCCTTGTCGATCTCTGGCATCGCATCGTTGATGGCATCTCTGATCCTGGACCGTCTCTGTAGCCGATGGGCGAAGACGCCGGGAGCCATCGAGAGATCATCGACCTTGATCTTGTCCATCTTGGTCATGTCCAGATCATCCCCGGGTGGAAACAGATTGTAGGGATCATAGGACTTTCCGAGGAACCCTGCCGTGCCCCCTTTACCCACCACATTGCTCTCTTGAAGTGGTCTCGGCAGCATCACAAAGGGCAGCATTGGAGCCTCTGGTGGTCGCATCCTGACCAGTTGGGATCCGAAATTGGGGAAGTCCTTGGGACTGGGCGGTTCCAGTTGTCCCGATGGACTGACCTTGTCGGTGGTGTATCCCGTCATCATCTGATAGATCGCAGCGGTATGGTTGAAGAGCCCCTTGGGTGTGTAACTCATCGAGCGAATCATCGTCATCTTGTCATTGATCTGGGCGAGCCGCGGGAGCAACTCGGTGAAGTGGACCCCAGGTATCTTCGTCGGGATGGTGTCAAACACACTCTTGACGTTATCGGGTACGTTTTCCTTCGGATCCCACAGATCGATGTGACTCGGTCCCCCTTGCAGGTAGACCATGATGATGCTCTTCGCCTTGGCCCACCCTGGGGCACCATTGACCACCTCCCTGGCCATCGCCTGCAACTCAAAGACCGAACCCAGTGTCAAACCGAGGAATCCAGCACCGCCGATTCGCATCAGATCTCGGCGATTGATCTGCCCGGAATCACAGAGGTCGGAACAATCATCTCCTGGTACTCGTAGCATCTGGGCCCCTTTCGGGCACGGGTTCGATCAGTGGTTAAAGAGAAATGCCGGACTGTTGATCAGCGCCCAGGCGATGTCATGCACCAGCGTGAGTCGTCGGCTCTTCAATTGCTCTTCACTCAGTTTCATCGCTCGTTCGAGTCGCATCAACTTCGGATCTGGAGATGTGGGAACCTCGACTCGAGCCAGTTTCTTGCGTAATTTCAACAGTCCAGGATCGACCGGTCGTGACATTTTCGCATCCGAGACCTTCT
This sequence comes from Planctomycetota bacterium, assembly GCA_012960845.1. Lineage (GTDB taxonomy): Bacteria > Planctomycetota > UBA8108 > UBA1146 > UBA1146 > QNYK01. The sequence goes on along the minus strand of DUAN01000184.1, from coordinate 4,536 downwards.
TCTGGTGCTCTTGAGACCCTGGATCGTTCTCTGTGAAGTAACCCAGCAACTTCCCTCGCTGATCCTCACTGCGAGCGTCCTCCGAGATGTCAACGATGCTGGCGATGTCGATCGGCAATCCGATCTCCACTGGAACCTGGGAAGTGGTCACCCAGATCCGAAATTTTCCCAGTACATGATTGGCATCGTAATTCTGATGAAGGGTGAAGGTCAGAGTCGAACCTACGGCGCCGATCGGCTGTGTCAGTTGATAGGTGGCGTTCTTGTCCGATCCCATCTTTGGCGAGATCGCCCACCCAGTGTTGTCGATCTTTCCATCGATGGATAATCCAACATCGTAATCGGACTGGCTGAAATCCGCCTTGGGATGGTCCAAGGCCACTCTTGTGGGCTGCGGAACATCTTCCCCGACTGCTGCTGGAGTCCAATCGAGTTGGAGCTCGGAGAGAACAAAGTTGCCGTTGCCCCGACCCGGTCCGCCTCCCGGTAAACCAGGATCAGCCAGCGCTTCGATGCGAACTGCAGTGATCGCAGCCAGGTCAGTCGGGGCCGTGAAGGTGTAGGTTCCCATCCCCAGTTCGCCGGTGGCACGGACCGCTCCATCTTCTTCGAGGGTCAAGGTCGAACCACTCGATGCCTGCAATTTCTCCGGCATCAGCAGCTCCCAGCGGGTCGACTGCTCCTGCACCTTTTCCCACTCCAGCAACTTCTCCGGAATCGTCTTGCCGTAGGCCAGCTGCTCGGTGGTGGCGAGTGCAATCGCTTGCTGCTGCTTCCGGTCGAGTTCTTCTTCTCTCGGTGCGATGCTCAGTTCGAACTCTGTCACCTCGCCTTTCGCATCGGCGATGTTCGACTGTCGAGAAACTTCTCTCGCCGCAGCGAGCTCTTCTGCCACCACCTGGTACGACTGGTAATCTCGCGTCAATGCAATGTGATCGGAATCGATCTCACCTAGCATCTTCAGAACCGTATCGATTTCCGCCTCCTTGGCCGGGCGGTTGAGGATTCTCAGATACAGCTGTTCGATCAGAGTTCCATCATCTTCATGCTGATCGACCAGATGGGAGATGACATTTCCAGGATCACTGATCGCCTGATCCACGGTCGGTCCAGTCACCAGCGCCATGACACTATCGAGACCCAAGGCATCGGAGCGGGCGCATTCACAGGCGCTTTCTCGCGCGGATCGACCGAGTGTGCTCAGGAATCCGTCCTTCAACTGGATTCCCACATCGGGTAACGCTGCCGCACGGGTTCCTTCCGCAACACCTGGGATCTTGGCGCTCGCCCCCAGCACCTGATAGATCGAATCGTAAAGCACCTCTGCGGGTAATCTGCGGGGGATCGCATGGGAGTAATTGATCTGATCTTGCTGGTTCCATTGGTTTGCCGCGATCGAAAGTTGATAGGTTCTCGACTTGCAGATCTCCCCTATCAAGGTTCTCACGTCGAAGTCGTTCTCGACGAAGCGAGTGGTCAGGAACTCGAGCAATTCTGGATTCGATGGCGGATTTCCGGCTCGGATGTCATCCAGTGGGTCGATCAAGCCGACTCCTGTCAGATATCCCCAGATGCGATTGACGTAACTCCTGGCAAAATACGGATTATTCGCAGACGTCATCCATGCTGCCAGCTGCTCCCGCCGAGTCGCACCTGGATCGACGGTGAAATCGACCGGGAAGGGAAATTCTGGTGTGGTCTCCTGCCGGGTCCGGTCATGAATCACCTCTCCGGTTTCCTTGTCGGAGATGATCTCGTAGAGCGGCTTGCTTCCCTCCACTGCAGTACCACCAATCTTCGCATCGCCACCCGCAGGATCGGGTTTCAGGTCGACACGAGCAAAGTAGGCGGCCAGTTGATAGTACTGATCCTGGGTCCAGCGCTCGAAAGGATGATCATGACACTTGTTGCAGTTGAATCGGGTTGCGAGGAACAACTGAGTGGTATTTTCCATCGTTTCAGCGGGCGTTCGAAGGATCTTGAAGTAGGAAGCAGGAGGGTTCTCCTTGTTGGATCCACTGGCAGTGAGAATCTGATGAACGAACTGGTCGTAGGGCGCGTTGGATTCGACCTGCTCATGAATCCACTGACGGAAACTGGAAGCGCCCTCCTTGCCCAGATACTTGCCGTTGACCTGCAGCAGATCTGCCCAGCGATTGCCCCAGTGAACAACGTAGCCTTCAGATCCGATCAATTCATCGATCATCGCTTCGCGCTTGATCTTACTTTCTCGCTCATCTTCCAGAAATTCCATCACTTGCTCCACGGTCGGAGGCAAGCCCACCAGGTCTAACGAGACACGGCGCAAGAACTCTGCATCCGTGCAAAGAACAGAAGACTGGAGTTTCATTCGCTTCCACTTGTCTGCAACAAAACCATCGATGGGATTGAAGATCTCTGGTTCCTGCCACTCGAATCGCGATCGATCCCCCATCACCGTCAATGTGGTTGCCGCATACGCCCCCTCGAAACGAGCCAAAAGCGGCGCCTCCCCCCTTCTTTCGGTCGAGACCAGGCCCGCTGAATTGCACCGAGCGACCTCGATGTTCCCACTGCTGACAAAAGCCTCGGCGGTCACATCTCGCTTCGATCCATCATCATAGAAGGCAGTGATTCGTAATTGCTGCGTATCGCCGATTCGCTGAATCGTTGGATTCTTCGGCATCACCTCGATCCTCGCGACCCTCTCCACTTGCTGGTCCAGTGGGCAACCCGCAGCGATCCAGTCTCGAAGCAACTGGTAGTACTCCGAGTCGACGGTGAATCGCTGGCCACCTTCATGAGGCACAGCCCCGGTCGACTTCAGCAGCATCAAACTGTCATCCGCAGAAGCAAAGTTGATCCTTCGTCCTGCGTGATCATCGGAAAACGCCCTGACATCGACCAGTGGGTCGTACCCCCTGAGAGACAGTTTGAATCCGTTTTTCCCATCTTTCGAGCCATGACAGGAGCCGCCATTGCAGCCGGCCTTGGAGATGATGGGATTGACGTCTCGGATGAAGTTTGGCTCGAAGGCCACTTCTTGACCTGTGATGGCCACCGGAATCTCTATCTTCTCACCTTCATGAACGATTTGAATGCTGGCCTGACCATCGGAGAGAGCCCTGACCAGTCCGCCAGATACCGAAGCGATCGGATCGGACAACTCGTATCGCACTTGATGTGTCAAGTCGATGGTGTGTCCCGAAGCGAGCACTCCGGTGACCAGCAACTGCTGATATCGATACTTCTCGGAGATCTCGACCGTCGGCGGATCGACCACCATTCCGATCAACTTCTTTCCCCGATCTCCAGACATCGGCGCAGACATCACCATTCGCAACAAAGTCCCTTTCTCTCCATCGAGAATGCGGACCAGTCCATCCGCACTACCGATGGCGATCTCTTGCCTCTGTGGATGCCAACAGAGCGAATAGATCGGAGTGTCGAAATCGATGGTGGCAAGCATCTCGATGTCCCGAGAGTGGAACTCCTCGATTTTCTTCTTCTCCGCTGCATTGCGAGAAGTGGAGACCTTTTCGAGAATCCCCTTCATTCCCTCGGGAAGCGTTCCGTCAAAATCACTGCTATAGATCGTCACCTGGCCATGACCATCGAGGCTACTTCCAGCGGCGATACTCTTCCCATCGCCGCTGTATCCCAGGCTGAACACTCGGCCGGTCATCGGCGGAAAGGACCTCAACAGGTTCGAGTTGTCACCGATGACGCGCTTGACCTCACGGTGGATTCTGTAGATCTGCGGTGTCCCATCCGACCCACCGACCAGGATCTCTTCCTTGGCCGGGTGGCGATCGACCGCCGCCAGCCCACCCTTGAGAATCGCCGGTGTGATCGAGGTGATGTTGTCGATGAATCGCTGCGTCTTCACCTCTGTCAACTTTGCAGTCATGTCCCGTCCGACGGAGATCACATGGCTTCCATCGAGGGAGAAGACAGTATCGAGAGTCCAGTCCGAGGATGCTCCATTGAAGAGAACCTGCTGACCGCTACTGGCATCGATGGCCCGGACCGTGTTGTCTCCGCAGCCAAACGCAATCAACTGGCCATCGGGGGACCAGCTGGCGCCATACACGGTGTCAAAGGTGACCGGTACCGAGACCGACAACTTCCACTTCTCGGTATTCCACACCTGCACTTCACCCATGCGACCCGGCAAGCCGCCAGTCACGGCCAGTTTCTTTCCGTCGGGAGAGAATCGAACCGATTCGATTCGCTCCGAGAGCCCGACCAATCGCTCGATGATGGTCGAACTCTCGACATCGTGGATCAACACCTCGTGATATCCGGAGACGGCAAGCCAGCGACCATCTGGAGAGTAGTCGAGAGCAGTCACGATCGGAGGAGATTCGTAAACCGGAAGATGGTCCGAATCATACTTCTGCACAGCGTTGGCAGGAGTGTCGTCGACCGCACCCTCACCGATCCAGGCCCTGATCAGATCGATCTGGGCTGGATTCAGCGGATCCCCCTTCTTCGGCATCTCCGATTCACCATCGATGGGGGTGATCATTTCGACCAGTTCACTCTGGTCCGGCT
>DUAN01000183.1:1583-2540 GCA_012960845.1 Planctomycetota bacterium | reverse complement strand
GGTGCGGATCCGCAGGCACTTCGCTTGCTGGAACTACCGCCCATCGTAGATCCCGCTCCGCTGTGGAATCGGACACGAATTGTTTTCTGGAGTGAGTCCCGGCGATGAAATCGCCTGCAGCAGCTCAATGCTGTAAATCTGCACAACCCAGCCGTGGGGCGCGGTGCCGATGCGAGATGAGATGGTCGAGCCGGAGTAAGTGCAAAAAGGAGCTCTCCATCTTTCCCCTCTCCTGCAGTTCCCATGACTGCAAATGAACTGTCTCGGAGTCTTTCTGATCGATACCCGAGGCCTGTTGAGCCAGCAAACTGAAACCTGCATTCGATAAAAACGATTCGGGTCCGAATCCACACCGGATCCGGATGTACGATCAGCGGATGGCGATCGGGGAGTGTTCCCGGGCTACTCCGTATCAAATCGATCGCAACCACGGGTTGCGAGAAAGGAGTGCGACATGACCGATGATAAGAAGAAGGAATTGGTGGTGATCGAAGGCGACATGGAAGCAATAGAGGTCGATGATGAGCAACTGATAGATGTCGCAGGTGGCGCTTGGGATCGGAATAACGGGTTCGGTCATGGGGGGACCGACGCGGACGCCGCGAGGGAGCGGGACGAGGCGATGAGAGGGGGATAGGCGGGCGGCCCCTGGCGCTCGATCCCCTTCGTCAGTCCATCGGATGCTGATCGCGTCACCGGTCATCGACCGGCGGCGCGATCAGCATCCCTGTATAACCCATCCCAGGGATCTGAGATCGTCGGATCCAGGACGATTTCGAAATGCAACTTCCATCGAGAATCTGAACGAAAAAGTTTCGCCGCACCCCTGTAGTCCTCTAGCCAACCCAATGATCCGGGGAAGGGTGTTCTTCCTACCTGGGATCCAACTTCTGTAACTCGATCTTGCGGAACTCGGTCGGGTGGCTCTCGGCCTGGAGGGATATGTAGCCCTCGCTG
>DUAN01000183.1:0-1453 GCA_012960845.1 Planctomycetota bacterium | reverse complement strand
ACCTCATTGCCGCGCACCTCGATCTCGACGCTGACCCACTGATCGCCGTGATAGGTCGCCGACTTTGAATCGAGACAATGACGCGTTAGAAGCTTTCCATCCATCACGACATTGGTACTGGGGGTGCACAGATTGGCAGTGCTGCGTTTACTGTCGCCGCCGGCGCCGCCGAGCAGTTGCACCTCGATGGAAGCGGGAAAGTCCTGCCCCTTCTCGATGCTTTCGGGTGACTGGCAATGCAGCATCAGGCCGTTGTTACGAAACGCCCAGCCGGGACCGCCGGCAACCTGCTCACCGACGAAGCGGTACTCGACGCGCAGCCGGTAGTGGGAGAACGATTCCTTGTGGAAGATGTGGCCGAACTTGCGGTCGAAGTTGTCGTACTTGCTGTAATCGACCTTCAGCACTCCATCCTCGACATGAAAGGTATCGAGGTAGTTGTCACCGAGATCGTGTCCGGCGAACTTGATCTTCCAGTCCTTCAGATCCTTGCCATTGAAGAGGGAGATCCATTCGCCCTGTGCCGGGGAATCCACCTTCTTGGGCGGCGAATCAGCCGCCCGGGATGGAGAGTCATCACGGCTGAAGAACATCAGGTGCTGCCACGGCAGCTCATCGAACTGTTCCGCGAGACGATACCCCGCCGGCAGGTACTCCTTGAGGATCTGCGCCTTGCTCATCTTGTGCAGCTTCTTGATGGGAACCTCGGGATCCTCGCTGCGGAACTCGACCAGGGCGATGCGGCCATCGGGTTTCAGCGCCTTTCGCATCTTCGCCAGCATCACCTCGGGATCGCTGAACTCGTGGTAGACATCGACCAGCAGGATCAGATCGCAGGAGCCATCGGGGATCTTCGGATCGGCGACATCTCCGAGGATCAACTCGATGTTGGCGAGTCCCGCAGCACTGCTGCGCTTCTCGAGCATGTCGAGCATCGGTTGCTGGATATCGACCGCCAGCACCTTGCCGGAAGAGCCGACTCGTTTGGCCAGCCTGAGCGCGTGATAGCCGTTGCCGCAGCCGAGATCACAGACGGTCTGCCCCGCCTCGACTCCGAGAGCCTCCATCAGAACCGAGACCCGCTCCTCCTTCTCGCGCGTCTCCCGCAGCAGCCACTCGGCACCCTTCCAGTGCATCGTCTGGGCGATGGTGCGGCCCTTGTACTGCGGCTTGTCATCGTCCTGGGCGAGGCCCAGGGAGGTCAGCGGGCCGAGTGACATCAGCATCGCGACCAGCATCCACATCGAGACTCTGCTTCTGTTCATCGGGGGCACTCCTCATCGGGTTGGAAATGGTCCAGGGGGACACTTTTGGAAGAGGTAGAGTACAAGAGAGAGTGGAGGAGGTCACGCGGCCGGATGAGGCGGTATGTCGAGGGCTGAGTCGAGGGCTGAGTCGAGGGCTGAGTCGAGGGCTGAGTCGAGGGCTGAGTCGAGGGCTGAGTCGAGGGCTG
>DUAN01000182.1 GCA_012960845.1 Planctomycetota bacterium | reverse complement strand
GAACTCAGCAGTCATGAAGAAGAGTTGAACGAGGGTCCGCAGGAGGAACAGAACTGATCGGCATCACTGCAGCACCTCACTGCAGCACCTCTCCTCAGACCACTACCAACGAGGGATCATGCCCGGACCATCTACCTCGTCACCCCGTCACCATCCGATTCCGCCTTGGATGCCGATTCCTCCTTGGATACCGATTCCGCTCCAACAATCTTGTTGAAGTGTCCACGTAGGATCTGAATCTTCCCCGGCTTGAGATTCACCAGTTGTTCCTCGAATAGCTGACGAAGTCGATGACGAGCCAGCAGGGCTGTAACCCTCGCAGCGACTCTCGGACTCGGATCCCTCAGCGTGGGAGCCATGACTCTGGCCTCATCCACTCCAGGACCGAGAGCGAGGATCTCCTTCAACAGCGCCTTTCGCTCCCGCCCTCGCGATCCGAGATATTTCTCCATCAAACCTTCGGGAATCATCTCAATCGCTCCAGAAGATGTGCCTGATCCTTCCTTGCAGTGGCAATCCATTGCAAGATGAACTGGTGGGTTTCACCGGGTTCAAGCGAAACGACCCAGCGCACGATTCCATCCTCATTCAGAACCGGCTCTTGTGTTGTATCCGATCCCAGTTCGACATCGATTTCATTCAAGGTGCTGAGAGGAATCCGATCCACCAACTCGAAGGGAACAGCAGTGGGAAACACCGAATCCACGGTGATCTTGAAGCCTCTCTTCAGTTCGAGTTTCCTGTTGAAGGATCCCGCGGAACCGGAGTGATCCTCGATCTCTACCTTTCGAACCAGAATGCGGCCCTCTGAACCGAAATGGCGCGAGAATTCCTGCCCCGCTGCGACTCGTTCCACCCGTCCATCTCCAACATATGAATCTTCGCGAAAGCAGCTGACCTGGCCAGCCAAGAGGGGTGCGCCGCTTCCGTTGGTCAACTTCGCACGACGAAACACATGAGGACTCAGCAATGGAATCGACTGGTAATCCAGCTGCGCATCCATCTGCTGCTCGGAAATCGTCACCAAATGGACACTACCGTCGGAAGGAATGCTTGCGGTGGCCCTCACATCAAATCGAATCGGCCCCGATCCAGAAACGACCTCTGCTCCGACCAGACTGCTGGCAGGTTTTTTTGCTGGGGATGCCGCTGTAGCCATCGGCCTCCCTCTGGAGGAATCGCTTTCTCTACTGACTAATGACACATCGGCGGCGGGCTCTGCTCTGCGTTCCACCGCATCGATACGTACGGGTATCAATGACGGAGGAGCCAACCCGAGCGAAGATCGAGCAGTCGAGAGGGTCAGCTTCACATCATTCCAGTCTTCTCCACTCTGCTGAATCACCTGGCCACGGGAGATCCAGTTGACCTTCGAGGTCTCCTCGTCGAGCCTGGCCTCGTGAACAGGAACCCACCGTGCACCGGGAACATCGTGGGCCAACTCAACCGTACCGGTCCCCTCTTCCTGAGCTTGAATCAAGACGATCGCTGTCCATGTGGTTCGAGTGCTACCTTGCATCAGTGGAATCAAGTCCCCTTGGATGTCATCCCGCTTGACCTGGAATTCTGACATCTGGATCTCCAGTTGATCTCGTTGGAGCGAATGCTCGAGTTGTCGATCTGCGATCCACTGCTGCGCTTCTACGATTTGAGCGGCGCTGGTGTGCCCGAGGATTCCACCTTTCCCGACCTTTGAAACAGCATCTGCGAGGATCTTTGCGAGGCGCTGGGTGAGCAGTTTGAGCCGCTCAATCTCCTCAATCCTGGATTCCACTCCTTGCAGTTGGTCCGATACCAGAACCAGTTGGTGATTCAGGTCCTTGACCTCTTTCTGGAAATCTTCCTGGTGCACCTCCCGCTCCATGCGAACGCCGAGTACCAGTCCAGGGAGATCCAGCAGTCGAGCCCTGACACTGGAAGGGTCGAGGCGATGAGGAAGTCCCTTGAGGATCACTTCCTTCGACCCGATCGACATCTTCACTGAAATGCTGCGATGGACTCGTGCGCGATCCTCAAAAACAGTCACGGCAGATGGGGCCACCACCACGCCATCGGAAATCGTGGCTCCATTGGTCATCAGTGGAAGATGCAAGAGCACGGTCAATGTAGTGATCAGGATGGACTTTCTCATCGTCCCTCCTCCTCTCCACGTTCAGGTGCTTCTCGTCTCATCAGTTCAACATCTAGTGGCGCCTCGATCGACCATATGAACTCGATCGATTCAGTGATTCCAGCGGCCAGATCAACTTCCCAGGAGAGTAGCCCCGACTTTGAATCGAGACCCGCCGGAAGTGGAGCAGACTTCGTCCGATCCACTCTGATCTTCAGAGACTCCGATTCGGTGAAGGGGATCCGCTCTCGGATCAACACTTGCACCATCTCATCGTGGAAATTGGTGACCTTCAAGTGCAGGTCCGTCTGATAAATCTTTGCCTTCGAGAAGAGACCCACTTCATCTTCTGAGTCTCTCTGGATTCTCTCGACCACTACCTGGCCGTCGACACCCAGATTCAGTTCCAGATCCTCACCTGGTGCGGTGGTTTCTATCCAGGCTTGCCCCAGGTAATCCTCATCGAGGAATACTGACACCGACCCACTCAGCAACGGATCGGATCCGGACAAGGATGCGATGACTCGCCTGAACACGGCTGTGCTCAGTTCAGGAACACATGTCCTTTCCTCATCAAACTCGAGATTCTTGACCGAGTAGAGCAGCCTGTGCTGCTGGCCATCGGATGGAATCGCCTCTGGCTTGACCGACGAAAAAATCCTCAAGAATCCACGGTTGGAATTGGCGGGCAATTGCCCGCGGTATCTTTGAGATTTGTACCGGTTCCCGTTTGACTCCAACCGATCGTACCGCAGGGACTTCTCTTCCGATCCCAGGGAAAGACCCTCTGCGATGGTAAAGGTTTCGGATTCTAGACCCGAGTTCCATGCCAGTTGGTTTCTTTTGAACTCATACACTTCGCCGAGCTTGCCTGCTGTCTCCTGTGGGGCGAGCGTCAGCCTGATTCCCAGGTCCATTTCTCGGCCAGGGATATCCCCCAAACCGTACCCAGCAAAATCCTTCTTGTAGGCATCTTGATCCAGATAACGCTCGCGACCGATCACCAGCGACGCCAGCTCCGGGATCCCCGATCCTTGCTCCGGAGTGGAAGTCGAAAATCGTACCGGGACTTCTGGCCAATCCTCTCCGGTAGCCTGCCCAACCACCGCAAAGGCTCGAATCTGCAGCGACCCTGTACTGGAATTCACATCGATCTCGTAGTGCGGGCGCCAGGTCGCCTGTGGAATCAAGTAGCGCACTCGAATCGCTCCACCTTTGCCGCTCAGATCCTCGAGCCCGATATGAATCACTGCTCTCTCACGGTTCCCGATCTGCTGCAGATTCGCCAGTTCCTCACGGGCCTGCTGATGAAGATCCTTGGCTTCTCGGATGCGAGGTGCCAGCGCTGCACTGGAGCTGGCGGCACCGGCCATTCCTTGTTGCACCAGATCCAGCAACCCTGCCCAGTGGGTCAAATCCATCAAATTCGCTCCGTCATGCTCGTCATCGAGTTCTGGAAGTAGTTTGGCGAAACGCAAACGCATCCTCTTGAGAGCGGCGTCTTCACGCTGCAAGACGAGCAGTTGCTCTTTTCGCTCCTTGAGCAGAATTCTCTTCGCCTGAGTCTGCTCCGATTCCACAGGCTCACCGCGATGGCGTTGAACCTGAACCGAAGCCGCCGACAGATTAGGCGAACCACTGACCTCGATCGACGCATCGATGATCGATGCGGGAAGTGGACCGATCCGAATCGACCTCAGTCCGATCTCTCCCTCCGTGATACCAATGGTTCTCTCGACTCTTGCATGACCCGAGTAGATGATCACGGCGGTCACCTCACCCGCCACCCCATTTGTGGTGTCCTCCACCCCGTTCGAGGCATGCAGCAGGGTGGGAATTCCTGCACAGATGGTCAGGAGGATGACCAGCCATGGTCGATGGCAGTCTCGGGTTGAAGGACAAAGGGCCATTTCTCCACCTTTCTGGTGACTATTCGACATGAATCTACTCATCCGGGAGTCGAAGGACGACTCCCGTCACTCGCTGGAACTCATCACTGATCAATTTGTTCCAGCCGCTCCACTCTGTGTTGCAACTCCTGTACCAGTTTCTCAAGTTGATCGAGCCTGCCAGGTTCCACAGACTGTGTGTTCAGTGGCTGTGTTTCCGTTGACCGCGGGCTGGTATCGGTGCCGGGTCGAGTTTCGAAAGCGGTGATCCCCGTCTCTTCAGCGACTCGCTGACGTTGAATCGCAGACTCCGATTGGAGCAGGTGACCCCAACGTACTCCCCGCCTGACTCCTTCGGGACTGAATCGACTGGCCAGAGGAGGAGCATGCCGTGCCAGATCCGCGAGTACACCTTCGAGCGTTGCAAGGTCCGGTACATCTTTCATCCGTGAAGCACGGGTTCTCAATTCTCCGAGGGTCTGAGGACCACGCAGGAGCATCTCGGCCAGAACTGCCATCTCCTGACCGGTCAGATCCAGTCGCCCCGTCAGTTCCTGGCGCCATTTTCCGACACGGGATCCCGCGCCATGAACCTGTGTGGCAAATCCTGCTCGACCCAGTCCCGTGAGAACCTCATCGACTTCATCTTCCATCCAGGAGACCACCGGATCACGACTCGATTTCTGATTACACCCGACGACGACCTGGTTGAGGGTCAACGGATAGGAATGTGGAGTCGTCAGCGATTTCTCGATGAGGACCCCCAGGACTCTTTGCTGACGCTCATCAAAGATGATTGGATCTGACATGAGTTTCTTTTCCACTGAGATTGTCTGCTGACCTGTAAATTGACCGGATTCTGGTAAGCAAGACAGAGTACGGCGAGAAACGAGGCGGATCGAGGGTGCATTCACTTCATCCTCACCTCCACCTCCCATCGCTTGATACTCCAGCGGTTCTGATTCGCTTCCGCCGCTGTAACGGGCTAACCTTCCCTGATCCAACTCCAGACCAGAGGGAAGAGATGTCTCGTAAGCGAAGAATCGATCAGCACAGGGCAGACGCCGACCAGCGAGAGCACAGAACGCGACCCGAGTTGTACTTGATTCTCGACAACATCCGAAGCCTGACCAATGTCGGCTCCATCTTTCGAGCCGCCGACGGATTCGGAACGCGTAAGATCTTCTTGTGCGGCATCACCCCCACCCCACCTCGACCGGAAATTGCCAAGATCTCACTCGGAGCCGAAGAAACCACCGCATGGGAGCAAATGGAGGATCCTGCCAAGGCGGTGAGGGTGCTACAAAATCAAGGAGTCACTGTTCTTGCGCTGGAGCAAACAGATTCTTCAACTCCCCTCTACGATGCCGTGCTACCTCATCCGCTGGCGATCGTGGTGGGCCACGAGGTGGTTGGAGTCGATGAGCAGGTTCTTCACCTGTGTGACGGGTCCATCGAGATTCCGATGTTTGGATCCAAGCATTCCCACAATGTCGCCACCGCAACGGGGGTGATCCTTTCCGAGGTTCGAAGAAATTGGTTGTCGATGGAGAATCCCACACCATGGGAACTCGATGGTGACGGCAATTCGATCAGTCCTCATACCGAAAAGGACACCCGATGACTCAGTGGCTCGCAGGACTCGATGAAGCGGGATATGGACCTCGACTCGGTCCGATGGTCGTCGCCATGGCGACCTTGAAATGTGAAGAGGAAATATCAGCAATCGATCCATGGAAGCAACTGGCTCCCTTGATCGGTGAGGCCGGACGCAAAAAATCGGACGTCATCTCGATTGCCGATTCGAAAAAGTTACACCGCTCGGGCACCGGAGATCTTTCACGGCTCGAAGAAGGCGTCCTCTCATTCGTCGCTGTAGAGAAGGGCTCATTGCCTCGCACCTTTCGCGAGTTGATCGATCATTGCACCCAGGGCAGGTCCGACTATCTCGATCAGTATCCCTGGTACCGCGGATTCGATCTTGAATTACCCCATTCCTGCGCTGCCATGAACCTCAATGGCAAGATCCGAAGACTGGAACGGCAACTTGATCGTGCCTCGATTCAAGCCGGAGAAGTAAGAGCGATTCCACTTGAGGTCAGGGAATTCAATTCGGAAGTCATCGCACATGGCAGCAAGGGAAAAGTAGATGCCTGGGCGATGGGGCGATTCTTGAAATGGCTATGGCTTCAGAAGGATCGGCAGCAGATCGACGCATGGGCCGATCGTCTGGGAGGAACCGAGAGGTATGGACCTCTGCTGATTCCCCTCTTTGATGATTCCCATTTCAAGATTCTCGAACAGAACCGAGATCGGCAATCTTATCGAGCCACCTCCTCGGATGGAGATCGTGTCCTCAGGGTTCACTTTCGCAAGGATTGTGAACAGTTCAGTTTTTGTACTGCATTGGCTTCCATGACCGCCAAGTACCTCAGGGAACTCCACATGGTGCTGCTCAACCGCTGGTGGTCGACCCACGTCACGAATCTGAAGCCGACGGCTGGCTATCCTCAGGATGCGGGTCGATTCATCGGTGAGGTGGAAGCAGCACGCAAGGATCTGGGGATTGAATCGTCATTGCTGGTGAGAAGTAGATAGGCGCCGTGTGAGCTCTACTGGAGCGGTTTCGTTGCCAATTGTGTGACTCTAGGCTACCGTTTCATCCGTCACAGCACGCCTCATTCTCGCTCCTTGCGAAATCCAGGCGAAATCCTCGAAGGAGCTTCTCTTGGCCCAGCCGAAACCAACTTCAGACCTCGCCATCGCAAGAGCAGCAACATTGCTCGATATTCGAAAAGTTGCCGCCCGATACGACCTCGATGAAGACCACTTGATTCTCCATGGGAATCACATGGCAAAGGTCAACCTGTCGATTCTCGACCAGATCAGCGACCGCCCACAAGGCAAGTACATCGACGTGACCGCCATCAATCCCACACCACTGGGAGAAGGAAAAACAGTCACCACCATCGGGCTGGGCCAGGGTCTCAATCACATCGGCAAGAAAGCAGTCTCGACGATTCGCCAGCCCTCGATGGGCCCAGTGTTTGGCATCAAGGGTGGAGCAGCAGGCGGCGGCCAGAGCCAGGTGATCCCGATGGAGGACTTCAACCTTCATCTGACCGGGGATACCCATGCCGTTGGCCTGGCGAACAACCTGCTGGCTGCATGGGTCGACACATCGACACTGATGGGGAACCCACATCGAATTGATCCTCAAAGTGTCAGCTGGAGAAGGTGCCTCGATGTCAATGATCGGACGCTTCGGCAGATGATCGTTGGGCTGGGGGGGGCCAAGAACGGCATCCCCAGGGAGACCGGTTTTGATATCACCAGTGCCAGTGAGGTGATGGCGATCCTCGGCCTCAGTTCGGATGCAAAGGACATGCGAGAACGCCTGGGTCGAATTGTGATCGGTCTCGACCAAGATGGTGATCCGGTCACGGCGGAACAGATCGGTGCCGCAGGTGCGATGGCTGTGGTACTGAAGGAAGCGATCCATCCGACCTTCATGCAAACTCTGGAGGGCACCGGCTGCTTCGTTCACACCGGTCCATTTGCCAACATCGCTCACGGGAATTCCTCCATCGTGGCTGACCGAATCGCCCTGAAACTGTGCGACTATGTCGTCACGGAGAGCGGATTTGGCGCCGACATGGGAGCCGAGAAGTTCTTCAACATCAAATGTCGGATCAGCGGGATGAAACCAGATGCGGCGGTGGTCGTGGCCACCATTCGAGCGTTGAAGGTTCACAGCGGTCGATACAAGGTCACTCCTGGCAAACCTCTCCCCGAAGAAATCTTGCGGGAAGACATTTCCGCCATCGAAGATGGGATAGGTAACCTCCGGCGGCACATCGAGAATGTTGGGAAGTTCGGAGTTCCAGTGGTGGTCGCCCTCAACCGATTCCCGACCGACACGGATGGCGAAGTTGAAGCGGTGCTGGACCTCGCAAAATCGGCGGGCGCCTTCGATGCCGTGATCTCGGATGTCCATACCAATGGAGGTGCCGGAGGCGCTGCACTTGCAGATGCCGTGGTTCGAGCATGCTCGGAGGTCACCGCAGAGTTCAAGACTCTTTATCCAGATGAGATGTCTATCAAGAACAAGATCGGAACCATCTGTCAGGAAATCTATCGTGCTGACGGAGTCGACTACAAACCCGCCGCTCGAAAAGCGATCAAGCGCTTCGAGAAGATGGGGTTGGATCACTTACCGATTTGCATGGCAAAAACCCAGTACTCCTTCTCGGATGACCCGAAGAAGGTCGGTGCGCCCGAGAACTTCCGGATGACGGTGCGAGATATACGGCTCTCTGCTGGTGCTGGGTATCTTTATGCCCTCACCGGAGACATCATGACAATGCCGGGACTCGGATCAAAGCCTGCCCTGCTCAATATTGATCTCGATGAAGAGGGCATGCCGCTGGGACTCTTCTAGAAGTGTGAATTGAAGAGAAGATGATGCTCATTACACTCATCACATGGATGGCAATAGCAGCACCAACGACTACTGATGATGTGGTGGCCAAACCCTTTGTCGTCTCCGGTTCAATCAAGTCCCTCGGATCAAAAGAAGCACCGGACAAGACCCTGGTCGTGCGCGACAGGAAGGGCAATATCCAGGTCAAACTGCTACCGAGCACCATCATCGAGGTTCACAAGATCACCACCATCGGCGATCTCGAAGGAGGCTCGACGATTCATGTTCTCGCTCGCAAGCAGGCAGAACAACTCGGAGCCGGTGGCGCTCGCTATCCACCGATGTTGATCCAGATCCAGTGCGTCGTCGCGGGCTCCTTCAAGCCTCCGAAGGTGCCCGCCAAATTGGCCGCCCAGGGTCTGGTGTGGGTCTCCGGAACCCTCAAGTCGGTCGAGAATGGTCGAGAGCGAGAGGTGGGCGAATTCCGCCTGGGGACAGCACTCGGAAGCGAAGCCTTGCAGATTGAGCGGCAGAAATTCAAGGTGCTGAAGAAGCGGCAAAAGGTATTTCTCGCCGGCTACCTCGATGATTCCGATCGCAAGAAGAGGTCTCTCGAAGCGATCGAGATCCTGATACTGGATCCACGCTGGAAAAAGTACCCCTCGACCCACGATCTTCAGTCTCGCAAACCGCCACCGCGAAAGAAGAAGGGGGAGGATCCTCCCGAAGAGGACGATTTACCCTTCTAGCTGCGGTCCCGATCGCTGAACAATACCTTCTGATACAGTTTTCTTCCCCACTGGCGCCACCATCCTTCATCAACATCCGATAGATCCGCTCCCGGAACAGCGATGGTGCCTCGGCAACCCGGATGATAGTAGTCCTTGCTACCCTTGCGCAGTCGATTCCAGATGCGTGTTCCCACCATCACGTCCTGCTGACAACGCTGGCATCTCGCCACATGAGAATGGTGCTGTCCCCTCGCTCGTAACTGATGGCAACGCTCACCGTTACCCCCGAGTTCGAGGAAAATGTCTCGCCAGACCTTTCCGTGTGAGCGAGCATCCGGACCTGCGATGACATGAGCGATTTCATGGAGCACGGTATTGCGGAACTGAGAGACATTCTCATCGAGGCTGAAGATCGGTTCACTGATGCCAATTGTGCGAGTCTTCGGACATGCATTCCCGGCACTGCGGGTCAGCCTCCGGCTGATATTGATGACGGTCCCTTCGAGTTCCCCACGGAACTGGGGAAAGTTCTCCCGGACCTCGCCCAGGATCAAATTGGATTGCTCCTGTAACCAGCTTTCCGTGCTGGAGGCGTCGCTCATCTTTATTCTCTCCTCAGTTGATCCAGATCTCGACGTAGGTGGGTGATTTCCTGTCGTAGTCGCTGGTTCTCTTCCTTGAGCGCACTCAGATCTCCCTCTCTATTCATCACTTCAGGCGAATCCACCGAACTGGCCACAGACTCGGCATCTGAGGAGGAGTCCGCGGCCAATTCTGAGTGGGAGAAGTAGGTACCTGCCAGCATCCCGGTCTTGACCGTGGATGAGATTCGCCGTCCAGATGGCTCGACCCAGACGACCTGGTATAGCCTCTCGTTCTTTGACCCCAACCAACCCATCGCAAAAGGTGTCCACCGTATCGAAACCAGTTGATTGCCTTTCTCTTGAACGGTTTTTTCGATCCGTACCTTGTCGAGGATTCCCGCAATGATTCGAACTCCCACCACCAGAGCGACGATCAGCAGGATCGTCACCATGATATCCCCACTACCGGGAATCATATCCTTCAGCTGATCCATCTCACGATCGATCATGATGCCCTCCCATCTCTGGCAAGATTCTCGATGGCGCCATGCAGAGCCTGCGTGCCCAGCCTAGCCCCTCCAGATTGAACCACTTCCTGGTAGAGTTGACGGGCGAGAGCCAGACCTCGTAGTTCGATGCCCATCCTGTCACATTCAGCCAGAGCGATTTCCAGATCCTTGACGAAGTGCTCGACATAAAAACCGGGCTCGAAGTCACCTGCGAGAATTCTTGGTGCCAGGTGGGTCAGCGACCATGAGCCCGCTGCACCGCCAGAGACACTCTCGAGGACTCGACTCGGATCCAATCCCGATTGGCGAGCGTAGACCAGTCCTTCGCAGATTCCGATCATGGTGCTGGCGATGATGATTTGATTGACCATCTTGGTGTGCTGGCCTGCTCCATGACCTCCCTGGAGGATCGCTGGCTTCCCCAGGATCTGGAAGATGGGGCTCACTCGATCCAATGCAACCGGATCACCCCCGACCATGATGCTGAGAGTTCCTTCTCGTGCGCCAACATCTCCGCCGGACACTGGAGCATCCAGGACTTCAATTCCAAGCGCTGCTGCAGCCTCAGCCAGTTGAACTGCGAGTGAAGGTGTGCTGGTGGTCATGTCGATCGCAGTGTGGCACTGAAGTTCATCTGGCGATGTGGAGAAAACTCCCTTCTCACCCAGGTAGACCATCTCCACATCTGCAGGATAACCGACCATCGAGATGATGATTTCATGCTCCATCGCAAGTGCCATCGGACTGGAATACCAACCGGCTCCGAGATCGATCAACGACTGAGCTGCCGACCTGGTCCTGGAGTAAAGTCCTACTGAATACCCACCTCTGAGTAGGTTCTTCACCATCGACTTGCCCATCACTCCGCACCCGATCCAACCAACAGTGGGTGGCATCGTCTCTCCTTCGCAAACTCCTGTTGCCTGCCTGATGCGCTAGCATGCTGCTTTCTGCATGCTACACGAGACATTTCTTCCCGGGTATCTACTGTAGTTTTCTTGAAATTCGAGAGCGTCAATGGCATCCTCTGGACTCTCTTTCCCGTGCGTAGATCGTAATTATTCCGCTGCTCGGATGGATAAGGCCGCCACTCGATGGGTGCAAAGATCAACTTCCTCAGGGAATACATCTCCAATCCAGGATCGATAGGAGCGGTGGCTCCCAGCGGTCGAATGCTGGCTTCCAGGATGCTCGACGGCATCTCGCTGGAGAGCGCCACCACTGTGGTCGAACTGGGTCCGGGCACGGGCGCCTTCACCACCGAGATCCTCCATCGCATCTCCTCGGAAGCGAAGTTCATCGCGATCGAGAAGAACCCCGTATTCCTCGCAGGATTGCGCCAACGGTTTGAAAACCTCGAGATCATCGAGGGCGATGCTGGAAACCTGGTTCACTTGCTGCACCACCGAGGTATCGATGCTGTCGATGTCGTCGTCTCGGGACTGCCCTGGGCTGCTTTTCCCGAGACGGTCCAGCAGAGCATCCTGTCCGAGGTTCATGACATTCTGGCTCCGAAGGGACGATTCGTGACCTTTGCATACGGTGGCATGCACCTGTTGCCAAGGGCCCGCGCATTTCGACATCTTCTCGACTCCTTCTTCGGTCAAGTCGAACGAACTCCGCTCGCCTGGCGTAACCTTCCTCCGGCCTTTGCTTACCACTGCAAGAGGTGACCTCCGATGGGTGAAGTTGAAACTAATTATTATTATGTCTCGCTAGGTCTCATCGCAGCCAGCTTGCTGGTGTGGGGACTGCTCAGGCAACAGAAGAATACAGCGAAGTTGCGCTCTGCTAAAATTGGCCTCGAGGCATCGCGTCTCGGACTGTCGTTTCAGGGGGAATCCGACGTATCCACCGGCGAGTTGCTGGCACCACACGCTCTGGGGAAAAGTGGCCCTGCCAAGGGAGCCCGAAACGTCGCCCGAGGGTCATACAGGGGCCACCCGCTGGTCGCCTTCGAGTTCAGTTATGTCATCAGTACCGGCAATTCTTCTCACACCGTGCGCCAGACCGTGGTGATCCTCGAAAACAGCAAGCGCCATCCCGATCTGGATCTTTGTGCAGAGGGTATGTTCGATCGATTCAAGGAGTATTTCGGTGCTCAGGACTTTGACTTCAGCGCGCATCCGGCCTTCAGCAAGAAGTACCGTCTCAGGGGAACCGATGAAAATTCCATCCGGGATCTGTTTCGCCCGGAGGTGAGGGAATACTTCGAGAACAACGACATGATCCACCTCGACATCAAGGAGCAGCAGATTCTGATCCACCAGCCCGGACACTACGCCAAGGAGCAGGGCCAGTTCGAGGAGTTCCTGCAGAGCGCCGTGGAGATCCTGGAACTCCTCAACAGATAGTCGTCATTCCTTGGCCGCGTCCAACCTGGCGTCGAGTTGTGCCATGGTGAAGCGCCGACAGGCGATCCAGGACGATTCTCCCGGCGTCCAGTGACCGTATGTGATGGCGATGATGGTGCCATCCTTTTGTTGTAACACGGCGGGATAGGCACAATCTCCTCTGACATGGTTGTCCAACAA
Source organism: Planctomycetota bacterium (assembly GCA_012960845.1). Taxonomy (GTDB): domain Bacteria; phylum Planctomycetota; class UBA8108; order UBA1146; family UBA1146; genus QNYK01. Next base: position 2,477 of record DUAN01000182.1, on the reverse strand, counting down.
TCGAACCCGATACTGGCCTTCTGTTCCATCCACGATGTCTTGCCAATGGCCGACCCAACCGACCCAATCCCCCTTGGTTTCACTCTCTCTCGTCGTATCCCGGAAGGAGATGAAGAGACGCCCATCGCTGGTGTGTGTGGCCGTGTGACGATCGCCCGTGAGAGCAGCGGGAAGTTCTCTCGGTTCAGACCAGCTGCTTCCTTCATCGTCACTGAAGATGACAAAAGAGTTCCGGGTTCGACTGTTCTCTCGCATCAACAGGGCAATGGTCTTTCCATCGGGTGATCGAATGAAGCCCGGTTCACAGAGGTGAACATCTGGACGATGAGCGATGGAAGTCGGCTCTGACCAGTTCAATCCACCATCATCAGAGATGGTCTGATATACGTCGAAACGGGCTGTCCCTTTCTTCGATCGGAAGAATCTCCCATCGTCATGAAACCAGGATGCGTAACGGCCATCCGATAGTCTTGCAAGCGAACCCATCACCACGATGCCACCCCACTGACCCGCTTCCTTCAACGGGCTCCAGGAGCTGCCGTCATCTTCGCTGACTGCCAGGCGCGCCGGGTAAAGTCCTGACCACAGGATCAATCGCTTCTTGCCATCTCCATCGATGACTCGATGAATCGTCGGGACTTCCTTGGAGGTTGCCCAGTTCTCTGGTGTCGGAAGACGCTCGCTCCAGGTCTTGCCACCATCGGTGCTCTTCTTGTAGACGATGGCACCTCGTCCATGCCCCTTCGGATAGACGCACAGGATGGTCTTGTCATCCTCGAGCAACACTGCAGTGGGATGCCCCAGGTACTGCCCTGACTCACGATCGACTGTGGTCAAACCTGCTTCGTCATCCGTCAGGTCGACGATGGGAATCGAATAACCCGAAGGCAATGGTTCCTGCTTCTCCGCAGGCGTCTGGCCGAAGCAGAGCGACAGAGACCCAGCCGAAACGATGGTGAAGATCCATGGCAATGCATACAACTTGAGAGTCATCCGCTGCTCTTTCCCGTGAGTAGAATCGATCGTGATGCTCCGTAGATCAAGGCCAGCACGATTCCGATGATGATGGCTGTTTGACCTGCTGGAGTGGTTCCGGCACCCGTCGAAACAAGTCCAAATCCATGGCTCAGAGCACCACCCAGGAGGATTCCTGCCACCGTCATCGCTGCATCTCCATTCCCCTCGCCAGTCATCACCAGTTGCCGTACAGGACAGCCGCCAGCCAGGCAGCCGCAAAGCCCGACAAGAGCCAGAGCCAGAATCGACCAGAGATGATCTGGATGAGCAGCGGGCTGCCCTTCGAGTCCTGGAACCGACTTCTGGGTCGTGAGTACCACCACGCCATAGCCAATGATCATCGCCAATGCCGCCCACAACATTCGACGATCTTTGAGGAAGACCTGACGCCCTGCAGTAACCGCACAGAAGCGAGTCGCTGAGAGGATGACTCCCGCGACCAGGGCGATTCCCAGTGAGTACATCCATGGTGCGTGAGCGGGTGCTGCTGTGGCGCTCTCGGGACCGGGGCCCTGCAGCACCCCTCCCTGAAACCAGAGCGCTCCTGCCAGCAGAAGCAACCCGGGGCCCAGCAAGCCCACCGGAGCCGGCGCCGGCTCTGTCTTTCCAACATTGTAGCCACGCTTCTCGAACCATGACCCGACTCCGACCCCAGCAATGAAACCCGGAACCGCAATCCATGCGGTCAAGTCGAGACCTCCGAGCCGCTGGAGCATGCGAAAGGGACAGCCGAGAAATACCAGACTGCCGATTCCCATCCAGATCCCGAAGAAGAAACGAGTCGCGGCATGGCTTCCCGATCTCGCTTGCCAGCGACGGCGGGCCATCATCCAGAGCATGGCACCGAACACCACACCCAGTAGTTCAGGCCTCCAATAGCTGAGTGGATTGGAATCTTCGAGGAGTTGAAGGGCTCCCGCTCCATCCCGCAGGAAACAAGCTCCACAGATTCCCATGTTTCCTGGATTCCCGAGATAGACCAGGGTTCCGCATCCGAGTCCCACCAGCAGCAGTCCGAGGATTCCCATCCGGGTACTTCTTCCACCGGGGTCGTCTTTCGGATCCGTTCTTAACATTCAGTTCCTCTCTCTCAAGAGTCAGAGAATACGGAATCGAGAGTATCGTGGCAATATGCAGGAGAACGTGGGTCACCGGTAAGGTCCGTTCGATCACCGACCAAAGATCACCTCGGTCACCAGAAGCAAGGTCACCTCGCTACCCTCGAGTGATTTATCTGGCCAGAACACTCTCGGAGCCAACTCCCCGAAAAGCCAGTCCTTGTACAATCTCCGGCGGATTCCGAAGCCGACTCCCACTCCTGTTCTGGCCGGTTCGTCGCCGAGAATCCCGGTCAAATCCCCGTTGATCCTCAGGACGGTTCTCTCATCGATGGGGACAAAGTAACTGGTGGTCAAGATCGCTTCGAATGGCTGTGCCTCGAACCAAACGCCCTCCAATCC
>DUAN01000181.1 GCA_012960845.1 Planctomycetota bacterium | reverse complement strand
TCTGCTCCGCGTGAAGAGTCTGCTCCGCGTGAAGAGTCTGCTCCGCGTAGGGAGTCTGCTTCGCGTCGGGAGTCCGCTAGACGACCGATCGAGTCGGATGAAACCACACGTCCCGTCAGATCCGCAGGCGACGATGGTCGCCGCCGTAGAGAAGCACGACGTGGCGACCGACGAGAGCCATCGCAAATGGCTCCATCGGACAAGGCAGTGGACAAGGCAGTGGACAAGGCACCGGACAAGGCACCGGACAAGGCAGTGGACAGGACAGTGGACGATTCGAGGGGACGTCGGAAGCAACAGTCGTCCGCCGCATCGTCCGCTGCATCGTCAGCAGAATCTACGCGTGAAGAAAGTTCGCGCAAGTCTGTTCGGGATGGTCGATCGACCGCCAATCCCGGGAGGAGGGGATCAGCGGCCAACCAACCGCAACCCCAGAACACTGAAGATGCCGCCGAGTCTGGTACGCGTCGTGAGGCAGAACCGTCGAAACGACCTGCAGAGAAACGACCTGCAGAGAAACAACCGGCGGAGAGACCACCATCCTCCGACTGGCCGAGTTACGCCGACTCGAAACGAGGGCCCGACCCGGAGGCGAAGCCTCGTTCGCCTGTGGCGCCTGCGGCCGCGAAGCCTGCCCGCAAGGAACCCCGACAGGAGAAGCCTCCCGCTGCGGCACCCGAGTCCCCTCCGGCGGCCTCGACTCCTCCGCCAAAACGATCGGCCTCCAGCGACTTCAAGTCCGATGACTGGACGATTCCGGAAGCATGAGCCGACCAGAAACTGCCACGGTGATCGATTCGACATCCACTCGTCGCTGCATCATCGCTGCGGACTTGCACTGCGATGGGTCGGCGCGGCGGCTGGCGATGCTGGAGGCTCTATTGCGCAGCTGCCATCAGCTGGATGCGAGTTGTTACCTGCTCGGAGACCTGTTTGACGTCTGGCTTGGACCGGGGCAGTTGGCTCTCCAGCAGACGCGTCGGGAAGTGGAAGCCTTGCAACGTGCGGTGGCGGCGGACATCGATGTGGTGGTGATCCCGGGAAATCGCGACTTCTTGCTCGACGAAGCGTTCGAACGTGCCACCGGGGTGGTGGTCGGTGGCGATCATCTCTTGCTCGAGACCGGCGATCAACGGTGGCACCTGTCCCATGGAGACCTGTTCGGTACTGCCGATGTCGGATACCAGCGCCTTCGCAAGATCTTGCGAAGCGGACCGTTCCGCATGCTGGTTCGCCACATGCCGCTGCTGTTGTGTCGCGCACTCGCCACTTTTTTGCGTCGTCGTTCTCGCATATCTTTGCAGCGCAAGGATCCCGCGCGAATCCAGCCGGACCTGCAGGTGATCGGACAACTGGTGGAGAGCGGTTTTGACCAGGTGGTGTGTGGTCACTACCATCGACCCAGTGAGGAATCGCTGGAGCAGGGGGGGAGTCGCGGAATCTTCACCGTTCTCGAGGCGTTCGAGGAGCGAGGGGCCCATCTCTTCATCGAGGACGGAGTGGTGGAACTCCGATACCTTCCGTCATGAGTCGTGCAAGAATGCCATCGGTGGCGCGGAACCGCCGATGATCGGACTCAAGGCTCCACCACTGGCGGTCATCGTCGCAGGACCGACCTGCGGCGGGAAATCGCAGCTGGCGCAGAAGATCGCCGAGCAAATGAAGTGGCCGGTACATGTGATGGACTCGATGAAGGTCTATCGAGGGATGGATATCGGCAGCGCCAAGCCGTCTGAAGATCTGCGACAGGGGCGTCCCTTCACGATGGTCGATCTGGTCGACCCATGGCAAGAATTCACCGTGTTCGACTGGTTACAAGCGTTGGCGGAGCAGGTCCCCACCGATCAGCCCTGGCTCTTCAGCGGTGGCACCAGTTTCTATCTGCACGCCTTGCGAGAGGGGATCTTTGCCGGGCCCGGGTCCGATCCGCAGATCCGTCAGCGTCTCGTCGACCAGGGACAGACCTCACCTGCGGGTACTCTCCATCAGCGACTGGTGGAGGTCGATCCGGAAGTCGCTCGACAGATCCACCCCAACAATCACAAGCGCATCATCCGGGCACTGGAGGTGTACGAGATCAGTGGCGAACCGATCACCGTGTGGCATCGACGACGGGTTCCCATCATCGATGCTCGGCGGACAATTTTACTGGGGGTGCATCGCCAGCGAGAAGAGATCCATCAGAGGATCGCTCGGCGCATCGAGGCGATGTTCGAGGCGGGTTGGGTGGCGGAGGTGGAGCAGTTACTGGCGAATCACGATCCTCCCTGGAGTCATACCGCGGCCCAATCGATCGGGTACCAGCAAATCGCCAAGGCGCTACAAGACGGGACCGACCCTCACGAGCAATTTGAATCGATCCAGGTCAAGACTCGTGCGCTGGTTCGATCCCAGATGGCCTGGGCTCGCAAGTTGCCCATCGAATGGTATTCACCCGAAGAGTCAGCCCTCGCTCTCGAGCGAGTGCAACAGGTGATGTCCGAGGTGGAGTCAGGAGGCGACATCACCGCCGCTCCCGCCAGCCGATTGAAGTTGCATGAGGATCAGCAGAATCAGGACTGACGATTGCGCCGTGCATTTCTGTTGCTGGATCTCGCAAAAAACCAGGCTCGGATAAAAAAGACAGGCACGGATAAAAAACCAGGCACGGATAAAAAACCAGGCACGGATAAAAAACCAGGCCCGGATGCTTGAGCATCCGGGCCTGAGTCGATCGCTACTGGCCGACGAAAACGTGCGACTAGTACTGTTCGATCGGACGGTCGTCGAGATCCCAGACGATGCGGTCGATGTCGGTGCGTGCAGCCCGCAGGTCATCGCCCATCTGACGGAAGACTCGCTTCCAGTACAGGCTTGAGGCCACGGTACTCTTGGGTCCCGAGGAACAGCCGGCGAAGGCCAGGGTCATTCCAAGGCACAGGAGCAGGACGAAAGTACGTGAAGTGCGACGATTGGAGTTAGGACTCATGGTCCCTCCCTCATTTCTCTCTCTGGCGGCCGGACGCTGGACCGGAGTATGCGGTCCAGTTTCGGCGGGTTTTCTTTCCGAGGCTCCCTCGATACCTCTGAAGGCACCGCTAGGAAGGGAGAAGGGTAAGTGCCACCGGCCTCGAAGTCAACGAACCCGATTCGGTCTCTTTGACCCCTGTGGCTGAGCGGGCTAGGATCCGGGTAACAGCGGACCGGATCTCTTCCCACCGGGGGGGGCTGGAGCGGTCCGCCCCTGGCCGTAGCAGGCTGCTTTTGGCTACATCCGGCCAGAGATCAAGCCTGGTCAGGAACTGTACAGGCTGTACCGGAGCTGGAGACAGGGGGAATCGTGTCTGAGGAGCGGATCCGCGAGATCAAGATCGAGAAGATCCAGAAGTTGCGAGATCAGGGGATCCAACCGTATCCGGAGCGCTGGGAACGGACCCACACACCCCAGCAGGCTGCTCGGCTCGAGCCGGCGGTGGCTGGAGTTCGCGTCTGTGGTCGCATCGTCAGCCGCCGAGATTTTGGCAAATTGACCTTCTTTGACCTGCAAGATGTCAATGGACGCATCCAGTGTTCGCTCCAGCGAGATGGCATCGGCAAGGAGTCCTATACCGCTTTCATCAAGCTGGTCGATGTGGGCGATTTCGTCGGCATCGAGGGAGAGACTTACCATACCAAGATTGGTCAGTTGACGGTACGAGGGGCGAGCTGGCAGTTACTCGGCAAGATGTTGCGTCCGATGCCAGAAAAGTTCCATGCCATCTCCGATCGAGAAATCCGCTACCGTCGTCGCTACCTCGACCTGATTACCGACGAGCAGTCGCGCGCGCGCTTCCGTTTGCGCCGCGATTTCATCCGGGCGCTTCGTCAGGGTCTGGAAGAGGCTGATTTCGATGAGGTCGAGACGCCGGTGCTGCAGACCAAGCCATCGGGAGCGCTGGCGACTCCCTTCGAGACTCACCACGCAGCTCTCGACATGCCGGTATACCTGAGGATCGCTCCAGAGACTTATTTGAAGCGCTGTGTGGTGGCGGGTTTCGATCGTGTTTACGAGTTTGCACGGGTGTTCCGCAACGAGGGCATGGATCCCTCTCACCTGCAGGACTTCACGATGCTCGAGTATTACGCGTCCTACTGGAACTACATCGACAACATGGACTTCACCGAGAAGTTGCTCAGCACGGTCATCGAGCAATGTACTGGATCGCTCCAGGTGCCTCATGCCGCCGGTGAGATCGATTTCTCGGGGCCGTGGCCACGGCGATCGCTGCTCGAGTTGATCGAGCAGAGTACTGGCATTGCAGTCGAATCCTGCCCCGATGCGGATTCGTTGCGATCGGCACTCGAGGCGGCCGGAATCCACATCGATGGGGCACCAAAGCTGGGTCGAGGCGCACTCATCGATCAGTTGTACAAGAAAACGGTTCGTCCCAGCATCACCCAACCGACCTTTATCACCTCGCATCCGGTGGACCTCTCCCCGCTGGCCCGCAGAAATGATGATGAACCGACCATCTCCGACCGTTTCCAGCTGGTGATCCACGGCTGGGAGGTGATCAATGCGTACTCCGAACTGGTCGATCCGATCGACCAGCGGCAGCGTCTCGAAGAGCAGGCCAAACTCAATGCCGAGGGCGACGATGAGGCGATGATGATGGACGAGGACTATCTGCTGGCGATGGAACATGGAATGCCACCCATCTCCGGCTGGGGGATGGGGATCGACCGCATCGTGGCACTGCTCTGCGGTGCCGAGAATCTGCGCGATGTCGTGCTGTTTCCGCTACTCAAGCCTGAAGAGGGCAGCGCCATCGATGATGCGATCCTCGAAGCGGGCGAGGAGGCTCCCGCCATCGAGGGGGCAGAGGCCTGAGGGTATCCTTCACTGCTGTTGCAGGTGGAAGGGATCCCACCCCTGGGTTTTGCGCTGCAACGTTGCTCCGCCCAGTCGCACCTCCACCCGATCGGTGGTGATCGACGCTCTGTCGGCGGAATCGATGACTCCAATCTGGTGCCAGTCTGTCGCGTGTTGCATTGCGATCTCGGCAAATCGGTCGAGGGAGTCGGGCTCGATCGCCATCAGTAACTCGTAATCTTCTCCACCCGCCAGCACCTGGTCGGCAGTCGGGGCCAGGGCAGTGCCGACCAGCGCATCGATGTCGATGGTGGCGCGCTGGCCACTGGCCTGGCAAAGGCGCTCCAGATCGAGGTGAAGACCGTCGCTCACATCGATGGCCGCGTTGACGATCGGGCCATCGACTTGCGCCTGCGCCAGTGCCCGGGCCACCTCGAGGCGCGAAATCGGCGAACTCCAGCGATCTTCACCGTGTGGAGGGAGATCGACTCCACCGCCGCCAGCGATTTGCTCTCGTGCCCGGGCAGCCATGCCCGGATCACCGGTCACCAGCAGCAGGTCACCCTCCTGGGCGCCGCTGCGGCGCCACTCGCGTCCGCTCTGGACCCGTCCAAGGCAGGTGCAATGGAGCGAGAGGGCCCCGTCGCTGGCGGTGACATTGCCCCCCAGCAGGCGGATATTCATTCGCTCGCACTCCTCGTCGATGGCTCGCCAGAAACGATCCCCCAGTCGGCCAGGAAGACGCGGCGTTGCGACCGACAGCAAGAATCCGACGGCGCTCGCTCCCATTGCGGAGAGGTCGCTGAAACTGCAGCGAAGTAAGCGACGCGCCAGCGTTTCATCGTCGAGCCAATCATCGATGAAGTGCTGCCCTTCGACCATCGCATCGACGGTCAGGACCGGTGAATCGGTGGCCAGAGGGGGGCCGACGGCAGCGTCGTCACCGGGTCCGAGGAAGGAGCGAGAGGGCCGACCGCTGCGTGGCAGGATGTAAGTCTCGATCCACTGCGATTCGGTCATGACGAGGCTCTTGCGCCGTCGCCACCGGGGACCGGATCGGGGAACTCTTCCAGCAGCAACTGATCGATTTCCGCCTGCACATCTTGCAGCGCTTCGTCGGAGAGGATTCCTTCTCGATAGGCCTCTTCCACTGCAGTTCGCTGACGATGGAGGAGCCGGACCACCACATCCCTGACCTGTTCTGCCGCAAACTCGGGGTGATCTTCCAGCACTTGTTTCAGATCCTCGCGAATCGAATCACGAATCGCCAGCAGACGATCGCGCAACGATTCGATGCGTTGCGGATCGATCTCGGTACTGGAGACCGCATCGGCCAGTTCCTCGATGGCGGTCTCGACGGCGATCGAACGCGCCTGGTGTCGTTCCCAGCGCCTTCTCGCCTCGAGCGGACGAACGATCTTGAGCCGTCTCAACAGCCACTTGAGCGAGGTGCCCTGGATCAACATCGAAAGCATCACGACCCCTGCGACGATGGCTTGGAGCCGAGGGGCCACATCGATGAGGGCGGTCGAGCCGGTCATGCCGAGGGCCAGTGCCACCGGCACCGTGCCCTTGAGGCCGCCCCAGTGAATGATGTGGAGCCACGATCGCGGATAGGTGCCACGCACCGCCTGATCGATACCGCCGATGGCGTAGGTCATCAACGCTCGCGCCGCAGTGGCGGCGAGCCAGACCAGTAGAACCAGGTGGAAGTTCTCGACCACCAGTACCGGATCGACGGCAAAGCCGATGGCGATGAAGGCGAGTGAGTTGGCGATGAAAGCGATCAACTCCCAGGTCAAGCCGAGGCTCAAGATGGCGGTGGCACTCATGGCGGTCTGGCGACCGACATTGCCGACCATCAATCCGGCAAACACCACGGCGATCACCCCGGAAGCCTCGAATCGTTCCGCCAGCATGTAGGATCCATAGGCGAGCAGGATCGAGAAGAGCACCTCGATCAGATGCTCATCGATCCGTTCGATCAGCCAGTTGACCAGCGAGCCGAGCGATAACCCGACCAGTGCTCCGACTCCAATCATGTGGATGAAGGTGAGCACTCCCTCAGCGACGGTGATCTCTTGCCAGCCCTGTTCCAGGCCTCGCATCAGTAACAGGTAGAGCACCACCACCAGGCCATCATTGAACAGTGATTCCCCCTCGACGATGGTCGAGAGTCGTTTTTCGACACCCTGTTCGCGGAAGATCGCCAGTACGCTGACTGGATCGGTGGGACTGACCATCGCTCCCAGCAGTAACGACAGATCCCAGTCCCAGCCGGTCAATGAACGAATCGCCGCGGTGGTGAGCAAGATGCAACCGAAGGTTCCGAGCAGCGCCATGTTGGCGATCAGCGTGCCATTTTCCTTCAGTTTCGAGAAGGCGGTGTTCATCGCGCCGTCGAAGAGCAGAGGAGGCAACAGGATCAGCAGGATCAGTTCCTCGGTCAGTGCGAAGTGGCCGGCACCACTGGGGAGAGCGCCCTGATGGCGCAAGAATCCGATCGCTGCGCCGGCGACCACCAGCCCAACGGTGTAGGGGATGCGCAGCCTACGGGTGACCATGGCCACCAGCATCGCTCCCAGCAGTAGCAGCACCAGGTCATCGAGCAGTGGCAAGGATTGGCTCGCCAGGGCCAAACTGTGGACCGAGATCATCGAGACTCCTCCCGGCAAGAGAGTGCCCCGGGACGGCGCTGTGGGCAAGGAACCTTGCTCCAACGATCTCGATACGATCTGATGGCACGGGGAAGGAGGCGCGACTTGTCGCCACCGGTTCAATCGACCCGTCACGAGTGGAGGAGAGGTGTAGTTCAGCGATGGCTGATCTGGCCCATCTTCTCGTTGCTGATCGGCTGCACCTCATCCATCCCGCTCGATCCGGCAGCGACCTTTTCGTCGCGGATCCTCGATGCGGGACTCGCCAGCACCGATCCCTGGGCTGGGGCTCACCTGATGCTGGCATTCCCCGAAGCGAACCGTCTCGCCGCAGTTCGGGCGAGGTGGATCGGACAGATCGAGGATGAAGAGGTGCAGATCCCATTGCATGGTGTCGATGGTCACCGTGGGGAGCAGCACCCTCACCTGCTCCTTCGCACCGCGGCCTGGGTGCTTCCGTCGACTCACACTCCACATCTGAAGCGGCGAATTGAGCATGCGCTGGCCGCCACCCGCATGCCCACCCAGTGGAAGCAGATCAACGATCTCGCCTGGTTGGTCGAGGCGGCAGCGGTGTTGAAACTGCCCGCCACGACCGCCACCGCCGATGCCGATCTCGCGGCGCTGGCCCGAGCGCTGCTCGATGCGGTCGAACAATCGGACCGGGTCGTGCACCGCTGCCTCGAGGAGGGGGGGCGTCCCGACGGATCACTGGGTCCGGAACAGTCGGGCACCTGGGCCTACACCTGTGGCGGATTGCACCTCTTCTCTGCGCTGGTCGAGTCGGTCGGAGCGGGCTACCTGAGCGCTGCAGATCGACTGCGTTTGATCGATGAATTGTTACTGACGACCCGGCGCGTCTCCTGGGAACTACAGTTTCGACTCGATGAGGAGCAGCGAGCGCTGGCGGCAGGAGTCTCCCCTCGCCGAGCGGCGCGCCATGCGCTGTTGGCACGCATGAAACTGGCGGGCCATGGGCTCGACCTGTTCGGTCGCTGTCGTGCCCTCGGCCTGCTCACCGCCCCGCAGGTCGAGATCGCAGTCGAGCATAGCCTGGAGGCGGCGAGCCAGATCCAGACTCGTCTCCTCGAGGTGGTGGATCCGCAGGGGAAACTGCTCTCGGCGCAAACCGAGGCACAGGACCGAGAGACCTGGGAACGAACTTTCGGGGATGGCTGCCATCTGTTACGTGGACTGATGATCTGGCAGTCCAACTCGGCTCGTCCTTGACCGGGAGAAGGGTCAGGATGGAGGTTGAGTCCCTTGCCAGCGACCATCTTCGCGACCAGTATCAGCGCAGTTCCCCGGCCTCGGTGAGAACCAATCGGAGAGGATGACGATGGGTATCGGATCGAACAGGATCTCCAGTATAGGCACCTATGCGATGGCCGCCGTTCGCCAACGCACCGAGCAACTACGGGCCAAGGGGCTCCAGCCGGTCGACTTTGGCATGGGCGATCCTTCGGCAGCCACTCCCGAGTTCATTCGCCGCGCCTGTGCCGAGGGGATCGAGCGCCATGCCACCAGTGGCTATCCACCCTTTGCCGGTAGTGAGCCTTTTCGCCAGGCTGTGACCGATTGGTTTGAAGGTCGTTTTGGCGTCTCGATCGATGGCGAGACTGAAATCGTCTCGTCGGTCGGTTCCAAGGAATCGATTTTTCACTTGCCGGAAGCTTTGCTCAATCCAGGTGATGTGGCGATTTGTCCCGATCCCGGTTATCCGCCCTATGGCGGTGGAACCTTGTTTGCCGAAGGGGTGCCTTATTACACGCCGATTCAAAAAGCGACGGACTTCTTGCCCGATCTCGATTCAATTCCCGATGAAATCGCAGAACGAGCCAAGATCTTCTGGTTGACGACACCTTCGAGCCCCTCGGGTCGGGTCGCTTCGCCACAGTTTTTGAAACGGTGGGTGCAGTGGTGCCGTGATCGCAACATCATCGCCTGCAGTGATGAGGCCTACTCCGAGATCTACTTCGACGAGCCGCCCCATTCGGCACTCGAGGAAGGCAAAGAAGGAGTGCTGGTCTTCAACTCTCTCTCGAAGCGATCAGCGATGACCGGATACCGAGTGGGGTGGGTTGCCGGTGATCCTCAAGTGATCGCGCTCTATCGGAAGTTGAAGGCCAATATCGATACCGGGACTCCCTGGTTCATCCAGGAGGCGGCGATCGCAGCATATTCGGATGAGAGTCATGTCGCCGAGATGAGGGATGGCTACAGGAAGCGACGCGATCTGTTCGTGTCCGCATTTGAAGCTGCGGGTCTACCTCGCAGTGAACCGGAGGCAAGCCTGTATGTGTGGCAGCGGGCGCCCGAGGGGGTGACCAGCACGGCACTGGCCGAGGCGTTGCTCGACGAGAAGATCCTCGCAGTGACGATCCCATCGGCGGCGCTGGTGGGGGATCCTTCGCGACACGGACCCGACGAGCAGTATGTTCGGCTCTCGATGGTCGCCACCTGGCAAGAGAGTGAGCGGATCGCTGGCGCCATAACCGAGCATCTGAGCCTGGGCTAGTCGCTGGAACATTCTCGTTCGAGCATCTTGCCGGCAGCGCGAAGCACCTGCGGATCGGCCACCTTGTGCAGCGACTCGAACAGCAGCGTCAACGATTTTCGTGAGTGCCCGGTCCTCAGCGCGCCGCGCAGGTGGGAATGCAGCGGTTGCAGGCGTGCCTGGCCGATCAACGATGATACTGCCAGCGCCTCGATGGAGTCGCTGGAGAGCCAGGAGGATTCCATCACCGTGCCGTAGGCGAACTCGATGATCCATCGCTCCAGATCGCCGTGGCGATCTCGCAGGGAGGCTCGGACTTTTTCTTGCCCGTCGCCGTAGATCTGCTCGAAGAAACGCTTGGGCTGGCTCGTTTCGTTCCGGGGGAAGGGATCTGCCTCGGGGTGCAGTTCGCGCAACCAACCGAGGGACTCCACCGCGGCCGGGAAGCCGCTGTAGGGGATCGATTGCAAGATCGTCTCTTCCACCTCGGCCAGCGGGCACTTTTCGAGGGCCCTCTCCAGCGCGATCCTGGGATCGAGCCGCTCGGGAGCGGCGAGTGCGAAGGAGAGATGGCAGCAGGGAAGAATCTCCATGCCAGGAGGGTAAAGAGTGGAGCCCGATCCATCCAGTCATCGCCGATTTGAGTGTGGATCGATCGAAGGGTTGCACACTGGACTTGGGAAAGTGATGCGGCGATGATCGGCCTGTGGCTACAGGATGGCAGGGAGGAGTGATCGATGAGGAGTGATCGATGAGGAGGATTCTGGGGAAGATCCTGCTGGGGTTGCCGCTGATTCTCGTCGCCTGCCAGCCGATGGTCGATCGCCGACAGGAGAACAGCACCGCCCAGCTTCGCACATCACTTCGCATATCACTTCCTCACGAGCAGGTGCAGCAGCTGATCTTTTTTGGCGTCCTCGAGGGGCTCTACAGAGATGGTGTCGAGACCCGCGTCGCCCGCGCCATCGCCACCATCGATGAACCGGCAGGGATTCCTCATAACTTCGTCTACGGCTGTCCCATCTGCATGCCCGCTCTCGATGCGTTGCGCGTCTATGCGGCGCGTCCAGGTTTTTATCGAGACAAGAGAGGTCGCGATACCTTTGGCTCAGGACTCGATCCTGCAGTTCAGGCCAGCCTTCTCTCCGCTGACAGCCAGCAGCGTCGCGATGCACTGCAGCGGTTGATCGATCGGTGGGTCGATGAGAGGATCAGCAATTCGGGATTCGATGATCAACAGCGAGAAGATCTGACGCTGTCGTTGCGGGAGATGAGGAAGAAGGGGATGGGGTTGCTGTACCAGTTCCAGTCGGAGGAGGGACCGGATCTCTATCTCGATTTTTACCGTGATTGGCAGGCCTGTCCCAGTTGTGATGGAGCCAACGGCGACGCTCCTTGAACTTTGTAGTTTGTGTAGTGCTGAAAGGGGGAACTGTTCGTGACTAATCGCAGCAACGTGCGGATCGCATTCATCAATCAGAAGGGCGGTGTCGGCAAGACGACGCTGACCCTCAACTGTGCGGTGGGGTGGGCGAGACTCGGCTTTCGTGTGCTGATGGTCGACCTCGACCCCCAGGCGCACCTGACTCTATCCCTTGGCGATTCGCTGGCCGAGGGTAGCCTCGAGCGGATCGAGCACAACACCATCGAATCGGCCTTGCGACGTGAGAAACCATTGACGGAGTGTATCTTCGAGGTCGCTGGCGAGGGGGTGTCGCTGGTACCTTCCCATATCGACCTTTCCGGTGCCGAGGGAGAACTTTCTCAGGAACTGGGTCGTGAATTGTTGCTGCGCGATGCTCTCGAAACCCTCGGTGACCGCTTCGATCTGGTACTTCTCGATTGCCCTCCCTCGCTCGGCCTGTTGTCGCTCAATGCTCTCGCCGCCGCAGACGAGGTGGTCGTCCCGGTGCAGGCAGAGTACCTGGCATTGCAGGGAATGGCTCAATTGATGAAGGTCATCACGCTGGTCCAGCAGCGACTCCATCCCGGCCTCCAGTGGAACGCGGTGGTGCCGACGATGGTCGATCCTCGCACGCGACTGTCGCGCGAGGTGGTCGAAGAACTCAGACGCCATTTCCCCGATCAAGTGACCCGTACTCTGATCCCGTCGCGGGTCAAGGTGGCGGAGGCGCCATCTTTTGGAGTGTCCATCTTTGGTCATGACCCGAACGGTCCTGCTGCCGGTGAGATCGAGGACCTGTGTCAGGAGCTGGTCGAGCGCTTATCGCTCACCCTGGCCGAGCGAGATATCGTCATCTGACCCTTCAGTTGCCGCTTCGGAATACCGAAGAGTGGTGTAGAGACTCACACACCACCCGGAACAGATCAGTCAGGAGGCCACGTGGCCAAGTCGCTCAACCAAGAAGAACTCGAGTTTGTTCGCGCCATCGAGTCCTACAAGAAACAGCACGATAAGTTGTTCCTTTCCTGGACAGAAGTGCTCGGAATCGCCAAGGGACTGGGGTACAGCCGCCCGGTCCAGTCACGAACCGGATCCGCTCGCTGCGGCGGCGTATCGACCTCTTCCCGCAAGAGCACCAGCAAGGCAGTGGCCAAGTCAGCGGGCAGCAAGCAAGCGTCCTGAAGCGAGACTCCCACGACATCCATCGCTGATCCTGTGGATCGTTTGAGGCGCCGTTGGGTGCCAGAAGCGCTCCAGAGGCTCTTTTTGGCCCCTCCACCGTCGATTTCGGTAAGTCGTTACCTTGGCAGGGGAAAGGGCAATTCTGCTCGTTGCGGGAGCGTCCACTGCGTGCTAGCCTCGAATGTCACAAACCCGTATGCCACAGGGGTCTACAGGATGAACCCCTGAATTCAAGGTGGCACGATCTCGACGGTCGATGGGGCGGGTGTTTTGTTGAAGAAGGAGCTCGCTCCATGAATACCATCACCAAGCGTGATCTGGTCCAGCGGATCTCCGAAAATACCAAAGTTCAGCAGCAGAAGGCCAAGGAAGTGATCCAGGGTTTTCTCGATGAAATCATCAAGGAACTGGCTTGCGGGAATCGTCTCGAGTTCCGTGACTTTGGCGTCTTTGAACCGAAATCAAAAGCACCCCGCACCGCTCGCAATCCGCGCACTGGTGCCCGTATCCAGGTGCCCGAGAAGGTCACGGTCAAGTTCAAGGCGGGTCGCATGATGAAGGAAAAGATGCAACCTGCTGCCAAGAACGGATCAGACTCTTCCAGTCCTCCTGCGCCACCGGCTGTTTAGAGGGTGACACCGGTCGAGAATCGCCCGCTGATTCCCGAGGTTGCCCCTGCGGGAGCAAAGGGTGTGGCTCACCGCTGGCGCATCTCTCTCTCATCTCCGGACATCGATCACCATGACCGTGCTGCCGTCGATGCCGTTCTGCGGAGTGGCCGACTCGCTGACGGTCCTGCCATAGGACAACTGGAACAACTCGCCTCCGACACCTTCCGTCGACCCACCGTCTCCTGCAGCAGTGGCACCGCAGGTTTGATCCTGGCCTTGCGTGCACTCGGTGTTTCGGGGGGGGAGGTGATCACGCCGGCTCTCGGATTCATCGCCACGGCTCACGCCATTCGTGCCGTCGGAGCCACGCCGCGCTTCTGCGATGTCGATCGCGAGACGCTCTGCGTCGGCCTCGAGCAACTGGATGCGGCCTGGAGTGATGATGTCAGTGCGGTGATTCCGGTCGATCTGCTCGGAGTCCAGGTGCCCATCGACGCCATCGTCGAGTGGGCGAAGCAGCGCGCTGTTCCGGTCATCGAAGATGCCTGCGAGGCGCTCGGGTCTCGTCACGGCGACAGCCCCTGCGGCTCCGCCGCAGATGCCGCTGTGTTTGGTTTTTACCCCAACAAGATCATCACGATGGGCGAGGGGGGGCTGGTCAGCTGTCGCGATCAGGAGCTCGCCGATCGCGTGCGGCAACTGGCCAATCAGGGCCGCACCGTTGGCGGCTTCTGCTTCGAGGGGGAGGGCTACAACTTCCGTCTGACCGAGATGCAGGCGGCACTCGGTGCCAGCCAGTGGCTTCGACTCGACGCTCTGGTCGAACGCCGTCAGCATCTGGCCCATCTGTATCTGGAGCGGATCGAATCGATCCCGGGAGTCGTTGCTGCACCGGCGCCGGTCAGTTCCGGCGCCGGATACCGTCGCAGCTGGTTCGCCTTCGTCGTGCTGCTCGATGATCACCGTTGGCGCGCTCCGTTGCGCGAGGCGCTGGCCAAGCACGGCATCGAGACCGGTCTCTACTTCCCCTCCATCGCCACCTTTGCTCCTTACGACCAGGCTCCATCGGCTTCACTTCCCGTGACCGAACAGATCTCGCCGAGGATGCTCGCCTTGCCGCTGCATCCGCGATTGAAGCCGGCCCAGATCGACGAGGTGGTGGCGACGCTGGAGGAATCGCTGGGGCGCATCCGGCTCGAGGGGTGACATCTTCTGAATCCTCACCGAAGTGGCCAACCTGCCCTTGTTCCGTCGTCGTCAAAACGCCATCCTGTGCTGCTGGCCTCATCGAGGGGGCCACACTGGAACGAGGCAACTGGAACTGGAACGATAAGGGATCGGTGGGTCCTTAGCTCAGCTGGTTAGAGCGACGGACTCATAATCCGTTGGTCGCAGGTTCGAGTCCTGCAGGACCCACACTTTTTTCCTCAATCCCATCCGGGGAGTGACAATGAACCTGCGTCGTTCGCAGAGCGATCCTGCAGGGCCCACACCTTTAACCAACCCCATCTGGTGAGTGGTCGACATTTTACGTCGTTCGCAGAGCGATCCTGCAGGGCCCACACCTTTGTCCAGTTCCATCTGGTGAGGGGTCGACATTTTACGTCGTTCGCAGAGCGATCCTGCAGGGCCCATACCTTTATCCAACCCCATCTGGGGCGTGACAAACATCCTGCGTCGTCCGCAGAGCGATCCTGCAGGACCTGCACACTATTGCCGATGGCTACCAGTGAACTCCTTCCATCGACGATGCTCTCGACTGCGTCAGTGACAGCACTGCTTTGGAATCGTCGAAGGATGCTCACTGCTGAGCTACGAGGCATCATCAAGAAACGTGTACCTGGCCCACCAGGCGAGGAACCGGCGCTACCCGCTCGGTTTGCACATCTCGTATTTCTCTGCAGGTATTCTTCTCCTCCGTCTGGCCAGCCCCGACCTGTACATGTGCCTGTTGGTAATTGTCATACGATGCACTTAGTCCTGGGTAGGGCATGGTGAAAGACTTGAGCGATGAATCGTGCGACAATGGCGGGGGAGGACTCATGAACGTTCGATACACACTTCTCGCCCTGCTGACGGCGGCGCTATTGCCCGCAACTGCCCAATCT
>DUAN01000180.1 GCA_012960845.1 Planctomycetota bacterium | reverse complement strand
GAGATGTTGGTGAGATCGACGACGACGCCTTCGCCTAGCGGGTCGGTCAAGAGTCGGTCAGGAGTCGGAGAGGGTATCCAGTTTGCGGCCGATGGCATCGATTTGAATGCGCAACTCGACGATCCGTTTGGGGTAGCGACTGCGGGTGGTGGTGCGGTCCATATTTTCGTCGCCCAGTTCGACATTCATCTTTTTCTCGAGCATTTCCAACTCGACTGTCAGTCCCTCACGCTCCGATTCCAGATCGGCGCGGATGCGACTGTTCTGCTGGCGCTGCTGTGCTTTTTTCTTGCCGAAAAAACCGAAGATCAAGAGGAGCCTCCTCGCAGGAGAAGTTAACCAATCGAAGCGACTCATGAAAGACACCAGCGGGTTTGCACCCCTGAATCGCTCGATCAGCGGGTCTTGCGGGCGGTCGAGGTACGATTCAGTTTCGCCACCAATCGGCTCAGCACCGCCTGCAGGTGAGTCCCTGGACAGCCGGTGTCTCGCAGATCCTGGTGGCCATAGATCCGGCTGGAAGCGATTCCGTGCACCGTTGACAGCGCCGAAAGGAGCGATCCGAGACTCTTGACCTGGGAGGAACTGGGTCGATCCAGGTCGAAGTTGCCGATCAGAGCGATGCCGATATTGCCTCGGTTGAGCGAGTTGTTGCCGGCGTGGGCTCCCTGGTACTTGAGCGGGCGCCCCTCCCAGATGCGGCCATCGGAACTGATCAGATAGTGGTAGCCGATATCTCCCCACTTGAGACTGCCGGTGCAGTAGTCCTGGATCCGTCTCAGGTAGGCCTTCGGTTCTCGAATTCCGAGTGCTGCGATGGCCGGCTGGTCTGCAGTGTGATGGACGGTGATGCGGGTCGGTCGCGACATCGGCACCACTGAACGGGTTCTGACCGGCCGGGCGTTCCAGCTGTTTCTCTGGTGAATCTTGAGGCGTGGGTGGGTGGGTCGTATCTGCACCGGAGGTTGTACCGTCGGCACGGCGACCACCGTCGGCGGCGCCGGTCGAGTGCGCCGCCAGATCGAGGAGTATTCGGGATAGGAATGACC
This sequence comes from Planctomycetota bacterium, assembly GCA_012960845.1. GTDB lineage: Bacteria > Planctomycetota > UBA8108 > UBA1146 > UBA1146 > QNYK01. The sequence goes on along the minus strand of DUAN01000180.1, from coordinate 14,412 downwards.
GCCGGCGGCGGTGCGGTAGAGCGCCGGCACCGCATCTCCGAGTTGATCGAGGGTGCCGGTGATGAGGAAAGCAGCGCGCGATCGGTCGTCTGCATCGACCAGGGATGGGAAAGCGGTCTCGAGATGATTGAGCCCGCTATTGATCGCTCCCGCACGCAACTGCGCCTCACCGAGGTAGAGGCGAACCCGGGCATGCTGGGAACCGCTCGGAAGCAACTTTCTCGCGACCCCGAGGTGACGAATCGCTTCATCGAGATCCCCCTCGGCGATGGCACAACGACCGAGGCCGATGCGGGCCATGCCGCGCAAACTGAGCGGACGTTCGGGACTCTCGAGGGAGGAGAAGATCTGTCGGGCGCGGACGATTTTGCCCTGCTCGAGCGCCCCTCTGGCATCGAGGAGAGCGGTCGGCTGGGGCAGCGGAGTGCGGCGCGGTGGGGTGCCACCACAGCCACTCACTAGCACCATGCAGGAAACGCTGAGCAGCGCTGAAATTGCCAGAATCGCCCCGGAAACACGGTTCCCGAAGCGTCCCGATCGACCTGGATGGCCACTTCTGTGCATCAATTCCAACAATTTTCCCCCTGCAAGCACTGGCTGGCCTCGACAGCATACCGGAACCGGCTTGCGGAACCAAATGGGATCGCTCTGGACTCCAGGTTAGGGATTTGTTAGGGTTCGAACCCAACCCAGCGAAAGTGAGTGGTACCGATGTCCACCCCTGCAGAATCACGACCGGTCGACCCGTCGAAACCAACCGCGCGAAGGTCCCGAGATGCATCGCTGGTTTCATCGGGTCTGGTTTCATCGGGTTTGGTTTCATCGGGTCGTGCGCCGGTTCCGACCGAGATCCTTGCGGGGATCCGTTCACGCATCGCATCCCCCGACGAACTGGTGGCAATACACACCATCGAAGCTCGTGCGGCACAGCAGGCGACCGAGGTGCCACCGCTCGATCCACGACTGCTGGACCATCTGCAGTCGAAGGGGATCTGGCCCCTCTACAGTCATCAGGCGCAGGCGATCGATGCGGTGCTGAAGGGTGAGAACATCGTCGTCGCCTCATCGACCGCCAGTGGCAAGACGTTGTGTAGCACCGTGCCGGTGATCGACACGATGCTGAAGGATCCCTCGGCTCATGCGCTGTTTCTCTATCCGACCAAGGCACTGAGTCAGGATCAACACCGCCACCTGCGCGCACTGATCGATGGGGTCGGTGTGTCGCTCGAGACGGGAATCTACGACGGTGACACCGAACCGGAGGTGCGGCGCAGGTTACGCCGCTCGGGACGGATCATCCTGAGCAATCCCGACATGCTGCATGCCTCCATCTTGCCCAACCATGGCGGTTGGGCGGCGCTCTTCTCGAACCTCCGTTACGTGGTCATCGACGAGGTCCACACCCTCCGTGGAATTTTTGGATCGCATGTTGCGAGCGTGATTCGCAGGCTCCGTCGCATCTGTCGTCATCACGGTTCCGATCCACTCTTCATCGCCGCCAGTGCGACCATCGCCAACCCGGGAGAGCATGTCGAACGCCTGGTGGGGCAACCGGTCCGTATCATCGACGAGGATGGAGCCCCGCGGGGGCGCAAGCATGTGGCGCTGTGGAATCCTCCGCTGGTCGAGCGGCCGGATGGCACCCGCTCACGGCGTGGACCCGCCTCGGTGGCGGTCCGTTTGCTACCCGAACTGGTGCGAAAAGGATTGCGAACCATCTGCTTCGCTCGCACTCGCAACGGAGTCGAGTTGATCCTGCGCTACATCCGTGAGCGAGCGCGAGGAGCGACCGATCGCCAGCAGGTCGCCGATCGGATCGACGCTTATCGTGGCGGTTACCTGCCAAGTGAACGGCGCCGTATCGAATCGAAACTGTTTGGTGGGGATCTCGGCGGAGTGGTGACGACCAATGCGCTGGAGGTGGGGATCGATGTCGGCGGACTCGATGGCTGCATCCTGGTCGGGTGGCCCGGCAGTGTCTGCTCCTTCCTGCAACAGGCGGGGCGCGCCGGACGCAGTCTCGGCGAGTCGCTGGTGTTCCTGATCGCCGGTCAGGATCCCATCGACCAGTGGTTCATCCGTCATCCGGAAACGCTGTTTGGCAGCAGCCCCGAGAATGCCGTCATCGAGACGGAGAATCCCTACATCACCGCACGGCATCTGATCTGCGCCGCCTACGAGTTGCCCATCTCGGCGGCAGACTCGGATCTGCTGGGAGAACAGGTCGAGGGGATGTGCACGGTGCTGCAGGAGGAGAATCGACTGCGCGAGGAAGGGGGACACTGGTATCTGAGTCGTGAGGAGTACCCTGCCGCCCAGGTGCGCTTGCGAACCGCCAGCGAGGAAAACTTCACCATCCTCGAGATCGGTCCCGATCGCATCATCGGAGAACTCGATTACGTGGCCGCGATGGTCAGCCTCTACGAGGGTGCCATCTACATCCATCGGACCGAGACCTTCGTCGTCGAACAGATGGATCACGTCAACTGCCTGGTCAAGATCCGCCGCACCGATACCGGTTATTACACCCAGGCTCTGACCCAGAAGCGGATCACGGTGGGGGAGGAATGGGCGACCAGGAGCAGTCCTGGGGCGACATTGCGGCTCGCCGAGGTCGAGGTGCGGACCCGCATCACCGGCTTCAAGAAGGTGCGCTTTCATTCGGTCGAAAACATCGGATATGGCGAGGTCGACCTGCCTCCGCTCGAACTGGACACGGTCAGCCACGAGATCCAGCTGGAGCGGCAGACGGTCACCGCGTCGGAGAGATTTGGCAGCGGATTTCTACTCTCGTCGATGCACGGAGTGGCACGGCTCTTTCGCGATCTGTTGGCGCTGCGCGCGATGTGCGATCCCAATGATCTCGATCACCATGTCGATGACGATCGAATTCACATCTACGACCTCTATCCAGGAGGCATCGGATACTCGGAACTGGGACATGAAAAACATGAGCAGGTGCTCGAAGATGTGCTGGAAGCGGTGGTGGGATGCGATTGCGCCGCCGGCTGTCCCGCCTGTGTGTTACCCGGCTCATCGAGGGTTGCCTCGGTGCTGGATCAGGAACTGATGGAGTATCCCTATCCGAAGGAAGCGACACGGTGGCTGCTCCATCGATTGACCGGACGCGACGAGTACGTTGTCGATCTGACCGGTGTGGCGGCGCCCACATCTCCCCGGCCCGAATCACCTCCGGTGCTGCTCGATGAGCGAACCGAGCGGAAGGTTCGCAAGGTCGCACGGTCGACGATGCGAAGGGGACGAAGTTGAAAGGGGACCGGTTGAATCGCCTGCGCCGATCTTTGAGGAAAAGCGCTCCACCCAGCGGTGCTCGACCGGCGACGATGGTGCCCGATTACCATGCCATCGTCGATGGTCAGGTGGGCCAGCAGTGGATCGAGCAGACCCCGGATGATGTCATCTTTCTCGACCTGGAGACCACCGGCTTGCGAGCGGACCGTTCGCTCACCTCGCTGATCGGGATCCTCTATCGCCAGCAGGACTCACTGCGCCTGGAGCAGTGGTACAGCGGCGATGTGGCAGCGGAGCGACGACAGCTGGAGCGATTGCAGCGGCTGCTCGAGCGATTCAACCGGGTCGTGACCTATAACGGCAATGGATTTGATCTGCCCTTCCTCCGCTGCCGCTGGCGCTGGCACCAGCTGGTGGGGATCTCAGACGGTTGTGAGTCGCTGGATCTGCTGGTCGATGTTCGGCGCCGGTACCGCAAGGAGTGGCCCAATTGTCGTCTGACGACGGCGGAGGAACGATTGCTGGGAATCCCTCGTTGCAGTGGCGATGTGCCCGGTAGCGAGGCTCCCTTGCGTTTTCAGGACATGAGAGAGGGGGCTCCGTTGTCGGTGATCGAGCCGGTTCTGCTGCATAATCGACGCGATTTGATTTCGCTGGTGGGATTGAGAATCGAGTTGCTCAAGGTGACAATCGAATCCTGAGAGAGCGGAGGTGGCTGTACCACCCTGGTCTCGACCGGGAGGTCTCATGCAAGACGATCTGGATTTTCCACTGAAGCCCATCGACCCGCCGGTGCTGGGCCCTGGTGATTTTCTCATCGCCACCCCTGCTCTTCGCGATCCCAACTTTCATCGCAGTGTCATCTTGCTCTGTGATCATGACGATGCCGGTTCCTTCGGCCTGGTGGTGAATCGACCGACAGACATCCCGCTCGGTCGGGTGCTGGAAGACATCGATATCGATGGTGTGACGAATCCGTGTTTGCAATTCGGAGGCCCGGTCGACCACGAAAAGATCTTTGCGTTGTGTCAGACCGTCACCGACGAAGGGTGCGACCTCGATGCCACTCAGCGACAAATCAGCAGTGGGCTGTTCATCCCCGATGACCTGGAGCAGACACTCGGCAAGATCAGGGATGGAAAAGATGCGTTACAGAACTATCGCTTTTTCCTCGGCTACACCGGCTGGGGACAGGGGCAGTTGCAGCAGGAGGTGATCGAGCAATCGTGGGTGATCTCGAGGGGCAACCCGATCCAGTTGCTGGAAACTCCGGCGGATCAGATGTGGGCTGCAGCGTTGAGAGAAATGGGCGGGGAGGCGCTCCTCTGGTCGATGATGCCTCCGGAACCGGACTGGAACTGACCGGTTCCGGAGGCTCAACGATGCGAACGGCTTACTCGGCAGTGATGGTCGACTGGATCATCAACAACGGCTCGGCTGGATCACCTCCACCGGAACCGCGCTGCTCCAGCGCTTTCACTACTGGCTGACCCTCGATCACTTCACCGTAGATGGTGTGCTTGTCATCGAGGTGTGGAGTGGCGGTGAAGGTGAGGAAAAACTGGCTTCCGTCGGTGTTGGGGCCGGCGTTGGCCATCGACAGCAGACCGCTACGGTCATGTCGAGCCGACGGCGAGAACTCGCCCTGGAAGCGATATCCAGGACCTCCCATGCCGGTGCCATCGGGGCAGCCACCCTGGGCCATGAACCCGGTGATGACGCGATGGAAGGTGAGGTCGTTGTAGAAGCCAACCTCGCTCAGGTACATCGTATTGCGCACATGATCGGGAGCGACATCCGGCATCAGGCGAACCTTGATGGTCCCATGGTTGGTCTCGATCATCCAGAAGATCTGATCCTCCGCAGAGACTGCAGTCTCCGGGAAGCGTGGCAACGAGGTCTTCCAGTTCTTCGATGAGGTATCGATCTCGCCTGCGTCCTTCAACGCAGAAACCGCTTCTCTCATCGCATCGATGGTGCCGTTACTCATCGTGACTCCTTCTTCGATTGTGGCTTCTTCGCCGGTGCTTTCTTCGGTTCCGGTATCTTCTCTTTTTCGACCTTGCTCTTCGACTCGACCACGATGGTAGCCTTCTCGATCGTCAACTCTTCGGAAGGTTTACTGCTTCTTGTGCCAAGCGCTTCAATCTGCTTGAGCACCGATTCTCCCGAGCGGAGCTTGCCGAAGATGGTGTGCTTTCCGTCGAGCCAGGGTGTCTCTTTGAAGGTGATGAAGAACTGCGAACCATCAGTTCCTTGACCGGCGTTGGCCATCGACAGCAGACCGCCACGGTTGTGTTTGACCGAGGAGACGTATTCTCCGGCAAACTTGTACCCGGGACCGCCACTGCCTTTGCCCAAGGGGCAGCCTCCCTGGGCCATGAAGTCGGGGATCACCCGGTGGAAATTGAGACCGTTGAAGAATCCCACCTGCGTGAGGTAGATGAAGTTGGAGACATGGTTGGGGGCTGTCTGTGGCAGGAACTCCAGTTCCATCTCTCCCACAGTGGTCTCCAGTTTCCAGACATAGGTGGTTCCCTTGGTGTATTCCAGTGCCGGGAATTTCGGGAGACGGGTTTTCCAGCTGGCGATGTCTTTCTGGATCTTTCCCGATGCTGTTTGCTTGGTGATGTACTGATTCACTGCGGTGATGGCCGGGTCGTCCGCGGCGACTGCGGTGGCACTTCCATCGATAGCGGTGAAGGCACAGAGGATCAGGATCGAGAGGCCCGAGCAGGCCATGATCATCGTTTTCATGAAAAACTCCTTATCTTATCAGTTTTAGAACATCTGTTTGTGTCGACCAGAGGATTTAGCAAGAGGAACTCTCGAGCGAGTCGATCTCTTCTCTGACCATTCCGATCAGATCTTCCAGCATCTCCTGAGAAAAGTCGAATCGGATTCCGGCACCTTCGTACAACTGAGGAAGGGAACGGGTATTGCCGAGTGCCAGGCCGGCACGATAACTCTGAATCGCACCTTCGGGGTCCTTGCGGTGATTTCTCCAGACCTGCAGTGCTCCCAACTGGGCGATGGCGTACTCGATGTAGTAGAAGGGTACGCCGAACAGGTGCGATTGACGCAGCCAGCGGTTCGCTCGGACGTGCTCGAATCCGCTCCAGTCCATCTCATTGGTGCTGAATCGGTCCATGATGCCGAGCCATGTCGTGGTTCGATCTTCTCTGGAGTGGCCCGGGTTCGTGTAGAGCCAGTGCTGGAACGAATCGATCATCGCCACCCATGGGAACAGGCTGATGACACCTTCGAGGTGCTCGATGCGAGCGCGGGTGATCTGATCAGGGTCCTTGTAGAAGACATCGAGGTGAGGGGCGCCCAGCAGTTCCATCGCCATCGAGGCGACCTCGCAGAATTCGATCGGGGCACCACGGTTGGCAATCAACTCGTGGTGGCGGGACTCGATGCTATGGAAAGCGTGCCCACCCTCGTGGAGCAGCGTTTGGACATCTCCCTGCTTTCCCGCAGCGTTCATGAAGATGAAGGGAACCCGGATCTCCTCGAAGTTGTACTGGTAGCCGCCGGGTGCCTTGTTCTTGCGGGAATCGAGATCGAGAAGGTCACCGTCGATCAACAGCGAAAACATCTTCGCCAGGTCTGGATGAACCTGTCCGAAGATCTGGCTGCAGCCGTCGACCAGTGGGGTACCGCCATCCAGGGGGCGAAGTGGGGAACGACCCTTCGGATCGACCGAGGAATCCCACGGGCGGAGTTTCTCAACTCCGAGGGATTCGCGTCGTTTGGCCGCACGCTCTTTGACCAGCGGCAAGATCACCTTCTCGATGGAGTCGTGAAATTGCATGCACTCGGCGGGACCGTAATCGAAGCGCTCCAGCTGACGAAAACGTAATGTCCTGAAGTTGTCGAAGCCGGCGTTGAGTGCCATCTGGTGGCGAAGTTCAAGTTGCTTGTCAAAGATGTCCTGCATCGCTTCGTTGTCCTGGCCGAATCGTTCCCAGATGGCGCGAAATGCTGCTTCACGTCGATCGCGGTCAGTTTCTTCCAGGATTCTTCCCATGAACGGGAGGGTGCGAGTCTCTCCGTCGAACTCGATGGTCATGGCACCGGTTACCTTGTCGTACTCGGCGTCCAGCTTTGCTACCTCGGTCTGCAGCGGGATATTTGCCTCGCGGAACAACTCAACGCTATTGCGAACCGATTTGACCCATGTCCCGAACTCTTCGGCGGGAAGTGAATCGAGAGCTGCGGATGCGATGAACTTTCGATCCATGTCAAACATGATCTTCTTGAGTCCTGGACGGATCTTCTCGATCCACTCCATGTAGCGGGCATTGATCGCCTCGTCGGAGGTGTAGCAGGTGTGGTCGACGTACCTGCGCGCACCCTCCTCTGCCAGAACTGCATCGATTTCACTCCACTCTCTGCACCAATCGAGCAGAGATTTCTGGTCATCGATGTCTCGGTCGAGAAGGTCGAGGTAGATGGCCTCGATCGATTCAAGACTACTGGCAGTGAAATCTTCGGCGAGGAATCGGCGCGGAAACGCTGTTTTTTCCATCTGTGATTTTTCCTTTCTGGGGCCGAATCGGCAGTTGCTCTGTACAGCCCGGAGGTGGATTCTAACCGCTGTGCCGGGAGGAATCACCGAGACCCGAGGGAAACGGAGTGACCAGTTGAGAAGATATCAGGGAGAGACGGGCCAGGTGGAACTGGTCGAGCAGCGGTCGAAGCAGCTGGAAGGAAACCCCCTGGGGGATCCTCCACTGCGAAATATCGCCATCTGGACCCCTCCTGGCTACTCCGCAGGGGGTTCGGAACGGTATCCACTGCTGGTCGATCTGGCCGGATTTACCGGCAGCGGAATCAAACATCTGGCCTGGTCTGCCTTCACCGAGAACCTGCCGGAGCGACTCGATCGGCTGGTCGGAACCGGGCAGATGAAGCCGTGCATCGTGGCGATGCCGGATGGCTTCACCTCGCTGGGCGGAAATCAGTACATCGATTCTCCGGCGGTGGGGCCCTGGGCCAGTTACCTGGTCGAAGAGCTGGTGCCCTTCATCGATGATCGCTGGCGAACGCTTGCCCAGCGAGATCACCGCGGAGTGTTCGGCAAATCATCCGGTGGCTACGGAGCGCTGGTCCACGGCATGCTTCACTCCGATACATGGGGGGCGATCGCCTGTCACAGCGGCGACATGTACTTCCCCTACGGCTATCTACCCGATTTCCCACTGGCGATCGATGTGCTGCGAAGGTGCGGTGGAAAGGCCGCCTTCCTCGAGAAGTTTCGCAAGAAGGTCAAGCCGCGTCACGATGATGTGATGACACTGATGATTCTCGCGATGGCCGCGTCCTATGACCCGGATCTGCAGCGACCGGGGGAATACCACCTGCCCTTTGATCTGGAAACCGGTGAAATCATCGATGAGAGGTGGCAGCGGTGGTTGGAACACGACCCGGTTCAGATGGTCGATCGACATCACACCGCTCTGAAATCACTGAAGTGCCTCTTCATCGATTGCGGCTTTCGGGATCAGTACCGTCTTCACCATGGAGCGAGAATGCTGGCAAAGAAACTCGAGCAATTCGATGTCCCGCATCTGCATCAGGAGTTCGATGACGACCACTCTGCTGTGGATTACCGACTGGATGTGTCGCTTCCAATCCTGGCGGAAGCACTGTCCCGCTGATTTGGCACGTTGCAGACCCCGGGCGAACTTGTCGAGATGAGAAAGACCCCCGCCGTCGTTGACGGCGGGGGTCTTTTCTTTGGCGGAGCCAGCCGGTGGTTCTGGTGAACCTGGTGTGGTGCTAGCAGCCGTCGAATTCTTGACAGGTGAGGTTGTCGATGGAGTCGTCTGGTCCACAGCTACTACTGGGAGCTGGCGGAACCGATCCACCTTCGAACAGGTATTCCAGCAGCGAGATGGCATCGGCGATGTCGACCAGTCCGTCGTCGTTGATGTCGGAAGCGTCGATGCAGGTGGAAGGAGTCTGACCCTGACCGAACAGATTCAGCAGCAATACGGTGACATCGACCAGATTGCGGGTGCCGTCCATGTTCAACTCGCCGCGAATGAACTCGGATCCAGTTCCTGTAAGGTCTCCTGAGAACATGTAGATGACACCGTTGTCTCCACCGATCAGGTAACTGACGGGAGTGCCAAAGGGTCCGGTTTCGGTCGAGGAGATCCCGACCACTTCACCGGTGTTTACTGAAGGAGCGGTATCGAATCCAATTCCGCTGGTGACGCCGTCGACTGAACGCTCGATCCGGCTGATTCCGGCGTCGTTCAGTGAGCCCACCGCAAAATCACAGACGCTGTTGTTGGCGGTATCGCGGGAAGTGATTCCGGCGAGAAATACTGCCGCTCCGGTGGGAGTCGGGGGGACCGACATCCACATACCATTGGTGGTTCCATCCGCATCGAAGGCGAAGAAGGAGGCGACCGAACGATCGATTCCGAGGAACTGCTGGCGGTTCGTCGACCAGGTGATCTCACCGATCAGACCCAGTGGAGTCGGGGACTGAAGAGTGGTACTCGAGATGATGGAGCCTTGCAGGTCAGTGTGAATCAACTCCCCAGCTTCGGTCATCCAGGCGAGGGTGTCATCGGAGGCGTTCCATGCCAGGCCCGACAAATTGACCGCCGAAGTGAAGGGACCTGCGATGCTCGAAACAGGAGTCAAGTCCTTGGAGTAAAGCCAGGCTGTGAGCCCGGATGCATCGGCGACCACCAATTGGTTGGTGCTCTCGATGACGGTGGTGGGGCCCGACTGTGATCCGCCGAAGGCCACCTGACCCAGAAGGCGACCAAATCCGACCACGACATCACAGATCGCCGCCGGAAGAGTGGCACCACTCGCCGGTACAGGCTGGAGTGAGTAGGAGTAGGTCGCGGAATCGAGATCGGTATCGGTGTAAGTCGAATCGGTACCGGGCAGATCTGCAATTGCAACACCGTCACGCAGCAACAGGATGCTCGCGTAAGTGATGGGGTTGACCCACTCGAGGGTCACATTGTTGCCGCCGTCGGCAGCACAGGTGAAGACGGTGACCGAAGGAGCATTGGGATTGGGTACCGGGACCTCGACGATCGAATTGTTGGTGATATCGATCACGAATTCACTGGGGCCACCCCAGGATCCGGTCTCGGTCCAGGAGATTCCGGTGACCCAGCCAGCGAGGGCATTGATGCTGGCGAGAGGGTAGAAGAGACCCTGTTCTTCTCCAGTATCATCGACCCGCTTTACCTGAGTAGAGCGTTGATCGGAAGGGGCTCCGACGGGAATATCGAACAGGTATTCGCCGGTCAGGGGATCGAGTGCGATCGTCAGCCCGAGACCAAAGACCTCTGCTGTGGCGGTAATCACTTCGGGATTCTGAAAGGAGTTCCCTGAAAAGGTGCCGTCGCTGAGAAACTCGAGGTAGAGATCATCGTCATAGGCATTGGTCCAGTAGTTTCCGGTCCCGGCATGCCATGCCAGCCCGGTCACTCCACTGACGCCAGCGGGCAATTCGATGGGGGTCTGAGAAATCAAGATTCCGGCCGAACTGGAAGACACCAGCCAGTACTGTCCCTGGTCCTCGACCAGCCAGTAGAGAAGGTCTTCGTCGCTATTCCAGCTGACACCCAGGTAGGCCGCAGGACCTATTGGACTCAGGTACTGTGCTGGAGTCGAACTCAGTGAGTTGATCTGGTACTTGTAGAAGAAACCACTGAAGGCATCGGCGACGACGAGACTCGACTCTCCGTCGATCACCGTGGTTGCCCAGGGGTAGTCCCCCGGATAACTGGTGTTCTGCACGAAGCAGGTTCCGAAGGGGGGATTGGTGACGGGGCAGGGAACCTGCGCCTGGAGAGATCCGGCCAGTGAGACCAGTAGCACCATCACCGGGAGCCAGGCTGCCGCGTCGGCGAGGGGAAACTGTGAACTGCGGGAATCGGATGATGGTCGAGAGATCATGATTCGTCTTTCATCACTACGGTCCCTGATCGGGAGCCGGTAAGATTCTTCCTCGAGTACCAACAGGATCGCGACGATCAGTGAAACGACTCACAGGGGAACGGGATGTTCAGGCGCTGTAACTGGAGAAACCGAAAGGTACGGTCTCCTGAATGTTACGGTCCTGAAAGTTACAGTCCTGAAAGTTACTTTCCTGACGGTCTCGGTTCTGAATGACTCTGTCCTGAATGATTCTGTCCTCGGGCTTGCGCAGGGTCGGCAACCATGGCCAACCCCCTCCAGATCGATTGAATTGGCCACGTGGATGTGGCCACGAATGCTCGAAGAAACGTTCAGGGGTGTCAGCGAAATCGCACGTCAGGGGCGACAATTCGACCTGCTGAAACTGAATATCGACGGGACTACAGGAGCCCCAAGGCATCGTTTCTTCACCAACCTGAATTCTATCCGAGAGTTGTGGCGTGTCAATCGGCCCAGATAGAGGGGCCTCAGAGCGGAAAAGATTTCCGGAATCGAGCGGTTGAAGCCAGCTACTGGCTCGAGTTCTTGGCCATCTCTCGGGCGCCAAAATGACGTCCTACTGCCCGTCTTGCACGGACCAGCGAGTCGGCGACCGCCTGTTGCGACACTTTCAAGCGCTCTGCGATCTCCTGCTGCATCAGTGATTCACGGTAGTAGAGGCGCACCACCTCTTGCTGACGGGGAGTCAGCATTTCGATGTTATCGAGCAGCACATTGACGCTACGAAGGCCCATGTAGAGTCGGGAGAGATCCTCAGAATCGACTCTTCCTCGCTCCATGCTGGGGATCAGATTCTCGACCAGATCGCAGATTTTCCCGCAACCGTTGCGGATCGGGCAGATGGAGCAGAAGGGGCCGTAGGCGCCCACGTTTGCCGTCGAATCACCGGTTCCGTGTCCGTTCATCTGGGGATAGGCCATCGAGTTTCCGGCCGCCGTCATGAGTATCGCCTTTCACAACCTGAAACCTCCAACGGAGAGGTCTCTTGTTCAAGCATACACCACGATCTGGTGGACGGCATCTCTCCGGTTTGAACCCCATGGTGCCAAGAAACCGATGGTGCCAAGAAATACGGGTCCCGCTGAACCTTACGATTCAGCGGGACCCGGTCAATTCTCACTTCTGTGCAGTTCGATCTCCTAGTAGGGGGAGTCGATGCAGTCGAGTACGTCGTCGGTCGGGTCCAGACCGGCATCCGGGTAGGGTGCGGCGGGCGGAATCAGCGGCGTTCCTTCCGCATGCAGGTAGTAGAAGATCATCAGCATGGCGTCGCCGATGGTGACGATTCCGTTGTCATCGAAGTCTGCCGAATCGAAGCAAGTCGGCTCTGCTCCGTTGACGAAGAGCCAGTTGAGTACCCAGATTCCGTCGGCGATGTCGCAGTGGGTATCACTGTTGGCATCCCCTCTCAGGAAGGTCTTGACGAATCCAGAGCAGGTGGTGGAGGTGGTGATTCCATCGGCATGCTCAGCCCAGATCCGGTAAGTGTATGTGCCCTGGGCAGGGACCACATCGATGGTGCTGGTGGCGGAACCTGGAATCGAGGAGATCAGCACTCCGTTGCGCTCGATATGGATCGTCGAGTACGTCGCAGTGTTTTCCCAGTCGAGATGAATCGGCGCACCGAAGAAAGTGCAGGCCAGATTGATCGGTGCCGGCAAGATGGTCACCGAGCAATTGATGGGAGCGGTCTGAGATCCCGCCAGTGTCGCGATGACCTCGTAGGAGTAGGTTCCGGCTCCCAGCGGGATATCGGTGTAACTCTCTTCGGTTCCATCGACGAAACCAACCAGCACGCCATCGCGAGAGATCTGGATCAGGTCATAAGCCTCTCCGTTGCTCCAGGAGATGGTGTTTCCGTCACCGATGGTGCTACAGGCGATCCCGGACATCGGTTGCGGCACCACGATGGTGCAACAGGTGGTGGCACCGGTACCGTTGCCGATATTGACCACCAGGCAGTACTCGTAGGTTCCGGGACCGGGGTTGTCGGTGGTACTGGTGTCGGATCCTGCCAGCGAGCCGATCGGGGCACCGTTACGGGTCAAACTGATGAAGTCGCCTGCGGCGGGGAGGTCCCACGCCAGCTGCACGGTGGATCCACCCGCAAGAGTACAACTGATGTTCTGTGGAGTGGAGGGTACCTCTTCCGAGCAGGATGCAGTGGAGGAGGTGCTCTGGGCACCGAGGGTGGCGGTCAATTGGTAAGTATGTGAGCCATGCGGCTGGGCCGGGTCGGTGAAGCTGTTGGTGGTTCCGGGCAGCAATGCCAGCAACGCACCGTCTCGTGTCAACGACAGGGTGTCGTAATCATCGGTGTTGGTCCAGCTGAGAACCACATCACCAGAGGTGGCGACGCAGCCGAAGCCGGTCGGAGCGGAGATCACCCGAGCAGAACAGCAAGTCGCAGCACTGGTGCCGGTACCGATCAGGTTGACCACACAGTACTCATGGGTGCCGACAGGGGATCCCGAGTCATCGTAGGAACTGGCACTACCTCCGAGGGTGGCGATCACAGCTCCATCGCGACTGATCTGGACGGTGGTGCCGGGGGCCGGCAGGGTCCACGAGAGCGAGACGGTCGACCCGAGTGCGGAGCACTGCATGTCGATCGGGGTCGAAGGCACATCGATGGTGCAGTCGACGGTGTCGCTGATACTGGCGGCGCCGGCGTCGGCAGTCATGTCGTAACTATGTGCCCCGGCTCCCGCAGTAGCGTCGTGGTACGAGCTATCGCTTCCGGCGAGGATCGCCAGCGGTTGTCCATCTCGGTTGAGAGTGATGGTGTCGTAGACATCATTGTTGGTCCAGCTGATATCGATCTCTCCGGCTACCGCTGCACAGGCGAATCCGGTGGGGGCAGCGAGTACCCTGGCACTGCAACATGTGGTGGCACTGGTGCCGTTTCCGATCATGTTGACGATGCAGTATTCGTTGGTGCCGACAGGCGCTCCCACATCCTCATGTGAGGTGGCATCTCCTGCGAGCATGGCGATGACGGTGCCATTTCGGCTCAGTGCGATGGTCTCGCCCGGGGCCGGCAGGGCCCACGAGAGCGAAACGGTCGATCCCAGTGCCGAACACGCCATGTCGGTCGGTGTCGATGGAACATCGACGGTGCAATCGACGGTATCACTGATGCTGGCGGCGCCCGCATCTGCAGTCATGTCGTAACTGTGTGGACCGGCACCCGCG
>DUAN01000179.1:680-15600 GCA_012960845.1 Planctomycetota bacterium | reverse complement strand
CTGACGAGCGGTTGCCAGGGGCCCGCGCACCGATCCACCGCTCAGCCTCTGTTCGACGGACAGACGCTGCAGGGCTGGCAAGGGCTGGTCGGAAACCCCTACTCCCGAGCCGAGATGACGCCCCCACAGTTGGCCGAGGCGCAGCAACTGGCAGATCAGCAGATGAGCGAGCACTGGAGCGTCGACCAGGGGATGCTGGTCTTTGATGGCCACGGCTCGCATCTTTGCACCATCGAGCAATTCTCCGACTTCGAGCTGGAAGTGGAGTGGATGATCGAGCCGGGCGGAGATAGCGGCATCTACCTGAGAGGCTCCCCACAGGTGCAAATCTGGGATATCGCGCAACATCCGGAGGGCTCCGGCGGGCTCTACAATAATCAAGTGGGCCCGTCACGCCCGCGGGTCGCTGCAGATCATCCCCCCGGCCAGTGGAATCACTTCCGCATCCAGATGCGCGGCGAGCGAGTCACGGTCGATCTCAATGGTCAAAGAGTGGTCGATGAGGTGGTGCTGGAAAACTACTGGGACCGGGACCAGGCCATCATTAACAAAGGTCCGCTTGAATTGCAGTCCCACGGGTCTCGACTGCAATTCAGAAACCTGTCAATTCGAACATTTTAGGCCAGATACGCTCCTTTGATCGGTACGCAGCCGTAAGTTAACATTAACTACTTGCACCTATACCCTCCACCCGGCACTATTATCAACAAGCCTATTGTCTAGGCTAGTATGTCCTTGTCATGCCTGCCGGTCCTGTATCGTAGGCACTTCGAACGGTTATTCTCTGGGAGGAATCCTGCTCATGTATCGCATGTATTTCGTCACGATCGGGCTTCTGTTTGGCCTGCTCGGCTCGTCGACACTTCAGGCTCAGATCTTCAGCGCCGGAAGTGACTCCGCAGCCGCGGGTGGCACCATGAACATCACCGCAACTCTCGATAACTCTGGCTCCGGCGGCGCAGTTCAGGGCTGGTCCTTTGGCATGTGTCACGACAGTTCCATCGGAAGCGTCAGCCTCGTCCACAACGAAGAGAGTGACGCAGTCGATTTCAATCAGTCCTCGATTTACCCGGGGGGCTGGACCCAGGGAGTGGTGATTTGCTTCACCGGCTGTAACCCGATTCCCGAGGGGCAGACCTTGACCATGTCGAGTGCCGATTACGCCATCGACACCGCTGCAAATCCGGGAAATTACCCGGTTCAGTTCTGTAACAGCCTCGGATCTCCGGTGGTCACGACGGTCGCCGTGATCGGTGGTGCTTCACTGGTTCCGACCCAGAATGCCGGCAACATGGAAGTCATCGACATTCCTGGACCGACCTTCACCTACGTCGCTTCCGATACCACCGCCGCCTACAACCCCGATGACGGAGTCTCCGGATTCTCCGTCGCTCTACAGGTATTCGAGACCGATAACAGTGCGCTCGGCGCTCCCTTCCCCAACAACACCCAGGGTTTCTCGATGGGACTGGGGCACGATTCGACCCTGCTCGAGGCCACCTCGGTGACTCTGGCTGGCCCGGTCGCCGCCCTCGATGGTGGCAACGGTCCCAGTTTCGCAGACTCCAGTATCTACCCTGACGGGATCACTCTCGGTTGTGTCTACTCCTTCATCGGAGCAGAGACGATCAGTTTCACTGCCGAGGAGACGGTGGCAGAAGTGGCCTACTCGACGGTCGCGGGAGCACTGACCGGAGACACCGATGGTGCCGCGACCAGCCTCAGCTGGACCAGTGGACTCGGATCCCCCAATGTCACCAATGTGATGGTGGTCGGCGGAGGTTCGATCGCTGCCGAGACCCAGGATGCGACCATCACCCTGGTGGCTGCGAGTATCACTGCCTATCTGCGAAGCGATGCCAACGCCGACGGAAGAAATGACGTGGCGGATGCCATCTGGATGCTCAGTGACCTGTTCCTCGGTGGAGTCCACCTCGACTGCGAAGCGGCCTCCGACGCCAATGCCGATGGAGGATTCGATGTCGCCGACCCGACCTTCGTGATCCAGTTCCAGTTTCTCGAAGGTGCCGCACCGCCGGCACCGTACCCCGATTGTGGAACCGCTCCCGGTCAGGAAGCTGCAGATTGCTTCAGTTACCCCATTTGCCTGTAGAGGTACATCGGGTGTGAGAAAACCAGAATACCCGGAAGGGGATCGGCCAATCGCCGATCCCCTTCCTTTCTTTTTCAAGCACGTCCGCGGCTTCGAACCATCTTTACCGCTCTATTTTCATCGATACTCTGGCCCTCCGCCTCGACCATCTGAAGCACCGTACATGCCTCACTAAGATCGGGGTGGATCCGCTCCGATCGGTCAGTGATCGCCTGTAGCAGGTGTCGGACCTCGCCGTCATAGCCATTGCCGGTCGGGAGTTCGATCACTTCCACTGCTCCACCACGATGAAGATGGAGAGCCTCAGCTCCCCGCGAGAGGTCAAAATCTGCCACCGCATCAGCGAACCCGACCCGGTATCGCATCTGGAAAGGGTAGGAGGGATCGGGGTACCACGCCGCTTCCGCCACCACCGACGACGGACCGTCGGGATATCGGTACTGGGTGACCAGTTGCGAGCGGGTGCCACTGGTACTGACTTCATCCGGCACTCCAAAGGTGGCAACCACGAAGTCTGCGTCATGGATATGAAGATCCATCAGAGCCCCGCCGGAGCGCTTCTCATCGAGATAGAAATCTTGACTCCAACCGGGCGCAGCACCAATCCGCTGGAAAAACGCACTCTTCACCGGGCCCAGTTGTGCCGATTGCACCATCTCTCTCAACCACGACCAGCCGGGCCAGAATCGCATGCACATCGCTGGCATGCAGAGGGAATCAGTCTTGCCATCGACATCGATCAGTCGCTGGACCTCGGAACTGGTCAAGGCGACCGGCTTCTCCAGCAACACATGCTTGCCCTGTTCGAGCGCCTCGATGGCCAGATCGATATGAGTATCGGTCGGGGTGCAGATGCTGATCAGGTCGATATCGTCCGCTTCCAGCAGTTGCTCGATCTGCTCGCTCCAGCGAATCCCCAGCGCATCGAGGTCGACCTCATCATCGGCGCCCGTCTGGACATTGCCCTCGCCTCCGAATCCTGGCGGATCGAGGCTGTAGATCGCTCTCACCTGGCAATCGAACCGTTCCTTTGCAGCCCTTCGATACGCCTCGAGGTGAGTACGACCCATGAATCCAAATCCGACGATTCCGATTCCCAACGTGCTCATCGCGCGATCCCTCCCAGCTGCGCCTCGATCATCTGGCGCGCATGAATCACATCGGCCACTCGCTGATCCCCCGCCTCCCGTTCGATGACCAGGTCTGCGTCCAACGATTGCTGCTCGAGCAGGGCGAAGAAGGCGGACCAATCGACCGCCCCTGCCCCCACCGGTTGTTCACTCCCCCACTCGCCTGCCACTGCAGACGGGGACGCATCCTTGATGTGAAGCTGGCAGATGTATGGCGCCAGCAATTCGAGGGCAGCGATCGGATCTCCCATGCCGTAGAGGATCATGTTCGCCGGATCAAAGTTGACACCGATCGAAGGCGATTCCAGTTCTTCCATCACAGTGACCAGGGTGGCGGCCGATTCCTGCCCCGTTTCCAGTGCCACCCGGCAATCCTGCTGCTCGAATTCAGTGGCGAGTGTCTTCAAGCGATCGAGCATCTGAGCTCGCTCCGGGTCATCGGGGGAATGAGGAATGAATCCAGCATGGAAGGTGACCAGGTCGATGCCCGCCTCGCTGGCGATCCGGGCGTTGGCGCGAGCCGCTTCCAGATTGGCTTCCCAGGTCTGTTGCGGACGAACACCACCGGTGACTTGAATCGTCTCGAAGGTGGAGTAATCCTCCCCTTCCATCATCATCATGCCACTGAGCACCTCGATCCCGGCACCTTCGAGCGCAACGAGGGTTTCGACCACGCCCCACGATTGGCGCAACGGATCGAGCGCCAGCTGGACAGCGCCCACTCCGGTCTCCAGCACCTTTGCGACCAGATCATCCGGTCCTTCAGGACGCAATGACCAGGAACAGACTCCCACCGTCATACAAACCTCACTTCCACCCGGAGCATCCTCTGGACCCACCTCCGGTGCAAGGGTGCAGCATCGGACCGCTGGGGAAGGACGCTAACGGCTGTCCGATCCCGCGGGTATTGCGAATTCCAGAAGGGGAGTTACCGAAGGTGCGACCCCTGGAATGGCGATCGTCGATGGAGATGAGAAAGGAGGAGATGATGAAGGAGCGGCTGAGAATCGAATCCGCAGCAGGATCAGAACTCACGATCGGTGCAGAGATGCGATGGATCGGAGCAGTGAGAAGATGGAATTAATAGATGATGGGAAGAAGAAAGAAAAACGATGTCCAGGTTCGCGACTGGCGAGGAAGACGGGACTCGAACCCGCAACCACCGGCTCGACAGGCCGGGACTCTAACCAATTGAGCTACTTCCCCAGTAGTCGCGAACCTCGACGCATTCCCCGCAGGGAACCCTCCTGGCCCATCGTCTTGCGAGAACGGATCTCACCCTACCGTCGGCCAGAGACTGAAATATATCCCCCCTGTCAGATCTGTCAAGCAAGCCGCAGCAAGAGCCGGGAAGCAGTGCCGATTCCCCTCTCCTGGAGCGGTTCTGTGACGCATCCACGGTGACCAGCGAAGTGCCGGAGCGGTTAGAAGATCAACTGACCGATGAAGTAGAACAGGCAGACCAGAGTGAATGCCAGTTTCGCCATCAAGCCCAGAATCCGTCCGATCAGAGACGCCATTCCGACCTTCATCGCCTTCTCCTGATCATCGCTCGAAGTGTCCGAATCGGGTTGTTGTTGCTCCAGTGCACGCTTCTCTCCCAGGTAAGCACCGATAAAAGTGCCGCCGAGAACGCCAAAAATCCCCCCGATGATGGGGAGGATCAAGTTGCCGAGGATCCCGCCGACGAAGCCACCCAGCATCGCTCCCACCGACCCCTGGCGCGTCGCCCCGACCGATTGCCCACCGAACCAGCCGGAGACGAATTCGACCAGTTCTGCCAGCGCTGCACCGCCCAGCAAGTACCACACCTCCTGGCTCACCGCCGGAAGATCAGTCTCTTCTCCACCCCACCCCAAAAGCCACACGCCCAGTGCTGCCAGCCCCGGCAACAGCTGCCCGGGCAATCCGATGGTGATCACCAGCAGGGACAGCAGACACAAGATGCACTGGAAGAGGTAGTAGAAGAGATCGGCCTGCTCCGATAGGCTCTGCATCATCGAGGTGCCTTTCTTCGGGTGACAGGATCGAGTCCAGTTCCCCCGATCGGATCCTACCGCAGGATCACCGCCCGACCAGAGACTGAATCTCCCCGGAAGGAAGAGAAGAATGAACTTCTCCAGCAAGCCCGTCTCCCGACACTGCGATCGATCGATCCTCCGCCCAGAGATCGGAAGATCTCGCCACCGCTGGATCTTGCCGCTGGGGCTGTTGATGGTCCTGGGGTCGAGCGGCTGCGGCTCCCCGCCAGCGACAAGGACCGATAGCCGTTCCTTGTCCGACAGCGCCCGATCCTCTTCGACCTCGACCCAGGTGACCGAGGAGAGTTACAGCCGAGCGATGACCGCGGGTGAACTGGTCGGCTTCGTCGGTTCCCGCCAGGTGACGGTGCTCGACGGCGGCTCCGAGATCACCACCATGATCCACAACATCTACGATGCCGGATTCCAGGTGATCGGCTCCTACGACTCCGCCGGAGCGACCTACCGCTTCACTCGTCAAGGTCCTGAAAAGTTAGGCCACTTCGATCCCGAAAGATCCTTCCAGATGGTCAGTGGAATCGACAGCCCGATCGAATTCAGGGAGGGCTTGCAGTAGTCGGAAGTTGAGAACTGGATGATGACAGATCTCTGGATTCCATCCCCACGGACTCGCTGGTGGGTGTTCCTGTTGGCCTTCTCGATCCGACTGTGGTCGGTGGCGGATTCGAGCGTGTCCGATCCAGCGTTTCTTTATCCGATCATCGACGAGCAGACCAATGTCGATCAAGCGCGTGGCTTCCTCGAACACGGTCCACGACACGAGACCCCCTACTGGAAACCTCCCGGCTACCCGGCACTGTTGACACTGCTGGCGCTACCCTGGTCAGACATCGGCAGTACTGCTCAGGGAGTTCCCGCCTCCTTCGCCTGGACGGTGAAGGTCTTCCAGTGCCTTCTCGATTCCATCTCTGCCCTGTTGATCCTGCAGATCACCGCACTGACCGCAGGTCGTAAAGCCGCCTTGCTGGCGAGCGGGCTCTATGCGATCGCCTCGATGCCGGTCTTCTTCTGCGGACAGATGCTCGATACCACCGTCTTCACATTCCTGATCCTGTTGAGCGTCTCCCTCGCCAGAAACGCGCTGGCTACAAGTCATTGGAGTGGCTGGATCCAGGTCGGCATGGCGATCGGCCTGGCTTCCATCACCCGGGCAACCGGTCTGCCGGTAGCCGTGGGCCTGGCACTGGTGGCACTGCTACAACCGCGTCGCTGGAGCATTTGCCTGGTCCACTCCGGCGCACTGCTGGGAGCCTGCGCCCTGACCTTGCTACCGATCGCCACTCTCAACTGGAAGAGTGGTGACGATCTGGTGCTGATCAGTTCCAACGGCGGCATCAACTTCTACATCGGAAATCGCTCCGGCGATGGCATCGGTGAAGATGGACTGACCTCGGTCGCCGCCGGACCACGCTGGAATCGGCTACTGGAAAAATCCTCTCACCTCTCCAAACCATCGCAACGCAGTCGTCATTACTACCAGCTCGCACTCGATGAGATGGTCGCCGATCCACTGCAGTGGGCGCGTCAGATGGTGCGCAAGGGCGCCGCCTTGATCTCGGCACAGGATGTCCCCAACAACAAGAATCTGGTCGATGAGACTCGACGAAATCTACCTCTGAGAATCCTCGCCTGGCTCCCCGGAGCGAGCGGCCCGCTGGTGGCGTTGATCCTGGTGGGCCTACTGATCAGTCGACGAGGCCTAGCCGAAGAGGAGTGGCCGGTTCGGGTGGCGATGCTGATGCTGCTGTTGACCACCTGGGCCTTCTTCATCGCAGGTCGCTACCGGGTTCCTCTGATGGCGCTCGGCTGCATCGTCGCAGGTCGTGGATTGGCCACCCTGGGACTGCGATGGCGTTCGCTGTTTCTGTACCTCGGGGTGTGGCTGCTGGTGCTGGCGATTCCAGTGCCGAGCCGGGCGCTGGTGGAGGACTATTGCATCGACCCGGTCGCCATCGGATATGTCCACGAACAGCGAGACGAACCGGAGGAGGCGACCCGCTGGTACCGGCGTAGTCTCGAACAGGATCCAGACGATGTGCGGGCGCTGCACAACCTGGGGCACATCGCCCAGCAAGCCGGAGATATACCGCGGGCCCTCGAACTGTTCCGTCAGGCGACCACCACCAGGCCAGACCACTCCCCATCCTGGAACAGTCTCGGTGCGTTGCTGGCGCCGGTCGATCCGCTGCAGGCACGGATCTGTTTCGAGCGAGCGGTGGCGGAAGAGCCGCGCTATCGCGGCGCATGGATCAATCTCGGACAGTTGCTGGAGAGTCATGGAGATCTGCACAAGGCACTCGATGCGTTCCAACGCGCTCGTCGTATCGATCCCGATCGCTCGCTGGCGCCGATCCTCGAGGCGCGAGTGCAACAAAAACTACGCAAGCCACGCAACGCCATGCGATTGCTCCAGATGGTCGACCCCGCGCGACTGCAACCGGGTTCCGCCGAGTTGTACCAGCAGTTGCTGCAACAGGTCGAGCAACAGTTGCAACTGTTGCCGACAGAACCGCAGCAGGCCGATCCTGCGCCAACCGATGAGTCACCCGAAGATGATTCACCGAGAGATCGTCCAGAAGAACGGGGAGTGGTCGGTTAACGATGGAGGGTAACGGTCGCTCTCCTCGCCTGCCTCCTCGCCTGCCTCCTCGCCTGGCCCCTCGCCGGCCCCCTCAACGGCGGCGGCGCCAGACGGTCAGGTAGTCGCGCCGTGCCGATGGAGTACTGTCCGACCGCAGCCACACGTAG
The DNA here is from genome assembly GCA_012960845.1 of Planctomycetota bacterium. Taxonomy (GTDB): domain Bacteria; phylum Planctomycetota; class UBA8108; order UBA1146; family UBA1146; genus QNYK01. Next base: position 7,567 of record DUAN01000179.1, on the reverse strand, counting down.
TTGCCCAGTATGATGTCAGCGGCGCCGTCCTGATCCACATCCTCGATCAACACGGCAGAGTGCACCGGGTTGCCCACTTCCAGCGTCCGCACCTGCCACTTCCGGGCGTTCCCCTGATTCTCCGCCCACACCAGCGAGTCCCAATTCTTCCAGGTCGCCGGGTCGACCTGGGGCATGAATGCAGCACCCACCACATCGAGATCTCCATCGCCATCGAGATCGCCCACCGCAGCGCGTTCGCAGCCGGGTAATCGCAAGATTTCATGCAAGGTGGTAAAAGTGGAGCCGATCCGCTCCATCCAGCGAACTCCGTGAGTCGGTTTCGGTGTGTTGTCATCGAGGGTATCGCCATTGACCAGGACCAGGTCACGATCCCCATCTCCATCGAGGTCGACCAGTTCCATGCCGGATGAGCCCCAGGCCGCATGAGGCCACTGCAGCAACACCTGGGGGGTGAAGTTACCGGATCCGTCATTGGTGAACTGCATCACCATCTCATGATGCTGTGAGAGCAATGCGATCAGATCGGCATCACCATCTCCATCGATATCTTCCACCTCGACCGCCACGAATCCATCGCGACGATCGATCTGGTGCTGTGAATACTCGCCGTCTTGATTCTCCAACCAGAGCAGCTGTCCCGGTCCGCGGAAACCGAAAGCGCAGGCCACCAGATCCACATCACCATCCCCATCCAGATCTTGCCCTTTCAGATCACAAGCGCGAGCGAGTGCTTCCCCGACTCGCTTGCCACTCCAGCGCCCCTGCCCCGACTGTGCCAGCCAGGCCCCTCCCTGGATCTCATTGCCCGGGTTCATTCCACCGATCGAAGCGATCAGCAGATCCGGCCCCCCCACTCCGTCGAGGTCCCGCTGACTCAGGGATGCGGGATAGCGAAAATCGACCGACGGCAGGAACGGGATCAACGGCATCGATCCCACTGGCCCGAGTGGCAAGAGCATCAACCGACGGCTGCGCAGTTCCGAAACGAGGATTCCCCGAGCCGATCCATCCTCTTGCTCGAATCGAAGCAGATCCGAGACTGCGGGGATGCGTTCCCTCTCCAGTCCGCGAGGGGTCAGTTCGACCGTTTCGAATTGCAGATCCAGCTCCGGCAAATGGCGCGTGAACTCGAGACTTTCGGGAGCATTTTGCTCGTACCAGTGCAAGGCGATGGCCAGTTCCTCGGCAGTGGCGGCGGGCTGTCCCCATTCGCCCACCATCTCTGCCATCGAAAGGATGACCTTTTCCCACGCATGGCGAGGCAAGACATCTGCCGGCAGCGGAGCGTGGCAGCGACTGCAGGAACCCATCACCTGATCTGCCGCATTCTCACGCATCTCGTCGGTGACATCGGGCAGGTCCGACCTCTGTAGACTGGCAGTGGGAGTCGCGACGCCTGCGGCCGAGCGCGGCGGCGAGACTCCCGGGTCGCCAGCAGATGGTCCGCTGCCAGCGGGTTCGCTACTCTGTGCTCCGCTGCGCTGTGGTTCGCCAGTTTGTGCCCCCCCCGCACCTCCATCGCAGCTGGCCAGGCACACCGCTGTAAAGAGCAGGAGCCCCCGCATCGAGAGCGACACGCCGATCCCGGCGCTCCAGGGGTTCTGTTTCAGTCGTCTCGCCAACGGTGCCACTGGATGAATCCTCCTTGGGCCCTAGAATAGCGGCACAACGGCGCCAGAGCGAAATTTCTGTGTTCGAATCTTCGCAGTCGCCATCCAGGGACCCCTTCGACAGGAGTTCCCGATGATTAACAGGAGATCCAGATGCATCGACTCCATCCTTGCGGCCGCTCCGGCTCGTCGGAATCCACGTCGGAATCTGCATCCGAATCCGCTTCCTTCGCCGGGTCGACCAAATTGAATTCTGCGATTTCCTGCTGCTGCGCCGCCACTCTACTGCTGCTAATGCTGACGAACGGCGCCGTCGCAGCACCCTCGGCTCACGCCTTCGAAGGCGAGCAGGGGCGCAACTCCTCGACGAATTCCCTCTCCTGCATGCCTCTCTCCTGGATGCCTCTCTCCTGGATGTCTCTCTCCTGGATGTCCCTCTCCTTCGACGAGGATTCCGCTGAAGATCCGGCGGAAGAAAAGGTCGACCCCCCCACCTTCGACAGCGAGGAGGGGAAGAAGAGTTTCATCGAGGGACAAGAACAGTTTGAACAGCTCGCCTGGCGCGATGCGGGCCGCTCCTTTGCCGTGGCACGCAAGGCCAGTGCCGATAGCCGCTCGCGAAAGCTGATCCAGGCGTGGGAGAAGGCGTGCAAGGGGGGCAAATCCCTGGACCGCGCCACTGAAGATCTGCAGAAGGGCGCCTACCGCAAGGCGTGGAGTGCGGTAGCCACACTGCGAAAGAAGTATGGTGAAACACCGCTGGCGACCGCCATCGATGCCCTGGAAGAGAGGGTCTATCCCGAACTTTTCCTCGATCTCGCCACCTTCGAGGAGACACCGATCGAGGTCGAGGAAGCCGCACGCAAGGCGTTACCCAAGGACCGAAGTCGCATCACCCGCGATCCCGAGCGCATCTTCGAGGGCGAAGGGGCGCTCGAGTGGCGTTCCGGTGGCGGTCAGGGTTTTGCCGGGCTCAGTTTTGGTCGTCTTCCGATCGCAACCATCGAAGATGTGGTGATGGAGGATTACCGCTGGATCCGTTTCTCCATCTTCAATGAGGATGACAATTTTGGCAAGTTCACGCTCTTCTTTGGCACCGATCCCATCGGCCCCAACCAGGCGTGGGCGGGCGCCGGGGGGCTCACAGGGCTATTGCGAAGAAACTGCTACTACCACCACTTCACCCTCAAGAAACCGGGCTGGAATCACTTCCGCATCGACCTGACGAAGCAGTTGTCGATGAATGAGGCGTTGGAGTGGTCCGACCTGCTGTCGCTGTACCTGATGACGGTTCCGCCATCGCACCCGAAACAGATCACCATCGATGCGGTGAAACTGGAAAAACCTTGAAGAGGCTGCGGAAACTGTGAAGCAGCAAGAGCGTGATGCAGCAGGAGCGATCGCGACCCACATCTATCCAACCACATCTATCCAACCACATCTATCCAACCACCGCGAGTGATCCAACCACTGTGAGTGTCCGTAGGCGCTAGCTGCGATCCAACTCTCTTCTCGCCGTTTCGTTTTGTGCGGCTTCGTTTCGTGCGGCCAGCCAGCGCCGTGGCCGCAGCGCTTCTCGCGTGATCTGGGCAACACCTCGCACCCGTTGCTCGCTCCACACCACTAGCGATTGCTCCACTGGAGAGCCGCTGACGTCGAGATCATCCAACGACAGCGCCTGGCCATGTCCCAGCCGTACCGCCTGCTCCGCATCGACCTCGACACGCGGCTGATGCTCCAGCAATTGTTCGAGCGGCCACCAGTCTGCGGGTCCGACCTGGTCGGGACGCTTCGCCATCGATTCATCGAAATCACCACTGGCGGTCCGACGCAACGCCATCAAGGAAGCACCACAGCCGAGCTGTTGTCCCAGATCTCGGGCGATGCTGCGAATGTAGGTGCCGGGCCCACAGCGGATCTTCAATCGTAAACGCGACGATTCCTGCTCCAGTGTCTCGATCGAAGCGACCTGGACCGATCGAGCCGGTGGCGCAGTCCGATCGCCCTCGCGAGCTCGCTGATACGATCTCCGACCGCCAACGCGCACCGCACTGTGCGCAGGCGGCACCTGATCGATGGTGCCGATGAAACGAGACAGTTGCGCTTCGATCTGAGAGAGTGGCGGAATCGGGCTCGCTGGATAAGGAGATGAGAGCGGACCTTCGGCGTCTTCCGTCTCACTGATCATGCCGAGCCAGACGGTCGCAACGTAGGTCTTGTCGTGCACCGTCAGCAACTCCTGGAAGCGGCGGGCGGCGCCGCCGATGATGACCATCACTCCGCTGGCGAGGGGGTCGAGGGTGCCGCAATGGCCCATTCCCCCCCACTGCAGTTGACGTTGCACCTGGTCGAGAACCGCTCGAGAAGATGGTCCTCGAGGTTTCCAGATGATGATGCCCCCGTCGGGAGCGTCGGGAGGACCAGGCAAGTGTGATTCCCTTCGTGAAACCGGCACTTCTGTCAGCCGTCCGAGGCCACGACACGGCCACGCCACACGACCCATCCCGCACCCGAGTCACTGAACCCGAGTCACTGAACCCGAGTCACGGAACCCAAGTCACGAGACCGACAGCGCCAGCCCAGATCGTCTACCTGGCCAGATCGCAAACCGAAATATGCAGCAAAGAAGTGGAGGCGCCGGGAGTCGAACCCGGGTCCCGAAACGCTTCCAGAAGAACATCTACAGGCTTAGTCCGCCATTTATTGCCTCGCGAACGGCTCCGACGGACAGGATCCGAGCCGCGAGCGCCGGTTCAATCTCGCCTGGAAGATCACCGGCAGGGTCTTCTTCGGCCAGTCCGTAAATTTGGCCCTCCAGTCACGATCACGGACAGACCGTGGTGGAAGGGGCGCTTAGTTAAACTAGGCAGCCATTGCGAAGTTGTTGTTCACAATTAAAAAGTTTTATCCGGTGTTTTAGGAGGCCTCCGGATCACCTCCACCTGCCATTCTCCATTCCGACGTCCGGTCGAAACCGTTTCGCCCCCTTCTAATTCACGATCTATTTGACGATCTATTTGACGATCTATTTGACGATCTATTTGACGATCTACTCGACGGTCCGCTGGCCCTGGACACCTCATCGACACGACAGATGACCCCGACCAAGGACTTCGACGATTCCCTATCTGGAATTCACTACATATAGAGTACCTCAAAGATGACGAATCTGCACCGCTATCTGTTCCCTCAGTCTCCGATCTTATCTATCATATCCGATAACTACCGTCCAAGTCTCATCTCCCTTTAACAGGAGGGCGAAGACCACAGGAGAACGATGACAGACACCCCGATCTTCAGCAAACTGGCCAACGATCCAGAATTCCTCGACCTGGTGAGCGCATTCGTCATCGACTTGCCGATTCGTTCCGGCAAGATCCTCGAGTTGATTCGGGGTGGATCCATCGACGATGCGGCAGAATTGCTGCACCAGTTGAAGGGAGCCGCAGGGATCTACGGCTACCAGCCGATTCACCTGCTCGCCAAGGAGGTCGAAAGTCTGCTTAAAAGTGGCGACCCGATGCTCGAAGAACAAGCCAGCGAACTGGATCGGTTGTGCCAGCGAGCTTCCGCCGAGCCAAACTGAGCGACGCCCTTCGAAATCCAGCCGGTAGACCCGCTCCGTAGACCCGCTCAGTCGCCTCTTCTCATCGCTCGCTGGATCTCTCTCTTCTGTTCCTGATCCTTCTTGGCGCGACGCTTGTCGTGGCTCTTCCTGCCACGCCCAACCGCGATCTCGACCTTGATGCGTCCCTTCTCGTTGAAGTAGATCTTCAACGGAACCACCGTCAGCCCCTTCTCTTCCATCTTGACTCGCAACTGATGCACCTCTCGACGATGGATCAACAGTTTGCGCTTTCGAGTCGGTTCATGGTTGGAATAGCCACCATGGCTGTACTCGGAGATATGGACCTTGAGCATCCACGCTTCTCCCTGGTCGATCCTCACGAATCCATCGACGATCTCGCACTTTCCCGCCCGCAGACTCTTGACCTCGGAGCCCTGCAGGACGATTCCCGCCTCCAATGTCTCGAGGATCTCAAATTCGTGGCGGGCACGGCGGTTCTGGGCGATGATCTTCATCGGATCTCGGATTCCATCCCTGAAAAGGCTGTATTGGTTCGATTCTCGGCCATTTTTGTACCACGGTTCGGGCCAGATCGTCACAGTGACTTGACTTCTGTCCTCCATGAGGATATCCATCTCGGTCGTGCCGAAGTGGCGGAACTGGCAGACGCGCCAGGTTCAGGTCCTGGTCCGGTTCACACCGGGTGGAGGTTCGAGTCCTCTCTTCGGCACCAATTTTTAACCTTGAGGGCGATTAGCTCAGCTGGCTAGAGCGCTACGCTCACACCGTAGAGGTCACTGGTTCGAGTCCAGTATCGCCCACCAATCTGAAACTCGACAGCGTCTGGTCTTACGACTGGACGCTGTTTGTAATTTGTCGGCCCCGATACTCGAAATGCGCCCCGTGTGCCTCCCGGCGTGCCTCACTCCTTCGGTCACCAGCAGTCGTCGCTCCACCCGTAGTCACTCCTTGGCACCTGCGGCCTTGAGGAGTTGGATGAGCTCGGGGTTCTTGGCCCACCCCGGCGGGGTTATGCCGCCGTCGTTCTTGGCGTTGACAACCGCACCAGCCTCGATCAGCAGTGTGACGACCTCCGGGGACGAGGCGTACATCAGAGGGGTCCAGCCTGTGAGAGTCCTGGCGTTGACATCCGCACCCGCTTCGATCAGCAGCGTGACGATCTCCGGAGTCTTGAGGGCGGCGAACATCAGTGGGGTCGAGCCTGCGCTATTCCTGGGGTTGACCTCTGCGCCCTTTTCCACAAGCAGCGTGACGATCTCAGGGGTCGAGGAGTAGCGTGCGGCGTACATCAGCGGGGTACTGTCTTGCTTGTCCTTGGCGTTGACATCCGCACCCGCCTTGATCAACAGCGTGACGATCTCCGGGGACTCGGAGTTGCGGGCAGCGTGCATCAGCGGGGTTCTGTCGATATCGTCCCTGGCGTTGACATCCGCACCTTCGCTGATCAGTACACGAATATAATCCGCCCTTGAACCTTGGATGTCCTTATCCCACGCCGACAGCAACTTCTCAGTGGCCTCAACTCTCTCCCGCACCGGCGGTCCGCACCCCGAGGCGCAGATCATCACAGTCATCAGTGCAGCGATACCGATCCGGTTCATCGGTTCCTCCTTCGGTCACCAGCAGTCGTGGCTCCACCCGTAGTCACTCCCTGGCACCTGCGGCCTTGAGGAGTTGGATGATCT
>DUAN01000179.1:0-606 GCA_012960845.1 Planctomycetota bacterium | reverse complement strand
GGCGAACGTCAGCGGGGTCAAGCCTTCTCTGTCCCTGAAGTTGACATCCGCACCCGCCTTGATCAGCAGTGTGACGATCTCCGGGGGCGAGGAGCCGGCGGCATACAACAGCGGGGTATCGCCGTTATTGTCCCTGGCGTTGACATCCGCACCCTCGTCAATCAACACCCGGATGTAATCCGCCTTTGGATAGTTGGGCCAATGACCCTTCGAGCAGGCCGACAGTAACTTATTGGTGGCCTCTTCGTCCTTGAGGAGTTTGATGATCTCGGGCTTCTTGGCCACACTCAGCGGGGTCCTGCCGCTGTTGTCCTTGGCGTTGACATCCGCACCCGCCTCGATCAACAGCGTGATGATCTCCGGGGTGGAGGCGACCATCCGCGGGGTCGAGCCGTCGTTGCCCTTGGCGTTGACATCCGCACCCGCCTCGATCAGCAGTGTGACGACCTCCGGGGACGAGGAACCTGCGGCGAACAGCAGCGGGGTCTGGCCGTCGTCGTCCTTGGCGTTGACATCCGCACCCGCGTCGATCAGCAGCGTGACGATCTCCGGGGGGGTGGCCTCGTCGAACCAGCGGGCGGCGTGCAACAGCGGAGTCCGGCCGTC
>DUAN01000178.1 GCA_012960845.1 Planctomycetota bacterium | reverse complement strand
GATGGCTTCCTCGAATACTCTCGATCTCGTCGGGTCGAACAATCCACCGAGGTGGATCTGAACATGGTCATCGAGGAAGTGATCGAATCGATCGGTCAGCGTCAAGATGCCCGGGATCTCACCGTGCTCCGTCAACTCGAAGAGGAGTCGCGTGTTCTCGGGGATGCAGATTCTCTTCATCAGGTGATCGGTAATCTGCTCATCAACGCCATCGAGGCGGGAGCGAGTCAACTGAAGATCTCCAGTTCACAGCGAGAAGATCATGTCCTGCTCGAGATCTCTGATGACGGTGCCGGCATGTCTGCTGAACTACAAAAAAAAGCCTTCTTGCCATTTGTCTCGACCAAGACCCGTGAGGGGGGACTGGGACTGGCTCTGGTGAGAAAGATCGTCGAATCGGTCGGTGGCTGGATCGATGTGAAGAGCCAACCCGGAACTGGCACGACCTTCCAAGCGGCACTACCCACAGCGACTCGTACCCCTGCGAAAGTAGCCATCTGATGCCATCCATTCCCCTCGATATCCTGGTCGCAGACGATGAGCAGAGCATGCGCGAGTTCCTCGAGATGGTCCTCTCCAATGAGGGCTATCAGGTGCAGTGCGTCGCGTCAGGGGAGGAGGCGATGGAAGTCCTCAGGACCCGTGGAGCGCGCATCTTCATCCAGGACATGAGAATGGGCGGACTCGATGGAATGGACTTACTGGAGGCTGCAAGATCGGTGGCTCCAGCGATGCCGATCCTGGTGATGACGGCATTTTCCACCTCTGATGTGGCCATCGAATCGATGCGTCGAGGAGGATTCGATTTCCTGCGAAAGCCATTCCAGAACGATGACGTGAGGGGTGCCGTCCGTAGAGCGATGGCCGCTACCGCTGATCAGACCGGGGTCACGAATCACCCGGTGGCCCGGCGTCTCATCGGGAATACCCCGGTGATGCGAGAAATGCTCGATGTGGTGGAACGAGTGGCTCCGATTGATTCAACAGTGATGGTCACCGGAGAAAGTGGCTGTGGTAAGGAATTGATCGCACGAGCGATCCACGACGGCTCCCAGCGTCGCCAGAGACAATTCGTTGCCGTCAATTGCTCTGCCTTCACTGAAGGGTTACTGGAGAGTGAACTGTTCGGACACGTCAAAGGAGCATTCACCGGTGCTGTCGAGGAACGAAAGGGTGTGTTTCTCAGCGCTGACGGCGGAACTCTTTTTCTCGATGAAGTGGCAGACATGAGCCTGGCGACCCAGGTGCGGATTCTTCGCTCCCTCGAATCACGCAAGGTGATTCCAGTGGGTGGCGATCAGGAGATCTCCACCGATGTGCGTATCATCGCCGCGACCAACAAGGATCTCGCCGAAGAGGTGAGGCAGGGTCGATTCCGGGAAGACCTGTTCTATCGACTCAATGTCATCCCACTACACCTGCCACCACTTCGAGAGAGAAAAGATGATCTTCCGCTGCTGGCGGGACACTTTCTGCGTCGTCACGCCGAGAAGATGAGCAAGCCCATCGATGGCCTCACGGATGAGGCATGGCAGGTCTTGCAGGATCACGACTGGCCCGGCAATGTCCGGGAATTGGAAAATGTGATCCAGCGTCAGGTGGCTCTGGCCCGCGGACCTCTGATCGAGGCGTTTGAACTGGTGACTGTCGGTTCTTCGACTCGCCTGCGGGAGAGTTCGGGATTGAGTTCGAAACCAGTGGCGGAGGTGGTGAAATCACCTGACGGTGCGGGCACCATCACACTGGCCGAGGAGGGCTGCCAGCTGGAACAATACCTGGAAGAGGCGGAGCGATCGCTGATTCTTCAGGCACTGGAGCGCACCGGGGGAAATCAGACCCGTGCAGCCCAATTACTCGGAGTCTCCTACCGACAACTTCGTTACCGCTCGAAAAAATTAGGGATTCGCTCCCGCATCGTATCCGACGCACCGTGAATATGCAGTGGAGCCCGACATCGAGGATGCAGACACCAAGGATGCCGATGGCTGGATTGGCCCTCGCACTCGTCATCTGTATGGCCATCCTTCTCAGTGGCAAGTCTACCGGTGACCCTGATCTACCGACCGGTGTCGCTTCAGTCTATCCGGAAACGGGTACCTGGCCCTTCGCACATGCACGTGCCGAGTTCTACGGCCTCGATGCAGGAGTTCCGGAAAGCGTAGATGCACCGATCTTTACCGCGATGGTCGGCTGGTCGATGGATTTCTTCGGCGATGGCTTCGACTCCCTCAAGGTTTTCTCGGTGATCTCATTGGTCGGATGTTTGTTACTGGTCGCCTTTGCTCTGGTTCGGCGAAGAGGTGAGGCGGTGGGAATCCTGGCGGCCCTGGTGGTGGCACTGCAGCCGACACTATTGCCCTGGGCCAGCGTTCCCAACACGGTTCCACTGGCGGCGCTCTCGGTGCTGGCACTGGCATTGTTCGCTGGCGCTCGCTGGAAGCCGGCTCCATGGGTGGCATTATTCCTCTGTGCATTGCTGCAATGGGGTGTCAGCCCGCTGATCGTGGTGGTGGCACCCGCCTGCTGGATCGAAGGGGTGCGTCGCTCGATTCCTCGTCACCTACGCCCGGAGGGGTGGGTGTTGACACTGCTGGCCGCAGCCATCTTGCTGTCGTTGCGTCAGGTGGGTGCGGATCCGAT
>DUAN01000177.1 GCA_012960845.1 Planctomycetota bacterium | reverse complement strand
AGAAGGCCACCAAGAAGGCCACCAAGAAGGCCACCAAGAAGGCCACCAAGAAGGCCACCAAGAAGGCCACCAAGAAGAGCGCCAAGAAGAGCGCCAAGAAGAGCGCCAAGAAGAGCGCCAAGAAGGGCGCCAAGAAGAAGCCAAAGAAGCGCTAATAGAGTGCACTGGACCGACACCGCGACTCCGGATGCTCCGAGCATCCACGGAAGGAGACTCCCTTGGCTGGACACTCAAAGTGGGCCGGAATCAAGCACAAGAAGGCGGCCAATGATGCCAAGCGTGGCAAGGTCTTCAGTAAAATCGCCAAGTTGATCACCGTCGCTGCCAGAGATGGCGGCGGAGATGTGACACAAAACCCTCACCTGAAGTTGGTCGTCGACAAGGCAAAATCGGCCAACATGCCCAACGACAATATCGACCGGGCAATCAAGAAGGGTACCGGAGAACTGGGGACCGTTACCTTCTTTGAACTGGTCTATGAAGGATATGCCCCGGCTCAGGTCGCCCTGGTGGTCGACATCCTGACTGACAATAAAAACCGTACCGCCAGCGAACTGAGAAAGCTCTTCGACAAGAAGGGCGGAACCCTGGGCAGCCCAGGGTCTGTTTCCTGGAATTTTGAAACCCGAGGGGTGATCGAACTTCCAGCAGATTCCATCGGTGAAGAAGATCTGATGGATCTGGTACTGGAAGCGGGTGCAGAGGATGTGAAGGTCGAGGATGGGCACTTACAGGTGCTCTGTGACCCTCAATCCTTCAGCAAGGTTCAACAGGCGATCGCATCGGCAAATCTGACCCCTTCCTTCGCGGAGGTCACCAGACTTCCCAAGGACACCATCACCGTCGATGACAAGAAGAAGGCCATCAAGGTGTTGAACTTCATCGAAGAAGTCGAGGACCATGATGATGTCCAGAAGGTCAGCCACAATCTGGATCTACCGCCAGACTTACTCGACCAGATCAATGCTTGATCGGATCCGGTCCTGACCTGTGACCTTCATTCGATTACTGATCAGACCGCTGGAAGAAGAAGTCCCTGAAATCTCGGATCGGGGTCCGCTCGGTGAAGGACTCATCGAGCTCGTGCCAGTGGCAAACCTCGTCATCGCCGGGTCTCCAGCAAAGAAAGACCTTCCTTCCGACATACAGTGTCGGAAAGTTGATCACGCCGCGCTTGAATTCCTGGACGAAGCACCCCAGCTCCTCGACCTCTCGGATGTATCCATTGATCCGATCGATGAGCAAGTTCAACTCCAGTTTCAGGTCCTGGGCGGCAGCTGCACAGGTTTCGTCGTCGCTGCGAATCGGGTTCTTCTCGAGGCATTCGAGTTCGGTTCGCTTCTGGATGATCCCATCCCAGACTTCTATGATGTCGCACACCACCCGCTCCAGCAGGGGCATCATCTTGTTGGCATCGTCAACGGTCACGAGACGGCTTTGTCCCTGGGTGCTACTGGTTCGGCGCATCGGACTCTCCATTTCAACCGGGTTCATGTTCAGGAGACTAGTTGGCAAGCACCGTGCCCGGCCAAATTCGGCTGAAATCTACGCCTGGAGACTCCTTCAGTCCCATCTCGTTCCATTCCCGGACCAGATGTCCACCGGTTGGACGGGTCCGTCGGTTGACTTCTCCCCCGAAGGGCTCGATAACTTCGTGGCAGGGGAATGAAACAGCTTCGCCACCTCTACAGTCGAAGAGTCCGGTCGAATCAGCCAGCAACAGCGGGAGAATTGTCACTTGAGCCTGCCCACCTCAGGATCCTCAAAATATGCGGGATCCCCAAGAATCCCAGGAACCCAGCGGAAGCTAGATTCCGCTGGTTTCACCGCTCGCTACGTCTCCGGGCGATGCGCTGGTAGGTGTGTACCATCGCTGCTGCTGTGGGCCTGCCTACTCCTCTCCTTCTGCAGTTTCACCCCTTCCCTCGACCTGTTCGGCCAGGATGCCAGCGTACGATCCGAGGTGATCTCACAGATCCGCCTGCAGGGCCTCGATCGTCTCGGTACTGCCCAGGTGATGGCTCGGATGAAGGTCCGAGTCGGAGATCGCTGGGATCCAGCCGCACTCGATGAAGAATATCGGCGACTCTGGACCAGTGGCGATTTTGTCACCATCGATGCCCCACTGGTGGATCACACCGAAAATGGCGTAATCATCACCATCATGCTTCGGGAACGTCGGCGAATTCAAGATGTCCAGTTTGAAGGAGCCGAGAATCTCTCGGTCCGAACAGCCTTGAAGGAAATTCGCAGTCGCAAGGATGAACTGCACGATCCGCTTCTGGTGAGAGAAGATCTCGACACCGTGATCGATCTACTCTTGAAGCTGGGGCATCCCTTCGCTCGCGTCGATACCCGCACCGAAGAAACCGATGAAGGTTTGCGGATCATCTTTGAACTCGATGAAGGTCCCCAGGTACGAATACAGCGCGTCGATCTCCAGGGTACGGGATCGATTCCCATCGCTGACATCTTCAAGGTGATGCAACTGCGGACCCGCATCTATTTCGGCCTCGGTCGATCGGGCAAGTTTGACCCCCGCTTGCTCGAGCAAGATCTCGACCAGATTCGCACCCTTTACGTCGCCAAGGGATTCTTCGACGCCGAGGTCTCACTGGGCCAATTGGACTTCCAGAATGAA
>DUAN01000176.1:2305-2651 GCA_012960845.1 Planctomycetota bacterium | reverse complement strand
CGGGACGACCGCTGGAGCCCCCACTCCCCGTGCCCACATGGCCGACAACGACCTGGCGATCGGTCGCATCGTCGAAGGCATCAGCAACAGCCCCTTCTGGGAGAAGACCTGCATCTTCATCATCGAGGACGACCCGCAGAATGGGTTCGATCATGTCGATGGGCACCGATCGCTGTGCCTGGTGATCAGTCCCTACTCACGACGAGCAGGCGAGGTGATCCACGACTTCTACAATCAGACCTCGGTGCTCCACACGATGACGAGGATTCTCGGAGTTCCTCCTCTGACTCAGCTATCGGCGATGATGCCGGTGATGGACAACTGCTTCACCCGCAAGCCCGACCTC
>DUAN01000176.1:0-2099 GCA_012960845.1 Planctomycetota bacterium | reverse complement strand
ACCCCCTATCCCGACGCTTTCGCCGGCGCCCACGGCAAGGGGCTGACGCAACTGGAACTGATCCTGACCGGCGACGATGACGATGACGATTGATGGAAACGAGGCATTGGATGCTGCAAATCTGTAGTGTGTTGCTGATCCTGGCCGTGACCTGTGCGGGACCAGCCGCCAGCGATGACGATCCCGCACCACGATTGCGCCAAGGGTCTCATCAGAGCGAAGAGGCGGGGCGAAAGCAGCTGGAAGAATACGCGTCGACCTTCGACAGTGCCCCGCAGTGGCAAAAGCGTGCCGCCAACATCCGCCAGCAGATCCTTCGTGGTGCCGGGCTCGATCCGATGCCGGCACGCCCACCGATCGTTCCCATCATCCACGACCGCCGTATCTACGACGGCTACAGCGTCGAGTCGATCGCCATCGAGACGGTGCCCGGCTTCTACCTGACCGGCTCCATCTACCGTCCGACAGAAGGCGATGGCCCCTTCCCCGGAGTCCTGTCACCGCACGGTCACAGCCGCGGCGAAGCGGGCGGCAGAAAACGAGATCAGAACCAGATCCGCAGTGCGGTTCTCGCTCGGATGGGTGCAGTGGTGATCGGTTATGACATGGTCGGCTTCGGCGATTCACTGCTGGCGGGCTGGAAACATGAGCACCCCAAGTTGCTGCCGCTGCAGACCTTCAACAGCATCCGGATGCTCGACTACCTGGTTTCTCGTGAGGATGTCGACGCCGAGCGCATCGGTATCACAGGGTCATCGGGGGGTGGCACCCAGAGTTTCTTGCTGACCGCCATCGATGATCGGATCACCGTTTCGGTGCCAGTGGTGATGGTGTCGGCGCACTTCTTTGGTGGATGTGATTGCGAGAGTGGCCATCCGATCCATGTCAGTGCCCATCACGACACCAACAACGCCGAGATCGCAGCACTGGCGGCACCTCGGCCGATGATGTTGATCTCCTGTGGCGACGACTGGACCCAGAACACCGATCAGGTCGAGTTTCCCTATGCGCAACGGGTCTATCGGCTACTCGGAGTCGAGGAGAAGGTCGAGAACCTGCATCTGGCCGGGGAGAAGCACGACTACGGATCGTCCAAGCGGCAGGGAGCCTACACCTTTCTTGCCAAGCACCTGGGGATCGACACCGATGGCCACCTGGGAACCGACGGCTCCTTCGATGAGAGTTTCGTGACGCAGGAAACATGGCAACGGATGCGCGTCTTCGATGAGAAGCGACCGTGGCCCTCCGATGCGCTCGCCCCCAACTCTGATGTGGTGTTTCCAACCAAACAGAGTGACAGCAACTGAGCGAAGTGGCGACCGGTCTCAGGATTCTGGAGTGACCTCGATACCCTCGACATGAGCGGCGCCCGATGCGATCCGTACCTGCGTTGTCGATCCGACGATCTTGTCGATCTCAGCGCTGGTGGCTCCGGCGTCACTGGCATAATGGCGACGCTGGGCCTCGCTGATCGTCTCGACGATCAGTGTCCCCTCGACCATCACCGGCTGCCCTAGCGCCGCCATCGGAATTGGATCAGTCTCCGATTGTTGTGGAGTGGGAGAGTCTATCGCCAGCAGGAAGTGTGACCGGAGCTCCGACATAGGTGTAGTATTCGTACAAAATATATTCATCGCCGCAAGGATGATCCCAAAACAGAGTCAAGTCTTGACCGTCGAAAGTGTAGCCAATCGCTATACTGGTGCATCCTGGAACGTCGCTCGGGGAGAGATTGAGAGTGTTGCCGCCTTGCTCCGACCAGAAGCCATCAATTTCATTTAAGTCCGTCCCGTCTATCAAGTAATTCAAGTTAAAGATGCCGTCAGAGTACAAGATCAATTCATGGTAGTACGGCCAATAATCGAGTTCACTCTCGTACACTCCATCGTCAGCATATAGGTCAAACACGTTACCAAAATATATCCCAACCAGGGCAGCATCGATGCCGCCACCGAGATTGTCACCACCCAGAGCGCCCACGGCTATAAAACAGGGGAAGCCATCACCGTCTTCACCCCCGGCACAGTACCGGGCGGCTTGACCTCCACCACCACCACCTACTACGTGCGCGCCACGGGCAGCAGTACTTTTACACTGCA
>DUAN01000175.1:7631-15810 GCA_012960845.1 Planctomycetota bacterium | reverse complement strand
CACAAATTCCATCCTGATCAGTCCTTATTCCACTACTGTTCCAGGAAAGCCATGCCCATCTTAGACCCATTAGCAAGTCTGGCTGCCAGGTTGCCTCTACCGTCTTGCAGGGCAATCTGTTCAAGCCTGTCGAATACAGACTTGAGGTAACTGGCCTGATCCAAACTGGGTGCTCTTCGCCGCCCCCCTGGCCTACTGTGAGCAGTATAACAGTTCCGATGCACTTTCTCGAAACTGCTCATCAGATAACTCTGTTCCTGCTCGGTAACTGCCATCCTACTGACGAACCCCGCCATATCTTCCTTGACTTCAGATTCGAATTTAGACTCCCTATCCTGATAACTCCACACGAAAAATGGTACTGCGATGACAAACAAAATGAGTTTTCCCCATTTGAAATTACTGGCTCTTCTTCGGGGCTGAAAATCTGATGGCGAAACCGCCCGCCTTCGCTGAGGTGCCCTCTTCCTTCGAGGTGCCTTGATGGGAAGTCTATGGTCCATGAATACCCCTTTCTTCTTCGACTACTAAGAAATGAATGCACGAATCAGAGATGTAATCCGATTGTTGGCGACAATCGGACAGGTCGTCCCGCCGCCCACCACACTCCAGAAAAAACTGAAGAAACGGCCACGACTGGCCCTGATCCCCGAACTAGATCCCCCACCGAACTCGATGAAATTGTTGAACCCGGTGGAAGACTCCCCATACGTCCTCTCCCTTGCCATTGGCAGGCACCCAAGAAACGCTTCAGTGTGAAAACGCCGAAATTGGGTCAGGCGATCCTGAATAAACTGCTGTGGGATGCGAAATCGCATTGGAATTAACAAACCCGGTCCCTCTCGTGGAGAAGAACCGGGAATAATGAACTCTAGTATCAGCGCCCTCAGGCGCTGTAGCGTTTTCTTAGTTTGGCCTGGGGGATGCCGGCGCGTTCTCGGTACTTGGTGACGGTACGGCGGGCGATCTTGACGCCGCTGTGGGTCAGTTTGTTGGTGAGTTGTGTGTCGCTGAGGGGATAGTTGTTATCTTCTGCCCCGACGATGCCGCGGATCGCCTCGCAGATGCTTTCTCGGCTCGCCACCTTGCCATCTTCTCTGGCGACTCCCCCGGTGAAGAGGCGACGCAACTCGATCACTCCGTTACTGGTCTGCATGTACTTGCCGTTACTGGAACGGCTCACCGTCGAGATGTGGACCCCGGTGGCATCGGCGATCTCCTGCATCGTGAGTGCCTGGATCTGGCCCGGGCCATCGCGCAGGAAGTCCTGCTGACGATCGACGATCGCCTGGGCGATGTCGATGAGGGTACGACGACGTTGATCGATGGCGTGGATCAGCCAGCGAGCGCCCTCGACGCGGGTACGGATGTACTCGGCGACTTCCTTCTTCACCTCGGGCTCCTTGAGGATGGCGGTGCACGCCGGCGAGATGCGAAGGTCGGGTAAACGATCCTGCGACAGGCGAGCGACGAAACGGTCTCCCACCTCATCGATGGTGATCTCGGGGACGATTCCCAGATGACTGGTATCGACAAATCTCGATCCTGGATCGGGATCGAGCTGACGGATCAGATCGCAAGCTTCCTGCACATCTCCAAGAGACACCTTGAGGGTCTGAGCGATGCGCGGTAGCGAGTTCTCGAGCAGATCGTGCAGGCATTCCGCCACGATGCGATATTCGATGGCATCCTGGTCACAACCCAGCTGCAACAGCAGGCAATCGGCAAGGCTGACCGCGCCGATCCCCGGCGGATCGAGTTGACGTACCCGCTGCAACGCCTGTTCGATGGCACCGACCGAAACGCCGGAGCAAAGGGCGAGGTCTTCACACGAACCGATGAACCAGCCCTTCTCATCGAGATTGCCGCATACCATCTCGCAGGCACGTTTCTCGGACTGATCGAGATCGACCATCTGTAACTGTCGAAGCAAGAACGCCTCGAGCGATTCGGGGCGATCCGCGGTGTTCATCAGCGCTTCATGCTTGGCATCCGAGGCATCGGAGGAGCCGACTTGACGCCGCTCTCCGGTCATCGGCTTCTCCCACCGATCGACGATTTCCATCAACCGGCGCGTCTCCTCATCGGAGGAAGTGGAAGCGGTGGTGGCTTCTCCAGGGGTCGGATCGACCAGCTCGAGGGCGGGGTTTTCGGTGAACTCCTGCTGGATCCTGGCCTCGAGATCGGCCACACCCAGTTGCAGGATATCCATCGAGAGAATCAATTGAGGTGCAAGAACCTGCTGCTGTTCGAGTCGACCCGATAGCTGAAGACGCACACGTCCCCCTCTCGGACTCCACCTGGGAGTCACTGGTTCGAGGTGCGAGAGACGTGGTGTGGGTCAGGGGCACTCGGCCCCCTCTCGCAGACACCCGGACACCTGCCCGGGTTCATCGATGTGGATCAGCAGCGGGCCGATCTTCCGTCAGATGCGCTGTCCGCCTACCGGACGCCCCTGGCCGGGGTCCCGGAAGACACGATCGAGCTTCCGCTCGACATACATCGCTTCATCATCCGGTGCGAACCAGATCCTTTGCCCCGTCGAGAGAGCCTCCACCAGCTGTGTTCTCAGCAGTGGTGGTACCTTCTCGAATTCCTCCGAGAGTGCCATCCGACGCATCTCCCACGATAGATCGTAGCAGTGCTCTTCATCACTCATCGTCGGCTCCATCCTGGCACGCAACCAAAAGAGTTGCGCTGGATCTGTCACTCCATGTTCCGAGGGGAACTGACCGCCATCGCCGATCTCCACAGCCGCTGCTGCGATCCGCCATGGGCCAGGAACTCCCTCTCTTCACGACGAAGAATACCCCGCTGCAGCGGAGCCCGTCAAACTCCAGAGACGGGAGCGGACCGGAGCAGGAAAATCTTGCCGTCTCCGATCCTACCGGTACGGGCCCCGGCGGCGATCGATTCCATGACCTGCTCGGCGAACAACTCATCGACCAGCAGTTCCAGGCGTATCTTCGGCATGAACGCCCAGCCGCCATCATCAGCGCTGTAATCGTCGAGATGGCCCTTCTGGCGACCGTACGCACGGACCTCCTGGAAGTGAATGTGGTGGATCGACGGCTGTCCCTGGAGTTTCTGGAGCACATCTTTCAGACGATAGGGACGCAAGATGGCGACGATTCTCACCATGACGACCGATCCCCCCCCTCGACCAGTTCAGACCACAATCCCTGCTCCTCCAGTAACTGCTGGAGCTGCGGTGGATAGCCCTCGATCTTGAAGGAGACGGCACGATCGGACGCTTCCCGGGCGAGCGCCACCAGACCCAGCGCTCCGATCAGGTCGACCGAGGTGACCCCGCCAAGACGGACCTCGACGACGGTCCCGGCGCGAATCGCCTCGTACCCTTC
This sequence comes from Planctomycetota bacterium, assembly GCA_012960845.1. Classification (GTDB taxonomy): domain Bacteria; phylum Planctomycetota; class UBA8108; order UBA1146; family UBA1146; genus QNYK01. The sequence goes on along the minus strand of DUAN01000175.1, from coordinate 12,448 downwards.
CTGGGCCAGATGCTCGACCTGCTCCGCATCGAGCACTCCGCAAAGGTCGAGGAACTGGCGATCGCCATCGCCGCGACGCTCGACGGTGAACTTCTCACTCATCGAGTCCGCTCCCTTCTCGCCACCACCAGCGTGATGTCGTCGCTGGCCTCGGCACCGGCCACGTGAATGGCCAGATTCGCCAGCACCCCTTCGACCAGGTCATCGGGGGTGGCCAGGTTGAGTTTCTGAAGGATCTGAGCAAAGCGTTCGAGGCCGTACTCCTCTCCCTTCGAGTCCATCGCCTCGACGATACCATCGGTGTAGAGAATCAGCGAATCGCCGGGAGCCAGATTGACATCGCTGACCTCCAGCGAACTGCGAAAAATCGGACCCGGATCCATCCCCAGGGCGATCCCTCCCGGCTGAAACTGCTCGACCCGTCCCGATTCTCGGAGGATCAAGGGTGGATTGTGACCGGCGCGGGCGATCCGCACCTGTCCCCGATCGTGATCGAGTTCAGCCCAAGCGAGGGTCACGAACATCCCCTCGGTCATGTCGCGCGACAGACTGGCGTTGACCTCGCCGAGGATGGAAGCGGCATCGGGCTGGATCCTGGCGGCCATCCGCACCAGGCTACGGGTCATCGTCATCACCAGGCTACCGGCGAGTCCCTTGCCAGAGACATCGGCCACGACGATCCCTGCGCGATCTCCGGGGAGATCGATCACATCGTAGTAATCGCCTCCCACCTCCTTGGCCGGCTGATAGTAACGAGCGATCTCGATGCCCGAGATCACCGGCAACTGATCGGGTAACAGTGCATTCTGGATGCGAGTGGCGATGGAGAGATCGCGCGCCACCGCCTGGGCGTGCAGTTCCTGTTCCCGGGCATCGGCAAGAAAACGTGTCATGCGGTTGAAGGAGGAGGCGAGCGCCCCCAGTTCATCGATGGTCGAGACGGTCGACTGATGCTGGAGATTCCCTCGCGCCACCTGAGCCATATCCTCTCTCAACCGTCGCACCGGACGAGTGAGGAAGAACCCGACGATCAACACGAACGGGATTCCCAGCAGCAGGACGGTCCAGATCTGTTGCGAACTCGCCCGCTCGAGACTCTGTTCGAGACGCTCGATCGCCACGGTGCTGAGAAACAGTTGAACCGAACCGATCACCTGATCGGAATCATCGGTGAGATCGAGTTGGAACGAACGTACCGGTGCAATGCTGTTACCGTTGGCGAGCGATCCCTGGTGCACCCGGACTCCCGTTTCGGCAAGCATCGGAGGGGCGATCTCATCCCCGAGGGCGATCTTCAGCCGATCTCCGCCGCGGGCGCTGGCGATCAGGGTTCTGCCACTGTCATCGAGCACCAGTACATCGAGGATGGTGTGCGGACCCGGCTTGTCGATGAAGGTATTCAGTTGCTTGGCCAGCTGGGTCTGAGCCTTCTGTTGATCGGTATCGGGGATGGTGCTGTCGGCCCAGAAGGGTGTGACCAGCGAACTGATCAGTTGCACCTGTTCGGAGCCGGTGCTGTTGACCTGATCGGCGGTCGCCTGCAAGGCGAGTTGGGTCGAGGTATTGCCCACCCACAATACGAAGGTCAGCAGTATGATGCCCGATACAGCACCGTACTTGACGGCGATGGGAAAAATCTGCCGTGGCGGCCTTTCGGCCGATCGAGATCTGGCACTCACCCCTCGAGCCAAATTTCCTCCGCTTCCGGCGCGGGAACTGCTGGGTCCGCTTGCTGCATCCTGGCCGGACGCCTACGGTAGTCGATGACCGGGAAGATACCACATTCATCGCATCCAGAGCGATCCCGGCTGCCGGTTCAGGAGGCTCGTTGACGGTCCACCCCGAGAAAAAGGATCCCCGTACCATCTGGCTGCTGGCCAGTTGCCGATTCGGCGAAGCGGTGGCGGTGGGAATGCTGATCCCGACCCTACCGCTCTTTCTCGGTACCCTCTCATCCCCGTGGGTCGATGGCCTGTCGGAGAGAATCCGCAGCGGCTTGCCGTTCCTCGCGGACTGGCTTCCCCAGGCGACGGTGGCCACCGATGAGGCGAAGACCGCGATACTGTTCTGTCTGACCGGCCTGGCGATGGCGCTGATCCAGATCTTTGCCGGCCGCTTCTCCGATCGGTTCGATAGTCGCAAGCCTCTGATCATCATCGGCTTGGCGCTGGGGTCGATCTGTTCCCTGATCATCCCGATGCTCGATCACTTCTGGCAGTTGTTGATCCTTCGTATCCTTCAGGGATCCTTCCTCGGGCTGACCTTTCCGCCGATGATGGCGATTATCGCCCGACACGCCCCGACCACCTCCGGCGGAAAGGTGCTGGGGCTCTACACGACCATCCGCCTGGTCGGTTTCGGCCTCGGCCCGATTCTCGGTGGAGTGGTGGCGGAATACGCCGGTTACGATGCGGTGTGCCTGGTCTCGGGCGCACTGCTGATGCTGAGCGTGGTGATGGTGGCTTCGCGGGTGAAAGATGAAAAAGAATTCAAGCACGATCTACAGCCCGATCGGGTGTTGCCTCCGGTGAAGCCGATCTTCCGCCTTCTGGGTGCAGCCATCTTCATCATGATGGTCGGAATCAGTGCTGTGATCTCGCTGTTTCCCTACTACGAGCGGGAATTCGGATCGAGCCAGTCTCAACTGGGGACGATGTTTGCCATCTTTGTCGCCACTCGCTGCATCTGTCAGTACCCCTTCGGCTGGATCGGCGATCGCTTCGACAAGAAGTGGGTACTGATGCTGGGACTGCTCCTCTTCATCCCGCTGGTGTGGATGCAGGCAGAGGTGCAGAACCTGACCGAGTTGACCTGGCTGAGAATGGGTCTGGGGATGGTCTCGGCGATGTTGAGCACCGCGGTCGGCGGCATCAGTGCAGAACGAAGTGAGCCGGGAAATCGCGCCCGGGTGATGGGAATCAACACCCTCTGCTTCAGCCTCGGCACTGCGGTCGGGCCGTCGCTGACCGGATTCATCGATTCGCAAGCCATCGCCTTTGCCATCCCGGCACTGGCCGCCTCGATCCTGTTACTGGCGACGCTGGCGTTGCTACCCTCCGACCGAACCGCACGGCTACTTCAGGAAGCCCCCCAGTAGCGCATCCCGACCCACAGTAGCGGTGCCACCACCAGGCCAGCGGCGACATCATCCAGCAACACTCCCCAGCCTCGTGGTAACGATTCGAGGCGGCGGATGCCGAACGGTTTCAGTACATCGAGAATTCGAAAGCCAACAAATGCAGCGGCCCAGGGCCAGATCTGATCGACCGACTCCGGCGCCAACCACGGCAAGGCACTGAGTGCCAGCCACTGTCCGGCGGCCTCGTCGATGACCACCGCTCCCGGATCCTTCTTGCCGAACAGCGCCTCGATTCGTTCGCCGCAGATGACACACCCTGCAGATGCGAGGATTCCCAGCAATGGGAACAGATACGGCTGGAAGGATGGATCGCAGATGTTCCAGGCGCCCCACCCGACGACCAGTGCCGCAAGGGATCCTGCAGTACCCGGAGCGACCGGGAACAGTCCCGATCCAAAAAAGGTCAGGACGCTTCGATCGACCACTTCGGAGATCTTCAAGCGGAGTTCTGCTGCTGCTGGCTGGAGCGGGTCGCCACCAGGATGTAGTCCGCCGCCGACCAGAGGGTGGTGATGAGGGTTCCCCAGAAGAGGATGACGGTGACCACATCGAGGCTCTCCAGCAGCCACGGATAGAAGCCACTTCCTTCATTGGCCTGCTTGAACATCACCGCCGGAATCAGCATCGACTGCAGCACCATCTTGAGCTTGCCGCCGCCGCGGGCACCGAACTCGATCCCCTGGCTCTCCATGTAGGAGCGGATGCCGCTGACGAGGAACTCGCGGGCGACGATGATGACGACGAACCAGGGGCGGATCAGTTCAGGAGTCAGATGGACCAGATAGACCAGCGTTCCGCAGATCACGATCTTATCGACAAAGGTATCGGCGAGTCGCCCGAAGGCGGTGACCATCTTCCAGCGTCGTGCCAGGTAGCCGTCGATGAAGTCGGTGGCGACACAGAGGATGAATGCCAGCGCCGCGAGATTGAGCGCCAGATGGCGATCGCCGATGATCCCCCAACCCCGGATTTCGAGGGTCAGCATCGCAAACAGAAGAAAAGCCATGGCGAGGCGGCTCATCGTGATCATGTTGGGTAGATTGCGCCAATCTTTCCCCTGGCTGCCCATCATGCCTCTCTTTCTCTCCGGTCAGACGACCTTCAGCGGTTCTGCAATCAGATCGTAATCATCTGTAGCGGTGATGCGACATCGAATCATCTCACCGGCCGCGGCCGAGCCACCGGGGAGGCGGATGATGGAGTCGATCTCGGGCGCCTCGGCGTATGAACGTCCGAGGACAGCGCCACTGTCGGGACAGATCTCATCGACCAGCACATCGACCTCGGTGCCGATCCGTTGACGGTTCCAGCCAAACGCCACCTGTTGCTGGGCCAGCATCAACTGCTCGACGCGAGCCTGCGCCTCCTGTTCGGGGATTCTCCCCGGCAACTTCTCCGCCGGGGTGCCTTCTTCTGGCGACCACGGGAAGACTCCGACCCGCTCGATGTGGTTCTCCTCGACGAATCCGACCAACTTCTCGAACTGCTGACGAGTTTCTCCGGGGAAGCCCACGATGAAGGTGGTTCGCAACACCAGTCCTGGAATCCGCTCACGCATCCTGTGGAACAGTTCGCGAGTACCCTCTTCTCCCAGTCTTCGACCCATGCGCCGCAGCATCGTGTCATCGATGTGCTGTAGCGGCATGTCGATGTAGGGAATCACCCGCTGACAGCGGGC
>DUAN01000175.1:6452-7619 GCA_012960845.1 Planctomycetota bacterium | reverse complement strand
TCGGAGAACTTGTAGGGATAAGTGTAGAGCAGACGAATCCAGTCGATTCCATCGACCTGGTCGAGTTTCTCCATGATCTCGGGAAGGAGGAACTCTCCGTCGATATCGAGACCATAAGATGTGAGATCCTGGCTGATGAGATTGATCTCACGGGTGCCGTTGGCGACCAGCTCGTGAGCCTCGTTGACGACAAATTGTGGATCCTTGGAACGAAAGCGGCCGCGGAAGGATGGGATCGAGCAGAAGGTACAGGGATTGTCGCAACCCTCGCTGATCTTCAGGTAGGCACTATGCCTGGGAGTGAGCCTGAGGCGCGAATCCTCCGACCAGGCCGGATGCGATGCACTTCCGACATGGATCCGCCGCGCAACCCGCACCTCTTCCATCAAGCCGTTGAGGATCTCTGGCATCCGCGGATACTCCGACATGCCGACGATCGCATCGATCTCGGGAATCTCCTTGGCCAGTTCTTCCGGATAGCGCTGCCCCAGACAGCCGGCCACCACCACCCGCTTGGCGGGATCCTTCTCCTTGAGGCGAACCAGATCGAGGATCGCCTCGATCGACTCCTGCTTGGCGCTCTCGATGAAGCCACAGGTGTTGACCATCAGGATATCGGCATCTACCGCTTGCTGCGCCACCACGAACCCCTTGGCACCGATCCGGCCGAGGATCACCTCGGAATCGACCAGATTCTTGGGACAGCCGAGACTGACCATATGGATCGCCAGTGGTTGCATCGTGGGTGCCGATCCTCTCGCTGAAGGATCGGATCGGGGTACTTCCCCGATCTCGACCCTTCGACCGATGAACATTCTAACACTCCTGCGACGAAGGGCCACGGAACCGGAGCCGCAGCGGCCCCTCGACGAGCGCCTCACAGGATGCTTCGATGTACGCCATACACCGGGAAGGGATCCCCTGATGGCCTTGCACGGCACACTTCGAGAACTGACCGAGCTGGCTCTCTCCTGCGTTCAGCAGCAGTACCCCTACTACATCGGGGTGGTGCTCCGCAGTGATTCCGATCTCCAACTGCCGACTCAGCAGACGCCGGTGTTCAACGGAGCTTTCGATTGGCACTCGGCGGTGCATGGCCACTGGACGCTGGCCCGTGCCCTCCATCTCGATGGCGATCGCACACAACTGGGCGATGAGCACCATGGC
>DUAN01000175.1:0-6355 GCA_012960845.1 Planctomycetota bacterium | reverse complement strand
GAGTTGCGGCAATCGGGTAGCCCGCTGCTCGAGCGCATGATCCCGCTGGAACAACGAGCCCGACGTGATCTGCTCGCCTGGTGTGATCGCCTCACCCGCCCGATCCGCTCGGGCCAGCACGATCAATCGATGTACTCGCTGGGAATGTTCCACGACTGGGCGGCGATCGGTGGCGACGACGAGGCGAAGCAACAGATCGAGCAGATCGCCCTGCGCCATCACGCAGACGATGTCGACCTACCGCTTCATCTGGAGCCATCGAACCACGACTTCCTGTCGCCGACACTGGCCACCGCCGACCTGATGCGAAGAGTCCTCACCGCGGCGGAGTTGACGGACTGGCTCAAGAAGGCCGCCCCCGCTCTGCTCGATGGCAGTTGGCCCACGGAGCCCGTCACCTGCCCCGATCCCAGCGACGGCAAACTCTCCCACCTCGACGGACTCAACCTGTCCCGCGCCGCAATGCTGCAAGCCATCGCCGAGACGTTGGGAGATCATCCCGCGATGTCCGCCAACGCCCAGCAACACGCCGACGCCGGCTGGGCCGGCATCGATCCCAACCACTACGCCGGCGCCCACTGGCTCGCATCGTTTGCGATGTATCTGGAGACGACGCGGTGGCGGGTTACACCAGAAGGTCAAACCGGATCACTGGAGTGAAAGTGCACGTGTCGGTGCTTCCTCACCTGGAACTCCGGGCATATTCTGTAAGTTGAATGAAATCACGAGATCAACGATGGGGAGTTTCCATGCGAGCTCACTTGAAGATGACACCGGGAATGCTGCTTGTGCTCTCTCTCGTCACGGCCACCGCTGTCGCTCAGGAACCCAATCGATTCAATGACACTCCACTACACATCGCCGCCAGCACTCACAATTTAGCCCTGGTCCAGCAGCTGGTCGATGATGGTGCGGTGATCGATGCGAGGAACAAGAACAGTTTGACGCCGCTGTGGTTTGCCGCTCAACGCTCTTCAAACCCGAAGATCGCAGAGTTCCTGCTCGACAGGGGTGCCCAGATCGATGCCAGAGGCCCGGAAGGTGGGACCCCGCTGATGGCTGCCGCAGCACGATCCCATATTCCAGAGATGGTTCAATTACTGCTCGACAGGGGCGCCAGGATCGACAACAGAAGCGACGGGGGCGGGACCGCATTGATGTACTCCGTCGCACATTCCAGGACCATCGAGATCGTTCAGATGCTGCTCGATCACGGTGCCCAGATCGTCGACCGAAACAAGGGCGGCATGACGCCATTGATGTTCGCGGTACAACATTCCTACATGCCAGAAATCGTTCAGCTGCTTCTCGACAAGGGAGCCGATGTCCAGACCAGCAGTAATATTGATATGACGCCGCTCCATTTCGCCTCGGCGCGATCCTCAGAACCCGAGATCGTTCAGATGCTCCTCGACAGGGGTGCCCGGGTCGAGGTCAAGAACAACAAGGGGATGACTCCGCTGATGTACACCGCTCGTTACTCCTCCAGCGCCGAGATCGCAACGCTGCTCATCGACAAGGGCGCTGATCTGGAAGCCAGGATTGACGACGGCTCGGGCAGGACACCGCTGATGTTGGCCGCAGCACACTCCTCCAGCGCCGAGATCGTGAAGCGGTTCATCGACGGCGGCGCTGAACTGGAAGCCAGGAGCAACGCCGGCGCGACCCCGTTGATGATCGCCGCCCGTCACTCCACCAGCCCCGAGATCGTAAAAGTTCTCCTGGATGAGGGCGCTGAACTGGAAGCCAGGGGCAACAACGCCAACAACAACGACGACAAGATCCCGCAGATGCTCGCCAGAGACCCATCATCCAGTGCCGACTCGACCCCGCTGATGCAAGCCGCAGCCTACTCCTCGACCCCCGAGATCGTGAAGTTGCTCATCGACAACGGCGCTGAACTGGAAGCCAGAAACAAGTTCGACATGACCCCGCTGATCGTCGCCGCAGCGCACTCCACCAGCGCAGAGATCGTGAAGTTACTCATCGACAGCGGCGCTGAACTGGATGCCAGTGATCCGCTCGGCATGACCCCGCTGCTTTTCGCCACCGGCAACTCCTCGCCCCCGGAGATCGTGAAGCTGCTCATCGACAGCGGCGCTGAGCTGGATGTCACCGATTTGCTCGGCATGACCCCGCTGATGTACACCGCTCGTTACTCCTCCAGCCCCGAGATCGTTCAGGCACTCCTCGACAAGGGCGCCGATCCCCTCGCCCGCAACAAGGACGACAAGATGGCGATCGACTACGCCAAGAAGAACAAGATGCTGGTGGGCACAAAGGCCTATCAACGGCTGCTCGACAAGTCGATGGAGTGAGCGGTGATCCTGTTGACTCCTCGTTGTCCTTCAGAAGCACTTCGAATAAAGTCGATTCCAGCCCTTTTTGCTGGCATCGATCCCAACCACTACGCGGGCACGCACTGGTTGGCATCGTTTGCGATGTATTTGGAGACGAAGAGGTGGCGGATCTTGCTGTGAGATCCACCTTTGACCATTTCATTGGTCAGGAAGGAGGCGTTTGTTGGCAAATGTCAAGATCGTTCTGATCGACGGCAAAAAAATATCTCAACTGCTCTACGAGCATGGTGTGGGCGTGACGGATGAGACGACCTACACGGTAAAGAGGATTGATCACGACTTTTTTGAGGACTAAAAATCCTCTGAGAGTCCGATCGACCAGAGTGCGTTATCTAGCGCCTCATTTTTCTCATATCCCAACACCCACTTCTCATTTAGAAAAACGTGTGCGCCATACACCAAGCCTGCTTCTGAACCAGAGTCGCACTCGACATGGTAATAACCAGAAAGATCTAATATGTGAGAGGGATCGTAATATGTACACCACTCGGTGGTTAAACCAGCCCCTATTCCCACAAACAGACCGATTCGCTTTTTAACAAGATATGTACCCCCAAAACTCATCCCGTAGTATGAGTTTTCTGATTCAATGAACGGATCTCCAGGGAATCCACCGGGACCAATTATCCCCGTATAATCCTCGCCACGCCCACCGCCAAACTTTCCTTCTCCAGAAACGAAATAGCTGATTCGATCTTCTGCATAACCTGTATATCCAATCGAGATCGTCTTTCCACCGACTCCTAAATCCTTGACACTTTTCATTACTGGGGTATTGCAGCCAGAGACAACAACAGCAACTATCGCCAACCACGATACTGATTTCAAAGTAACACCTCACTAACCCTTCTATGTAAATGCCCCACCGGAATAATCTACTTTCGTCATTCCGTAGATTTCTCTCCCTCGTTCGAGGATGACGCTGGCATGTGTTAGTCAATTCATCTCGCGATCATACTTGGGTAAGAAAACTCTCCTCTACAACTCCTCATTACTCAGATATGATATTCGATAGCCTAACCACCAAAAGTCGCGACACAACCATCGAGAGAATCCACTGTTGACGATTTGCAAGGTAATAAAACTATCGACTTCGCTATAGAGAACGAAAACTATAGGAGCACCTAGACCTACTGGATATTCCACGATAATGCGTTTGAGTCGTCCCTCGCATTCGTGGTGCGGTGTCAGAAGTTAAGAATTAGAGAAAGAACCTCAACGGCGCTACCGGATCTTAAGTGTCAAAGTTGCAATCATACCGTCAGCCGCTTTTATTGAATCGCACTCCGCGGAAATGCTGCCGAATGTGCGTCGCCTATTAACACCGCTATCGATCGACTTCCCCCACCAAGCCATGATCTCTTCAGAGGCCTCAGGAGCAACTATTGCTGCAAAATATCCCATAAACATGACTTCCTGCATAGCAGGGACAGAACTTGTGGGATAGGGGATTGTCGTGATCGCAGTTGCACTTGTGGCTTGTCGCCCATCTATCAATTCAACAATCCGACCTTCAGTTTCATCGGTTGCTAGCAATCTAACTTTACCATCGTTTGTTATTGAGCGTTCAAAATGGATACTTAGCAGATCTTCAAGTTTATTAATGGTGCGTCTGTGTATCCGCCCTACTCCCTGAGTTTTCTTTTCCGTATTGAGTAGAGCAACAACTGATTCTCGTAGTTGTTCAACGGCTTCTGGCGACCACTTATCCTTTGCTTCTTCTTTTACCTCTTCCCTTGCCGCACTTAGTTTCGCCGCCTCAAACCTTCGATCAGCAGCTTTTTCATACCTTCGCTTAGAAGTTTTCGATGTCGGAACCGGATCGCTAGGATCTACCATTTGAGAAAGGGAAATAGCCCCAATACAGAACAGAATTACCAGTAAGAGCTTGCCAAAAACACGAGAAGAGGATGGAAGGCTAACCCTATTAGATCCGCATAAAGTACAATGCCACTGCTCCCCGCCAATCGAGATGAGTACCCAAACAATCCCCCAAACACCCATAGTCAAAAATGTTAAGACGAAATGCAAAATGTGGTTTGCGGTATTACGTTCCAACTTCACGGAGTCAATATTGCAGTTCCCACAGCGACCATTGGCGATTTCAATCATAGCAGCCTCTCCCTCCCAACCACACGCAGGCAAAGCACACTGAAAGTAGTTAGCTGTTTCGATGTCATCCATTATCCAGTTCAATTTGACCAAGAAGTCAGGACACCATTTTCAAAGTAGCGGTACTTCACCTTTGAGTTTCTTGTGCAATTCCCAAGTACCCATTGCTCGTGCACACCCCAACTCCCTACAGAACGATTAATTTTGATCGGGTCACGTCCTTCTGAACTTATCCAGTAGGTCCATGCATAACGGACCTCTTCTGAAGTCATTCCCAAGGAAATTGTCTCACAGAGGATTTTTTCTGCCCTCGCTTCCGAGAGCTCTGGATGGGTTGCAACATAGTACCTTCGGATCTCAGCTTGGTACCCACCGCCGGAATTATCCCAACCGCAATCCATCGCTCTAAAATCCCGCCGTATGGCCCCCTGACTTCTTGCAATCCGCAGCCAGGGCAAAATAGCGAAATAGTTAGTACGGATAACAGAAAGGCATGCATCAACATCTCCATTTCGCGCACTGAAATACCGGCGGCTAGTCGCTCTTTAGCTTCCCCAATTGATCAGAAACTCCGTACATGAAAATACCGACTCCACACATATACAAAGAACCGACGAACGGGAACTCGAAAACGATTCGAGCTAAGCCGTCTTCTGCACCGGGCATGAACTTCCAAATACCAAATCCCCCAACAGCAGCACAAATCAACGATCCGAACTTAGCAATATTCATTTACGCCCTCCTTTCTTTGGTAGTGAATTGTATCACGCTTCACTCAACACCACACAATCGTAGCTCAATTGGATTGCTCGCTCACTCCACAATTGCGAATGCGTAACACATGAGGAGCAACCTTCATCTGGATTATTAATACTGGGATGGTTGCCATCAAGGATCAAAATTCCGTAGGGGAACAGAGGCTACTACTCTGACCTGTCTATCACCATCTGAATAGAACAGTTAGAACGACGTCAAGTTCGCTGCATGCCAAATTTGAGTATACTGTGACAATCCATAATGGCCCCCCTATCTCACTGGAACCGGACGGCCTAGACTCATAGAGGCTCATTTCACAGATAGGCATCTTGATGGTTTTTGATTGGTTATTGGTTCCGTGCGATATTTGCGAAACGCTCTTCCGTGGCAAAGCAAAAAGATACAAGGTTAAACTTCCTGGTTCGTTCTTCAAGAAAACAATTTGTGCCAGATGCAACAGAAAGATCGTCAACAAAGCATCTGACGAAAAGTTCGATGCATTCTTCAATAAGACTTCGGACAAAGATCCGGAGCGAGTCCAGCGTAGTAGATCCATATCCTCAAAAACAAAACAAGCTGTTTGGCGAAGAGACGATGGAAGATGTGTTGAATGCGGATCGAATGCGTTACTTGAATATGACCATATAGTCCCCTTTTCAAAAGGGGGGTCCAATACAGAAAGAAATATTCAACTGCTCTGCGAAAAATGTAACCGATCAAAAAGCAACAAAATCAAATGAACACTCTATAGAAACCTGGAAGAGCTATTGGAAGCGGGACTGCTGTAGCCCTTATCGTCTTCTGATTAGAACGACGGCAAATCGCTCCATCCCATCTCAGCGTGAACTCTGAACGTCAATGACAGACTACAACGGGCTATACCGAACGTGATAACCGCATTGGTAGTGTAATCGTCGGTGCTTCCTAGCCTGGAACTTGTGAGGTCAAGCGGGATCACTACTGTGAAGATGTAGGAGTCGATCGTTCACTCTTGCCCTGTCAACAATCAATAAACGATGGCTGGACCAGATGCAGGAGATGGAGACGGTCGGACTCGCCAGCATTGATCGAGCGATCATCGCCGGCGACTTGGCTGCGGTGACGTATTGGCTCGAGAAGGGCGTCGA
>DUAN01000174.1 GCA_012960845.1 Planctomycetota bacterium | reverse complement strand
GGGCGGAAGCGACCGTCAGTCACTTCTTCTCTTCCGATGATCAGCAGCTTCTGGTGCTGGATCGAAGCCCCTTCTACGCCGAGTCCGGTGGTCAGGTCGCAGATACGGGTACCATCGAGGGCCAGGGCTTTCAGCTGGAGGTGCTCGACTGCCAGAAGAACGCCGAAGGGACCTTTCTCCACCTGGTCCGAGTCGTCGCTGGCGAGCCGTCAGAGGTGCAGCCGGGATCGACGGTGCATTGCAATGTCGACAGCGATCGCAGGCAGCATGTGATTCGCAATCATACTGCGACACATTTACTCCATGCCGCTCTTCGCCAGGTGGTCGGAGATCATGTCCAACAAAAAGGATCGCTGGTCTCTCCCGATCGCCTTCGCTTCGATATCAGTCACTACGAGAAGATCCAACCAGAACAACTCGCCGAGGTGGAGCAGCTGGTCCAGGAGTGGGTACTGCGAGATGTGGAACTGAAGATTTATGATGGGATTCCCATCGAAGAGGCCAAATCTCGCGGCGCGATGGCTCTCTTCGGAGAGAAGTATGGAGATCGGGTTCGCCTGGTCGAAGTGCCAGACTTTTCGCTCGAGTTGTGCGGTGGAATTCACTGTCAGAGAACCGGAGAGATCGGACCGATGGTCATCGTACACGAAGGCAGCGTTTCATCCGGTGTGCGCCGGGTCGAGGCTCTGACCGGAGTCGGCGGAGCCAGCCGGACTCGAGCCGACGAGGACCTGATCCATCAACTTTCCTCCTTGTTGCGAGTACCGCGAGAGGATCTGCACGATCGGATCGGAACACTGGTACGGGAGAATCGTTCACTGAAGGATGGCAAGGGAAGCGCTCCATCGAGAAGCCTGCTCTCCGAGCTCGATGCGGGCCACGGCGAGACACGCAGTGCCGGATCGGCAGAGGTGGTGATCGCCACCTGGCAGGACGCTCCTCAGGAGCAGTTGCTGCAGGTCGCCGATGCCCTGAAACGCAGGGGTGGGGATCGGGCCTTCATCCTGGTTTCCTCGGGAAATGACGAGATTCGGTTCATCGTCGGGACCTCGGAATCCCTCCCCTCGGGGACGGTCCATGCCGGCCAGGTGGCCAAGATGGGAGCCGGGATTCTCGGTGGTGGTGGCGGTGGTCGGCCCGATATGGCCCAGGCTGGGGGCAAAGCGGTCGATCGGCTGCCTGAGGCGATCGATCAGATGTCGAGATCGCTGGAGGATTCCCTGGCGGGAAAAGACTCCTGAGGGGCATCGGTTCTCCTTGACCGATTTCCCCAACACTCCTAACATCAGCGCCTGAGGCTTGACCCGGCTGGATCTCTCCCAAGGGTCAGAGACTCGACTCGTGAATCAGGTTGTCGGACGCGATTGTCGATCCGAAAACGACTTACAGAGACGATGGAGCAGCAGACATGGCAGTACCACAGCGAAAAACAAACCAGGCGCGCAAACTCAAGCGGCGTGCACATGACGCCCTGGGTCCGATCCGCTACAGCAAGTGTACACGCTGCAATTCCCTCACCTTGCCCCACAGCATCTGCGAGAACTGCGGCACCTATCGCGGTCGTACCCTGCTGGCGGTCGAGGACTTCTAATTCCATTCAGAGAAGAAGTGATATGCCTCGCATAGCCGTTGATGCCATGGGTGGGGACAGTGTGCCCGATGTTCCGGTTGCTGGGGCAGTGGAAGCAATGTCGAATCATCCCGAACTGTCCATCGTTCTGGTGGGCCCGACCGATCAGATCGAGGCGGAATTATCCCAACTCGATCATGACCCGTCACGAATCGAGATCTGCCAAACCGATGAGTGGGTTGAGATGAGCGAATCGCCGGTCGAGGCGCTACGAAACAAGCCCAACTCCTCCCTCTCCCTCATGGTCAAACTTCAGAAGGAAGATCGGGTCGATGGAATCTTCAGCGCCGGCAACACCGGAGCCATGGTGGCTGCTTGTACCGTGCACCTGAAAATGCTCAAGGGCGTGCGTCGCCCGGCCATCGCTTTACCCCTGCCTCGAGGCGAAACTCCGGTGATGTTGTGTGACGGCGGAGCCAATGTCGAATGCCGTCCATTGCACCTGCTACAGAATGCCATCATGGCCGATGCCATGCTGAGATGCGCATACTCGGTCGAGTCTCCGAGGGTGGGCCTGCTCAATGTCGGGTCCGAGCGAGACAAGGGTCATACCCTGGCCAAGGAGACCTACCAGCTGCTCGAAGCGAGTGGCCTCGATTTCGCAGGAAACGTCGAGGGGGGTGACATCTTCAATGCCGACGTGGATGTGGTGGTATGCGACGGATTCGTCGGGAATGTCGTTCTCAAGACTGCAGAAGGCTTTTCAGAATCTCTCTTCAAGACCCTGGCCACTGAACTGGGGGATGGACTGGCGGAGCAAGGTAGCGATGTTGCACCGCTCAAGGCATTGCTCAGGAGTGGATTGCAGAAAATCCGCAGTCGATTCGACTACTCCGAGTATGGCGGCGCTCCACTGCTGGGGCCGCGGGGGGTCTGTACCATCGGTCACGGACGTAGTGATCGGAAGGCGGTCGCCAACGCCCTCGACTGGACCGTTCGAATGATCGCGACCGGGGTCCAGCAGGAGTTGATTGAGTCGATTGAGCGCGAGATGCAGCATCTGGATCCGTCTACTGTGGATCCTTCATCTGTGGATCCGAGTCGCATCAGTCAGACAGAGTCGCCCACCAGCCACTAGTCTCCAGGCGACCGAGATGGGAGCCAGCATGACAGATCCTATCGAACAACCATCACCACACCGTGCTTGGCTCTTTCCAGGACAGGGCAGCCAGTTCGTCGGAATGGCTGCGGATCTGGTCGAGGCTCATCCAGTCGCCCGAACCGTCTTTGACATCGCGAGTTCAAAGATCGGAGAGGATTTACTCTCCATCTGCATCGAAGGTCCGCAATCACGCCTCAACCGGACCGAGATCAGCCAACCAGCCATCTTCACCGCATCGATGGCAGTGTTGAGGGTGCTGGAACAATCGGCGGGCCGCTCGCGGATGCGAGCCAACGCGACGGCGGGTCTTTCCCTTGGCGAGTACAGTTCGCTGGTTTTTGCCGGGTCGCTGCGCTTCGAGGATGCACTCGAGGTGGTGGTGGCGAGGGGACAGGCGATGCAGCGCGCCTGTGATCAGGTCGAGGGGACGATGACGACCATCCTGGGCCTGGAATTGTCAGCAGTGAGGGAAGCGGTCGAGAGTGGCAAATCTGCAGGAATCGTCGCTGTGGCCAATTTCAACAGTTCCACCCAGTTCGTCATCAGTGGTGAGAGAGCTGCAGTGGCCAGGGCTTCGGAGGCGGCGCGGGAACTGGGAGCCAGGCGCACCGTCGATCTGGAGGTGGCAGGGGCGTATCACTCTCCTCTGATGGCTCCGGCGACCGAGGAACTGGCTCCGGTACTCGACCGGTTGCCGATCTCTGCACCAAAGATGGCTTTCTACCCCAATGTGCTGGCTGTGCCGGTGACCGATCCCGAGCAGATTCGCGAGTGTTTGCTGAAACAGGTCGAGTCTTCGGTGCTGTGGGAGCCTACCATCTCGGCACTGGTGGCGGAGGGTCTCGAAGAGGTGATCGAGCCGGGGCCGGGGCGAGTGATTGCTGGCCTGGTGAAGCAAGTCGATCGCAAGGTGACCACTCGTTCCGTTCTCGGTCGAGAGAGCATCGAAGAAATCCTGGAGGGAACCGTCTCATGATGAAATTTACTGACCGTAAGGTGATCGTGACTGGCGGAACGCGGGGGATCGGAAAGGCCATCGCCACCGGATTTGCTGCGGCTGGAGCGAAAGTCATCCTGACCGGCCGGGACGCCACAACAGCGCAGGCGATTGCCGCTGAACTGGACGGTGATGTGCAGGGGCTGGAACTCGATGTCGCCAGTGGGGAAAGCGTTAAAAAGTTTTTTTCAGAGGCGCTGGAAAGACTGGGTGGACTCGACATCCTTGTGGCCAATGCGGGGATCACTCGAGACAAGCTGGTCATGGCGCTCAAAGATGAAGACTGGGACGATGTGCTGGGCACCAATCTACGCGGCGCATTCCTTTGCGTGAGAGAGGCGATCCGTCCGATGATTCGCAATCGTGGAGGACGGATAATCGGTGTGACCAGCGTCATCGGTTTGACCGGAAACCCGGGTCAAGGAAACTACGCTGCGAGCAAGGCGGGGCTGATCGGGCTGGTCAAATCACTCGCCCAGGAGGTCGCCAGCAGGAATATCACGGTCAATGCGGTGGCCCCGGGAATGATTGAAACGGATATGTCCGCAGATCTGCCAGAGAAAGCTCGCGAGGCGATCGCCAGCAGGATTCCGGCAGGACGGGCAGGGAGTGCCCAGGAAGTGGCTTCTGCGGTGATGTTCCTGGCCAGCGATGATGCTTCCTATATCACGGGAGAGGTGCTGAGGGTCGATGGAGGCCTCGCCTGTTAAGCCACTGTTTTCAAACTATGCTGGACGATTGGGCGTAGGAGCCTAAAATCGTGACGATTACCGGGACTGTCTCCATCGCCGTAGATTGGCGCGGAGCCAGGCTCTAACAAAATCAGGAAACCACCCCGAGCACTGCATGTGGTCGGCCCGTCAAAAAGGAGGAACTCGATGAATCCAGCAGAAGAACCCTCGGCGGAAGCACCGCACGAACAGGGGACGAACCGTCTCGAGAAGGGGACGAACGACTCCGCACCACCAGAATCTGCCAAGAGTGTCGGAGATCAGGTCATGGACATCATCGCAGAGAAACTCGATGTAGCCCGGGATAAGGTCAAGGCAGAGGCGATTCTTCAAACTGATCTGGGTGCGGATAGCCTCGACATCGTTGAGCTTCTGATGCACCTGGAGGACAACTTCGGTATCAAGATTCCCGATGAAGATGCAGAGAAGTTGAAGACGGTCGGGGATGCCATTGCTTACATCGAGGCCAGCACTCCAGTCAAGGAGTAGGCACCTTCCCGGAGGGTCTTCATAAATGAGCAGGATCAGGGTCGTGATCACAGGAATCGGAGTCGTATCTCCGATCGGAAATGATCTCGCCGCCTTCTGGAATGGTATCCTGGAAGGGCGTAATGGGGTCGGCCCCATCACGCGTTTCGACGCATCCGAGTTCCGTACTCGCTTTGCCATGGAGGTCAAGGATTTCGACCCCGAAACCCGGGTGAGTCGAAAGACCCTTCGCTTGCTCGATCGTTTCGCGCAGTTCGCTCTGGTCGCTGCAGGCGAGGCGATGGAGGATAGCGGACTCGATCCCTCCAGCGATCCGATTCGCTACGGAGTCATCACCGGTTCCGGAATTGGTGGGCTCGGTGAGATTGAACTCCAGCACAAAAAATTCCTCGAGCGCGGGCCGAGTCGCATCTCGCCCTACTTTGTCCCGAAGATGATGATGAACGCCGCTTCAGGGCACATCGCCATCCAGCATGGTCTCAAAGGATCGAACTTCGCCACCGTCTCCGCCTGCGCATCCAGTCAACATGCTCTGGGAGTGGCACTGGGTACGATCCGATCGGGGCGCTGCGATGCCGTGCTGGCCGGCGGCAGTGAGGCTGCCATCACGACCCTCGGGGTCGGTGGTTTCTGCTCGCTCAAGGCGATGTCCTCACGAAACGATGATTACACCACTGCGATGAGGCCCTTCCAGGCGAGCCGAGATGGCTTCGTCATGGGTGAGGGCGGTGCGATCTTCGTATTCGAGGAACTCGAGCATGCTCGCAAGAGAGGTGCCCAGATCTACTGTGAGGTCCTCGGATTCGGTTCGACCGATGATGCCCATCACATCACCGCTCCCGATCCGGATGCGCCGATGGCCGTCGCGGCGATGCGCAGTGCTCTGGATCATGCAGGAGTTAATATCGAGCAGGTGGATTATATCAACGCTCATGGGACCTCGACTCCACTCAATGACAAGATGGAGATGCGCGCCATTCGCGAGTTGTTTGGCGAACACGCCGATCACCTGATGGTGAGTTCGACCAAATCTCAAGTGGGGCACTTGCTCGGGGCTTCTGGAGCGGTGGAACTTGCGGCGATTGCAGTGGGAATCCGCGAAGGAGTGGTACCTGCGACCATCAACCAGGTGGACCCGGATCCAGAGTGTGATCTGGATTCAGTTCCGAATGAACCGAGGGAGGCGCCGATCCGGGTGGCTATCTCGAACTCATTTGGATTTGGTGGGCACGATGCCTGTCTTTGCCTGGGAAAATTTGAAGACTGATCCTGAAACGACATAACTACTCGATGTGCCCCTCCGAAAGGACATCTAGCAATGACCGACCCCATCCAGAAGGTATTGATCTCTGATCCGCTCCCTGCGGAGACTCGAGCGATTCTCGAGAGAGCTGGCCTCGAAGTAGTCGAGGGAGCCGACCAGATTGAAGCTCATCTCGGTAGTATTTCTGGCTGGATTCTGCGCTCTGGCAGCAAGATCACCGCCGAGATACTCGATCAAGCCAAGCAGTTGAAGTGCATCTGCCGTGCGGGTGCGGGTGTCGACAATATCGATTGCGATGCCGCAGCGAATCGTGGAGTTCTGGTGATGAATACGCCCTCTGCAAATTCTAATGCCGCTGCGGAACATGCACTGGGCCTGATGTTTGCGATGGCCAGAAACATCCCCCAGGGTCATGGGGGCATGGCCAATGGTGAATGGGGTCGCAAGGCTCTGGTCGGAATCGAACTCGAGGGTAAAACCCTGGTGGTGCTCGGTCTGGGAAAGATCGGCCAGAGGGTTTGCCGCAAGGCGAGTGCCCTTGGTATGTCGGTGATCGGCTGTGATCCCTTTGTCAGTGCCGCCGATGCCAGTGCTTGCGGTGCAGAACTGGTGGAACTCGATGATGCGCTGATTCGAGCGGACTTCATATCGCTCCATCCTCCACTCAACGATTCCACTCTTGGCATGGTCAATCATCAGTTCTTCGGTCGCTGCAAGGATGGCGTGAGGATCGTGAACGTCAGCCGTGGACCGGTGATCGATGAGGCATCTCTGCTCGCTGGACTGGAGAGTGGCAAGGTGGCTGGCGCAGCCCTCGACGTCTTCGCCGAGGAGCCTCCGGTGGCTGATCATCCGTTCCGTACTCACCCGAAGATTATTTGCACTCCGCACCTGGGGGCCTCGACGGTCGAAGCACAGGATAATGTTGGAACCCAATCCGCCCATCAGGTGGTCGGGTTTCTGACGGAGGCGCGCATCGAGCACGCGGTCAACGCACCCGGTATATAGCGACCGCAGATTTGATCCTGGAACCGAGCAGCGCAGCAGCTCAGCAGCGAAGCGGCTGGAGTGGCGCTGAATCTTGTTCATGAAGATGACGGATGAATGTCTGCAGGGCTCGGGGTTCAGTCCTCTTGCCGCGGAGAATGGCTCTCGCTGGGCCAGCGAGGCTCGCTCATCTTTCCCGCTTGAGCGGGGTACAGTTCCTCGAATCTTCGAAGCACGCTGAGGGCGTCCTCCGGCCTCTTCTGCTGCACCGAGATGATCCGAGCGATGGTCCAGAGGACATGAGCATGGGCTTCGCCGGGGGACAGGATCTCGTCGAGCAGATGGGCGTGGTAGAGCGCCATCGAGTCCTCCTTGGCGGCGAGCGCCAGTTCCAGCGCCTTGAGTTGCAGGATCGGATCCATTGGCATCGATTGCAACTGTCGCTGGACCTCAGCGAGGCGGGTTCGCATCTGTTCGGGGGAGCCGGATCCAGCGGCGGATCGCCAGCGCCACAGCAAAGGGCTCATATCGAGGTGTTTCTGGCCATCCCGGGCTGCGATCCGAAAGGTCGCCGGGAGCAGGAATAGCAGCGCCGATCCGCCCAGGGCCAGCGTTACCAGGAACGGAATTTTCAGGTACAGAAGGATGGAACAGAGCAGCGCAAAACTACCGATGATGGCAGCCAGGAACAGGCCGATGATGCCACGATTTCGAACCAGTCCCGGCGCAGCATCGAGAATCAGTAGCACGACCATCCCGAACATGGCGCACAGCAGGGTAGGAGTCAGGGCTAGACCGATCGACGCAAGCAATGGACCTCCGAGGCAGGGGATCGTCGATCTTCAGCGTCTTGATCCGGTTCAGATAAGAATGCGGATGACTGGATCGGATACAGATCCCCCATGTTTGGATTCTATCCAGGTTCGCCGACCGTGTCTTCTTCGATAGAACTCTGAAGTTCCTGATGCTGAAGTCTGGCCTGTTCGATCTCGGAGAGCGTCTCTGAAGTGACATCTTCTGTCGGGTACTGACCGTCGAAGCAAGCGGCACAGTAATGCAGGTTTGACCCGGAGTTCTTGATCGACAGGCGCAGGTCACTGATTTCTTGATAGATCACAGCGTCGGCACCCAGCTTCTTTGCGATCTCGTCGTGATTACGATCTCTTGCGATCAGTTCCGCTCGAGTTGACATGTCGACACCGTATACGCAGGTGTGATTGACCGGGGGAGAGCAGGAAGCGAAATAGACCTTCTTGGCTCCAGCCGCCCTGGCCAGTTCGACGATCTGCTTCGAAGTGTTTCCTCGCACGATACTGTCGTCGACCAGCAGAACATCCTTGCCCGCAAATTCGCTCTGGATGGCGTTCAACTTGCGGCGAACACTGGAAGTTCGCTCACTCTGACCCGGCATGATGAAGGTCCTGCCGATGTATCGGTTCTTGACCAGTCCTTCCCGGTATTCGATGCCCAGTTCTCTCGCCATCGTGCTGGCTGAGGTACAAGAACTGTCTGGTACTGGAATCACGACATCCGCGCTCAGCCCGCTCTGGCGCCACTTCTTGGCCAGTTGGATTCCGAAATTTCTTCGCGCCTGGTAGACGCTGACATCGTCGATGATGCTATCCGGGCGAGCGAAGTAGACATGTTCAAAGATGCATGGATTGTGCTCATGGGCGAATAACGTCCGTCGTAGAGGAGGGTGGTCCGGGCGGAAGATCACGGCTTCACCAGGGCCAATGTTCTTAATGTTGCCATAGCCGAGAATCTCCAGCGCAATGTTCTCGGAAGCACAAGCCCAGCTCTCGCTGCCATCCTTTGCGATTCTACTACCCATCAGAAGTGGTCGGATTCCATGAGGGTCTCTGAAGGCGACCATTCCCAAGCGCGCCACCAGGCTGATCACCGAATAGGCTCCCTTGACTCGCCTCAAAACATTCTCGATCGCTTCGAATGTAGTTTCAGGATCGGGGTCGACGCCACCGAGCGCTCCCAGTTCGGCCGCAAAGGTGGCGAGAATCAATTCCACATCACAACTGGAGTTGAGAATGGTGCGCTTTTCACTTTTCAACCAATCGGTCAACTCTACGGCATTGGTGACATTGCCATTGTGTGCCATGGCGATTCCATAGGGATAATGAACTTGAAACGGTTGGGCGTCTTCGTTACTGGATCCGCCAAAGGTGGGGTAGCGAACCTGGCCGATACTCCATGTGCCGGTCAGTCGTTCGATGTTCTTGGCACGAAAGATGTCGCGAACCAGTCCATTACCCTTCTTGAGATGAAACCGATCGTCATAACTGACGATTCCGGCCGAGTCCTGTCCTCGATGCTGAAGGCACACGAGGGCCTCGTAGACCTCGTGACAGACGGTTGGATTGGATCCGATCGAACCGTAGAAGCCACACATGAGCACTCCTCTGGAGGGGGGATCGGGTCGGGGAATCCGCACGATACCGCCAAGAATCGGAGGATATCTGCTCATCCGGGCCCTGACGAGGTTCTCTGTCGAGTTGGCACAATTTCAATTGAGATGGCATTCTACCTTGGTAGGCGGATCTCCCGCCTGGCCACCAGGGGGCATGCCCCCGCAGACGAGAATTTGAAATCAGGCAGCCGGAGTGTCGTTGTTTGGTGTGCTGGAAGAGGAAAAGGCCGGCTGCCTGAACTTTCTCGCTGATCTGGAGATCATGGGGATATCGCCCATTCTCCTCCTTACTAACCATCCCTGGCGGGTGACCGGGTAACCGTGGTGTGGTGATCCCCGGTCTCCCG
This sequence comes from Planctomycetota bacterium, assembly GCA_012960845.1. Lineage (GTDB taxonomy): Bacteria > Planctomycetota > UBA8108 > UBA1146 > UBA1146 > QNYK01. Next base: position 5,856 of record DUAN01000174.1, on the reverse strand, counting down.
CCTCCTTTTGGTGCCATCTCCGACGACATCGGGAACTGGACCCTTCTTTGCTGCGTTTTGTAGCAGTAGAGGAGAGTTGGCAATAAAATGGCCATCTTTCTCCAGTCAGAGAGTTTTGATCGTCGGAGAGGGTCGCCCAAATTGCTCAAATTGTTCCCCCGGTCCCCATCTTCCTCCGATGCCCAGCACTGGGCGTTGTGGGAGCTCGACTCCAGAAATCGCCTGGCAGCCTCCGATGGCTTTCAGGAGGCGCTGGAACTCTGTACCACCGAGCCGATCCTGGCCGAGGTTCTCGACCAGGACTGGGGCCAGGGGCCCGACCAGAAGGCGGACCGCAGCTGGTGGTTGTCTGACGATCAGAGCCTCAAAGTTTGCTGGATCGAGGAAAACCGCCAGTCCGGGGCGATGCTGCTGTTGCAGATGCAAACCAACAGGTCCGATGCGCAGCAATCGATCTCTCGGGAAGAGTTGGTCTCCCAGTTGATGATGCTGCTGTTGCCTCGATTCCTTCACCAGTTGAAGAACCACTACTCGGTGGTTCAAAACAGCGAGGAAATCCGTCAGATGGCAATGCTGTCGGCGGATACCGCAATGATCGAACGCTGTCACGAACTGGGATTGAAGGGGATCCAGCGATCCGCCGCACTGCTGGATTCCATCGTCTCCCTCCATGGCATGGAGTTCGATTCGATCTGGCAGGCTTATCTCTCGAGATTTCGAGCAGCAAAAATTGTTCTGGAGATCGATGGAGAGGTGCCGACCGGGGACCTGTGGATTGCCGCAATCGTCATCTCCCTTGAGTTTGCTCGTCCTCAGTTGCCACCAGAATCAGCACTGAAGATTTCATGCAAAAAAAATGTGGTTCAAGTCCGCGTGGAGGGATTGGAGTCGATCAATCTTCCTCCAGTTCAAGCAGGTTTCTTCGAGGGGTGCTTTAAATTCAAGACTGAAGGAGTGGGTTGGGTCATCACCCGCAGAGAAGGGGAATCTTCATGAGCGAGAGAACGGTAGAAAACAGTAAAATCCTGCTGGTAGATGATGATCAGGATCTTCTTTTTATCTACAAATCCAAGATCTCTAGCTGGGGAAACTACGAAGTAGAAACTGAGCACGATCCGAGACAGGTGAGAGAGCGCTTGCAGAATGAGACGTTTGATCTGATCATCAGTGACATGGATATGCCCTACCTTCAAGGGGACCAGCTCCATGACGTGGTCAATGAAATCGATCGATCGATCCAGTTCATCATCCTCTCCAGCGTGCTGGAGGATCACCGGGAAAGACTGATTCGAAAGGGGATCAGGGCCATCGTCGACAAGATCAAGGGGGATGAGGTGCTCAGGGAGCAGATCCTCCGTGCTCTGGTGATTCGACATGAAATGCTCGATATGGCCAATCCTAGCGTCCCTACTTCCAAGATCATCCAGAGCGACCCGCAGATGGTGAAGGTGTTCGAAACCGTCAAGCAAGCGGCCAAGATCCCGTCACCCGTGCTGATTCAAGGAGAGCCTGGCACCGGCAAGGAACTGGTGGCTCACGAGTTGCATCGTCAGCGGAATCGGAGAATGAAACTGGAGATGCCAAACTTCACCGAAAAAGACCATCCCTACCTGGCAGTCAACTGTGGAGCTCTTTCTCGAACACTTCTGGAGAGTCAGTTGTTTGGTCACAAGAAGGGAGCATTTACAGGCTCTTCATCCGACCAAGACGGAGTCTTCATCGCTGCGAAGCGAGGGACCCTGTTTCTCGATGAGATCACAGAACTCGATCTGGATCTTCAGGTGAAACTTCTGCGAGCGTTGCAGGAGAAAGAGGTCACTCCGGTAGGATCGACGAAGGCGCTGAAGGTTCATGCTCGTGTGATCGCCGCGACCAATCGACCCATCCAGGAATTGGTGCGAGAAGGAAAATTCAGAGCAGACCTTTTCTACCGAATTCATGTGGTCAACATCATGGTACCTCCCCTGCGTGATAGAGAATCGGAGATCGAAGATCTGGCGAATCATTTCTCCAGAGAGGTGGCGAGAAATTACAACTGGAATGGGGAGCCACGGAAACTGACTCCAGGTGCGCTCAAGCTTCTGAAGAGTTACTCCTGGCCCGGAAATGTCAGGGAACTGAACAATTGTATTGAGCGCTCCTTTGCCCTCGGTGAAGGAGAATTGATCGAGCCGGAAGACCTTCCCGAAGAGATTCGCGAGCAGGGTGCCGGATTAGAGGCGGGATTGGCCGGATTCAAGGATCCCATCCGTACGGTCGGGGACTCGATGGCCGCAGGTGGGCAGTTCAGGAACTCCAGCAGAGGTGAGTTCCCCACCTATGATGAAGTGGTCGCCGAGCATATTCGTCAGGCGTTGGTCCATACCCATGGAGTCAAGAGTCGCGCTGCGACCCTGCTCTCCATCGACCGCAACAGGCTCTACCGATTGATGAGCAAGTACCAGATTTTGCCGGCGGGGGAAGCGGTTGAGTGAGTCGTAATGAAGCAAAGTGCGTGATCCTGTAGCATCGGGTCTAACGGATTACATCGTATAGAGTTATGAGAAATAGCGTTCGCATTTGAGCAGCGGCCGATTCTGGTCTAATCCACAATTAATCCTATAGATCATTTCCCTGTAACAAGTTACGTAGTTTTCGAGGTGATTGGCCCGAGCCTTGCTCACTACTGAGTGGAGCAGCGGATCTTGGCTCGCCCCTCGGGGTGGGCCCACGCCTCAGAGTGAAGAACTCAGTGTGACAGAACTCAGAGTGACAGAACTCAGAGTGAGTGGTGGAGACGATCCGACAGAGCAGAAACAACCGGGGGGGATGACCGTTGAGCCCCGGCATTTGTGGCGGGCTGAGCCCGGGACTCATGGCATCCCCCTTTTTGATCTGGCCGCTGGTGGCCCGCTCCGTCGAGGAGCAGTGGTCAGCCAACGCAACGATTCGCAGGTTGTGCAGGGAATTTGGATTTGAACACGCAGTCTTTCAGGTCGGGTCTGTTGGGGCCATCGAGCGGCTGATCGTCAACGTCGGGCGGGCTAGTTGGCATCAGTTTTCCGCTTTACCCCCCCGGTATGAAAGCTGTGAGGGGGAGAGGGGTGCGCCTTACCGTGGTTCTTCAGGAACCAGGAGGTCACTGTTCTCCCCCCTTTTTTTTTGCTCTCCACTCATATTTGCTCTCCACCCATATTTGCTCTGCACCCATGGCCCTGAAGTGTTTCCAACCACAGATCCTGGCAGTCATCTGTTCAGCAAAAACCTTCATTCCTTGGTCAATATCAGTCACCTGGTTCGGTAATTTATTCCGACCGCTGGCGGTGAAGACTCACACCGAATCGTTTGAGTAACAGGGCAACCTTCGTGCCTGTCAATCTTGTTTTCAACCTTAGTTTCCTGACTTAGATGACTACAATCGAGAGTAGTTTGAGATCCATGGATCAGTCGGAACCCCCCTTAGTCCGGCCCTAGGGATCTCGGTTTTCTCGACCTCGTATTCGATTCTTCGATCCGAGGACGCGCAAACAGAGCGAGGTGAACTCAATGGCAACTGCCAATCATCCAGGACGTATCGGCGTCGCACTGTGGATCCTTTTCGTGATCCTATCTGCACGTTCGGCTTCCGCTCAGGCACCGATTCTCGAAATGGGAGATGTGGTGGTCTACCCGGGACAGGCGGCCGCAGAGGTCGCCATTACCCTGACCGCAGTCGAAGCGGTGAGTGGTGTCCAGGTCGGAATCGCCGTCGATCCAGACCGGATCTTTCTGCAGGAGTTGAATTTCGATGGAAGCGTGATCGAGGCGGTCACGGTCGAATTCCTCGATTCCAGCGTCGATCTATTGGAAGGGGAGGCCACCCTGGTCGCCATCTTCGATGACGCTGCCCCCTTTGATCAATCGTTGCCCTCTCCCGACCACCTGCTGCTCGCCACCCTTGTGATCGATGCAGCCAGCTGGTTGGTGCCGAGCAACATCGAGCCGATCGCCTTCAGCGATGGGGTCGGAGAACCCGCCCTCGACAATCTGGTGCTGGTGGACGGGATCGGAGTGAATCCCGAGCGAATCGACGGCAGTCTCTCGGTGCTCTCCCAGAATGTGCTACTGGCCACATCTTCGTCGGGTCAAGTGTCCGCCGGAGAGATTGATTTCGAGGTGAGCCTGCGAGGTTACAACGTCGATGCTCTGCAGGGCTTCTCCAGTGTATTGGCTTTCGATCCGACGATTCTCCAGTGTGCGTCCTCCACCATAGAGGGCACCATCACTCAGGTCGCAGGAGCCGAGTTCATCGAGGGTGTGATCGACAACACCATCGGGTTCGTGGTTCTGGGTGTTCTGATGGATATCCTGCCCCCATACGATGGGCAGGTGATCCCAGCCACCGGAATCGAGCTGGAATATGCCAGGATCTACTTCGATGTGAGTTCCTCATTGACCAGTTCCTCGCAAACTGAACTGCACTTCGAGAATGACCTGGGAACTCCTCCGATCAGCAATGTATTTGTGATCGAGAACCAATCGGTGGAGCCCCTGACCGTGGATCTGACCATCGACGTGGTGGTGGACGGGATATTCCTGCGCGGTGACGCCGACGGTAATCTCCGCCTCGACCTGGCCGATGCCATCAATAATCTGGTCTTCATGACCAATGCCTGCCCCGATTGCCCGATCCCTCTCTGCCCCAAGGCCCTCGATGTCAATGACAATGGAATGATCGATCTTGGCGATGCCATTCAGCTGCTGAACTTCCTCTACATCGGAGGATCTCCACCCGCTGCGCCATTTCCCGATCCTGGAGTCGATCCGACCCCGGATGGGCTCGACTGCTTCAACTAGCGAGTTGGTCCGATTCGCGCGAGCAGGATATCCTTCTCGGGGCGATTGTGCTCCGGGAGGAGCAACTTTCTTGGCCCATCCATCCTGTCCACCGCGTGGCTCCTCGGCATCCGGCAAAGCCTATATCCGGGTTCTCGGGGGAGAACTCAGAGGAGGAATCTTCCGACTCGATGGGCAGCCGATCGTCATCGGTTCATCTACCGATGTGAACTTATCTCTTCCCGATCCCCAGGCTCTCGGTCGCCATGCAGGGCTCCGTTACCACGAGGGCAAATGGTCGGTCGAGGATCTCACAGGAAACGGTTTGTCGGTCAACGACATTTCCACCACCTCCAGGGCACTCTCCGGCGGAGAAATCCTCAGGGTAGGTGCCACGGAGTTGCAGTTCTCTCTCGAAGAACCGAAGTCTGGCTTGGCCGAGCCGTTGGAGTCCAAGCCTCCCGGTCGACAAGACGTGCTGATGGATCTGGTGGTGGAACAGGGTGACGGACGGGACCAAGGGCGTCGGATCCAGTTATTTTCCGGCCAAGAGGTGATCCTTGGCAGGGCGTCTGAAGCGCAACTGGTCCTCCACGATTGCCGGTCCAGTCGGCTTCACTGCCGTATCGAGGGGGACTCCCGTGAGGTGGCCATCGTCGACCTGGACTCCCTCAACGGTACTCATGTCGATGGCAGGCAGGTACAGCGGGCAATTCTCAGACCTGGAGACACCATCCTGGTCGGTCGCACCTCGATTCGCTGCCTCAAGTCCTGAGCAGCCATCTCCACCTCGCTCGATGGCCGGGACCCTTCTTCTCTCGATCTGGTGGTCGGGATTTCAGGGGCGAGGGTGGTGGCGAGAGTGGACAGATTTCAGTTGCTCGCGATTGACATGGGTATAGATCTCAGTGGTGTGGATGCTGGCATGGCCCAGCAGGTTTTGCAGATGAGGTAACGCATCCGCCGGGACAGAATCGGAGCCCTCGCGAATCTTCAACTCCCGTAGAATGGTGTTGTTCTCGAGGATGTGGGTGGCGAAGGAGTGCCTCAGCAGGTGCGGGT
>DUAN01000173.1 GCA_012960845.1 Planctomycetota bacterium | reverse complement strand
TTCAACTGGGCAGAACCGCTCGGGGCTGACGACCAGGTTCCAGTTTTCGAGCGCTACTATCTCGGCGGACCGCGGTCATTGCGTGGATTTGATTACCGTGGAGCAGGCCCACGAGAAGATGACCAAGAAATCGGCGGTACGGTTCGCCACCGAGGATCGATCGAATACACCTGGCCGCTGATGGAAAATACTCTGCGCGGAATCGTCTTCACTGATTTCGGAAATCTCTCCGACGGAACGTCCGCATTCTCTTTCGATGACTATCGAGTAGGAGTTGGCGGTGGCGTGGTGATCAATGTCCCCATCTTCGGTCAGCCGCTCCCCATCTCCATCACCTGGACCGAAGCGGTGAAGAAGCAAGAAGGAGATCGAATCCAGGAGTTCTCCTTCGATCTCGGCTGGTTCCTCAACTAGCGCACGACTCTCGCGGGCGATTCCAGTCCTGAATCACGGTCCTGAATCACGGTCCTGAATCACGGTCCTGAATCACGGTCCTGAATCACGGCCCTGAATCACGGCCCTGAATCACAGTCCCTCTTCACAGTCCCACCAGACCTGAAATCCCGGCGGTGGAAGCACCCAGGAAATGTCGGCGAAGGAAACATCGGTGGCGACACCATTGATGATCACCACCAGTCTCTGTTTCTCCTTGTTGATCTTGCGCACCTCGCAGACCTGCTGGAAACGAGGAATGAACACGGCATCCCCCTTACTCAGGGACCGAGCAGTGTCGAGTCGTCTTTGTGCCAGGTCGGTTCCGGCGAGGGCATCATCCAGGGTTCGATACGCTTGCCGCAGCGCCTCGCCCTTGTCACCGGGTAACTCGCCCAGTTGATCGAGCGATCTGCGAATCTGCGCCACCATCGTCGTCACCTTCTGCTCCTCGATCCGCTCGAGTTGATACTCCAGCGCCCCTCGAGTTTTCTGCGCTTCTTGCTCCCGACGGGATCCCTCCTGTCGCTGACGCAAAGCCTCTACTCGATGCTTCTCCGCTTCCTTGGCCCGTCTCTCCAGATCCTTCTGCGCCCGCTCCATCGCATCGACGACCCCTGGATCCACTCCATCCTGCTCTCGACTGCCCTCCCTGGCACTCGCCACCACATCTGCAGGCATCCCGATGCGCTCGGCGATCACCAGTGCATTCGATCTCCCCGGTAGCCCCACCACCACACGATAGGTCGGAGCGAGTTTGACCGGATCGAACTCCATCGAGGCGTTTTCACACTTGCGCCGTCGATACGCATATTCCTTGAGTCTGCCCAGATGAGTGGTCACCAGCGTAAAGGTGCCACGTTCATACAATCGATCCAGCACAGCCTCGGCCAGCGGCGCTCCTTCCAGTGGGTCGGTTCCCGATCCCAGCTCATCGAGAAGCACCAGGCTACGACTGGTCGAATGACGCAAGATCGAAGCGACCACCGTGACATGAGCGGAGAAGGTCGAAAGATCCTGCTCCAGACTCTGCTCATCGCCGATATCGGCCAGAACAGAATCAAAGATGGGGATTTTAGTGCCCTCAGAAGCGGGCACAGGTATTCCAGAGGCGGCCATCAGAGAGAGCAAGCCAACCGTCTTGAGCACCAGCGTCTTGCCGCCCGTGTTGGGACCGGTGATCACCAACTGATAGCGTCCAGGATTCATCGAGAGGGTCATCGGCACCACATTTGATCTGGCGCACTGCAGATCAAAGGTGGTGCCGGGTCTCGCCTTCCCCTCTCTCCAGAGCAACAAGGGGTGGCGAGCGTCCAGCAACTCGATGCTCCTCCCCTCGACCAGTTGGGGAATCACACAACCCAGTTCTCCCGCAAACCTGGCCCGCGCCTCGATCGAATCCATCTGCACCAGCTGGTGCCACAGTCGCAGGATCAATGGCCGCTTGGACCGTACCTCCTGGGTCAACCGGGCGAGGATTCTCTGAATCTCATGCTGCTCTGCCGCACGAGCTCGCTGACTTCGATCTCCCAGACGAATCACTGGCTCCGGTTCGATGAATAGTGTCTGCCCCGAAGATGATTCACCCCTGACCACACCACGAACCTGATTCTTACACTCGGTACGAATCGCCCAGCAGAAACGACCATGCCGCGGGGTGACCACATGCCCCTGGAGCGCCTTCTTCCATGGAGCCTTTTCGGCATGATCGGCAAACCACTTGCGAATCTCGCCATCCAAGCCGGAGGACTCCGATCGAAGGCGAGCCAGGGTTTCACTGGCCTCATCGAGAATTTCTCCGGAGCCATCGATCGAACTCTCGAGACGTTCCCGCAGCGCCGGAACATCGACCAGTAATGCCGATCGGTCACTCAAGCGTGGAGAGGACTCGGACTGCAGAAGAGACTTCAATCGTCTCGACCGATCGATGACTTGCCACACCGAATTCAGCATCGGCCCATCGAGAACCGTCCCCCCTGAATCGGGCAAGATGGAGGGGAGGTCGACCAGGCCCTCCAGACCCAGTTGCCAGGAGGATTGTCCGAGCCGCTGGCAGACCTCTGCTGTCTCCTCCATCTGGATCCTGGCACGGTCCAGGTCATGGTCAGGATTCAATGCTTGGATGTACTGCTTGCCCGGTCGGGAAGAGGCGAAACCGGAGATACAGGTGAGGATCTCGGAATAATCGAGGCGGCGCTGACTGTCATCACTGACTTCGAGGAGGTTGGCTGTCCTGGCAGAGGAAGAAGAAGAGGTCGTTCGGGTGCCTCGCCGTGATCTTCGGTCAGATCTCTTCTTCCTTGCGGGATCCTCGCGTCCTGACAAGGTGCCACCTTTCCGCGGATCGCTCCGATCCAGCACCCGGATGCTACCTCATCTGATCGACGATGCGCAGGTGATCGCTGTTTCGCAGCAGTTCCTTACATCTCTCCATGCATTCCTGCGCCACTTCTCCCGCTGAGACCCCGATGACTCCTCCGCCGCGAATCCCCGGCAGGGCTTCTTCGAGTCTCCGGGTCAACGCCTCGGCAGCCCCCAGGGACGGATGGTCGAGCAGCACCCAGAGACCCGACTCACTGGTTTCGATCCAGTCGGTGCCACGCAACAGGTCTTTATCCACCAGTCGATTCGAATCCACGGCATGCTCGAGGAGTAACACTCCCGGCGCTGGACCACCCCGCTCGACCGCACGTAGACGGGTGGCGAGGAGTCGGCTGAAGCGATTCTCGGGATCCTCCACCTGTGGGGATTCACTCTCCGCCGGCGGAGGGATCAATCGCTCGAGAAGCGGCAGCATTTGTAACACCTTGAACAGTTCTCGGCGTCCAGCATCGGGGTCTCTGGCGAGAAAGCCGAGCCAGGAGCCGTCATGTGGCAGACCGATCAGCGGGCCAAACTGTCCCACCCCGGTGGGCAGTGGTTGTTCCTCATCGAGTGGATCACCGAGGCTTCTCAACACCGCTCCCCGATCGCGCCCTCCGACCGTCAGGTCCACCTGATCATCGCTGGAATTCAACTCCGCCCAGCCGAGAAAGGCCGGATCGTCGAGCACCCATCTTTTCAGCGCATCGACCAGCAACTCCCCATTCATCCGCGCCTCTAGCAACGCCTTTATCGCAGCGAGCCCATCGGGCTGAAGATCCGTCGGTGCGTACTCGACACCGTGGGGAAGGACCAGTCTATTCAACTCTTCTGCTGAAACATCGGCCAGGCCTGTTGCAGATGAAGGGCTCGATTCGATGATCGAATCCGCAGAAAGTTCAGCATGTCTGTCGTCCGGGGAATCACTGTCGCCTTCGTCATCTTCTTCGATCTCCTCAAAGATCTTGTCGAACAGCTGCTGATTGTGACTGCCCTCGATGGGACGGTCGAAGCGCAAGCCCGACGGTGGTGCTGGCTGCACCGCATCCACGATCCAGATCAATCGATCGCAATACTCCCGATAGGCCCGGTACTCATCATCGGACACGGACGCAACGCCACAACTGACCACGACAAACTTGAAGTTGGATTCAGCCGGAGTGGGATGTATAGCCGATGCTTCTTCGAGAGATTTGACGGTGAAGAGTCTCACCTCTTGTTCTTCAAATTTCGCCCCTTCCTCGGTGAGGTGAAGGAGCTGACGATGGAGATCATATTCATCATCGGGATGCCCGTTGTGGATCAGCAGCAGCGCCTTGTCCGCATGGCCCAAGAATCCGGAGACTTCGCTGAAGGCTTGCTCTTGCATCTCCTTGGCCCTCTGCCTGGGAGACCGCCCAGCATTCCCATCGTCGGTAGGCCCGATAAGATCTCCGACGTCAGGCTCCGGGGGCTGATTTTCGACCAAGGGGCTTCTCCTGTGTGAAGGGCAATGGGCACAGATCTCGATGAAACCGCTTCAGGAGGGGCCCGTCAACCACGCTTCAAAAGAGTCTCAAATCACCGAATCTCGGTGTATCTGCCATGGTTACTGCGGGCCAATCGCCGCAAGAACTCTCTCGCCTTCGCCTCGTCCTGGCGTGGAGCTTCTCCGGCAAACAACCCGTAGCAATGGATCCTGGTGCCACGGTAGCGATTCCAACGACTCACCGCGTCGAGGATCAGCGTCGTAGAAGTCTCATCCCCCACCGTCGGACTGCCATCCGAGAGCAAATAGATGGTATCGACTTCACGATCTGCGAACGCCGCTTCGAGGGCTCCGTAGGAGTTGGTCTCTCCCCCCGCCGTCAATTTCTGGACAAACCGAATCGACTTCTTGAGACTTGCTCCCTGTGCCTTGACCAGCTTGGTAGAGAACCTCAGGACCCCTTCACTGAAGGCCACCACCGAGAATCGACTATTGGGGCTCAATCCCGATTCGAGAGCGCGACACAATTCCGTTCGGGCGACTTCGATCCGTGACCCACCCACCGATGTTTCGGCCAGCATACTTCCAGAAATGTCGAGCAGGAACACCACACGCTCGCTGACGATCTCGCCGTACAATCCTTGACGCACGGCAGTTCCGAGACTCTTTTCTTCATCTGCACCCGAGGACGGTGAGATGGCGGGTGGCTCCCAGGTTGACTTATTTTCGCGCCACCAGATTCTCCAAGCGGCAGCACTGTGACCATGCGACTGAGATGTCAACTCGCCCAAGGCGTCATTGAAATCCTCCAGCAACCGCCCCTTTGCATCGGGCATACGCTCGATCAGTGCATCGACCACTTGCTTGGCTCGATGATCGCGTAATCCTCGCACCGCCTGGGCCACTACCAGCCAGGAACGATCCTCAAGACAGTGGAGAAGTTCGGGACGTGACAGGCTCTGGGGCCACGCTCGCGCCACTCTCAGCGCATCGATTCGGCGCGAAACATCTTTGGATCCCCTGACGACAGTTCGCACTGCTTCCCTCGCACCCTCTGATTCAAATTTACGGAGTAGACGGAGCGATTCCTGGTGAACCAACAAACTCTCATGCGGAAGCCCGTAGCGGAGCATCAGTTCGGCGCTTTTTTGCTGATCCTGTGCTCCGAGGGTCTCGATGGCGTCGCAGATCGCCGATTCGTTTCTTTTTTGTAACCCAGCCATCAAGGCGACCCGCGCCTCCTCGAACTGATCAGGAATACCGGTGATTGCGGTGTTGAATAGAAGCAGATAACTGGCGAGAAGGGCCATCAGTTCGCCTCCAGATCTTCCAGGTCTGCTGCAGCGATCTCATCCTTGACAATTTTCCTGGCAGCCTCTTTCAACTGCTCACGATCGACACAACTCTCCAACAACTTTTCTCCGATCATCCGATCGAGTGCGCGGGCAAAGGCATTCCTTCGGCTCGGATGACTTCGTATCAACAGCGTGACCAGTTCATCGACGAGGTGGTCCGCTGCGATCTCTGCCAGCAAGTGGGAGGATCGCTGGGCGCTAAGATGCAATTCTTCACCCGCACGCGGCAAATCCTCGGTTTCATCGGCAGCCATCGCCACCAGTTCCGAAATGCGATCCTGATTGCGCAAGCCATCGCAATTCACCGCAGGAAGGTCTCCGGTGGTCTCGAGAGCGATCAAGCACACCGAGCCCAGTTCAATCACTTCACCCACTGCCACATCTCGAACATCCACTCGCTCACCTCCGACATAGGTTCCATTGGAACTGCCGAGGTCAGCCACCACGAGGCGGCCGGCATCGATGGTCAAAGCGCAGTGCTGACGGCTCAGGATTGGATCTTCCAGTTGCACACCGCAACTGCGAGATCGCCCCAGGGTGATGGTCCCCTCATCCAGAGGCATCTGCCTCGGGGTGCCATCGTGAATCAACAGGCGAAAGTTCATGTTATTCCTTCCCCGCGCTAGAGAAGCCAGCGGGATCAATTACATCGGGATCAATTACATCGGGATCAATTACACCCTGCTGAAAGAACGGCGGAAGGCGCCGCGGTCTTGCCGATTCCACATCGATGCAAGCGAGGGTGGTTGTTCCCTGACAAACGCAATCTCCTCGAGGAGAAGTGATGTCATAGCCGAGGTATAGTCGGGCCCCCTTCACCTCGAGAGCCCTGGTCTCGATCGTCAACAGATCGTCGTAGAGTGCCGGATGGTGATACGCCACCGACACCTCGGTGACGAGAAAGCGGAACCCCTGCTGTTCCAACTGCTGGTAAGGCAACCCCAACTGGCGTAACCACTCGGTCCTGGCACTCTCGAACCAGACGACATGACGGGAATGATGGGCAATTCCCCCCTGGTCCGTTTCCTCGTAGCGGACTCGGATGGTGCAGACACCTCGATCCCTCATCGATCTGCCTCCTCTGAGGACGCAGACTCGCCAGTGGAGCGCTTGAATCGGTGCTGGAACATCCGGCGAATCTCCGCCTGAGGATAGCCGAGATCCCTCCATCTCAGGTAAGCCTTGACTGCGGTGACCGTCTGCTGGTCGTAGAGGTAGCGCCCCGTCTCGGTCACCTGAGCCGGTTCGATGAGGCGCATGGTGACCAGATTCTGAAGCAATTGCCGGGTGATTCCGGTGCACTCCATCAGGTCTCGCGGTTTCAGTAGTTTCGGTTCGGTGGACATGGAATCAGGCTATCACGGGGTCCACTGCCGGGAAACGCACGGTATCCTCTGAACCAGGAGGAATCGTGCACTCAACGAGACCCTGGGAGATGCTACTTCTCCCACAGACGACCAGCACCCAGCAAGAGGGACGCCGCCTTTGCGCTGAGAAAGCGGGGGTTCGACGAGCGATCCGAGCGGTGCAACAAACCGAAGGTCGAGGACGACGGGGAACCCGATGGGTCAGCCCGGTCGGAGGGCTCTGGTGCACCCTGACGATCCCGGCACCGCACGGTGCCGACCCGTTCGACAATCTGCTGGTCGCGCTCGCCGCTCGCGAAGCAGTGGCAGGGCTGCTCGGTCGAGGCCAGAGTTGCCTGGCGCTGAAATGGCCCAACGACCTGATCATCGATGGCCGGAAATGGGGAGGGGTCATCGCTGAACTGTGCGGCCCCGCCGATCAGCAGGAGATCCTCTTCGGAATCGGCCTCAACCTCCAAATCGAGGTGGATACACTCCAGCAGCATCGCGGAATACCCGAAGAAACCACCTCCATCCTGTCAGAATTCGGTCACAGTCCCTCCCCCGAAGAGGTGTTGGAAAGTATCCTCTTGCATGTCGATCGGTTGCTGGAAGAGGACCGATCGACGGGAGGTCGAGAGAGAAGCCGACTACAGGTGGCTGCAGTTCTCGATACCCTGGGTCGTCGGATTCGCTGGGATGGCCCCGGCGATCAAAGTGGCGAGGGTGAGGCGATCGAAATCACCGCAGACGGAACCCTCATCGTCGAGAAGGACACTCCTGCTCCACGAGAGATGTGCCAGCTACGATCGGCACGGATCTCTCATGTGAGAGTTCAATAAGGTGGCTGAGTAACCAGCCACTGGTGGAAGGACGAGAAATTGAAGGGTGAGGATCAACCACCTTCACGCTGGACCCAGCAATGCTGGGAACCTTTCGTCTCCGAACATCCGGAGCGCATGGAAGCATTCCAGACCTCCAGTGGAACCCCGATCGATCCGCTCTACTGCCACGACGAAGATTCGCCAGGTCCCGGAGAATTCCCCTTCACCCGTGGCATCCACCCCAGCATGTATCGTGGACGACTGTGGACGATGCGACAGTACGCTGGATATTCCACCCCGGAAGAGACCAATCAGAGATTTCGTTTTCTGCTGGAGCAGGGACAAACGGGCCTCTCGGTAGCGTTCGATCTGCCCACCCAGATCGGCTTCGATTCTGACGATCCAGAGGCTTTCGGTGAGGTGGGAAGAGTCGGTGTGCCGATCAACACGGTCGACGACCTCGACCAGTTGCTCGAAGGCATACCGCTCGAATCGATCAGTATATCGATGACCATCAACTCGACTGCCCCGCTCTTGCTGGCACTGCTTCTGGCTCTGGCGAAACGCAGAGGGGTGGCCGCCGATCAGATTCGAGGGACCCTGCAGAACGATATCCTCAAGGAGTATATCGCTCGTGGAACCCAACGATTCCCGGTCGAACCGTCGATGAGACTGGTTGTCGATGTCATCGAGCATTGCACCAAAGAAGCCCCCTCCTTCTACCCCATCAGTATCAGCGGGTATCACATTCGAGAGGCGGGTTCGACGGCGATCCAGGAGGTGGCCTTCACGCTCGCCAATGGAATCGCATACCTCGATGCCTGTCGTGATCGTGGTCTAGACCTGGTCTCGGTAGGACGAAGGATCTCCTTCTTCTTCAATGCTCACAATCAACTGTTCGAGGAGATCGCCAAGTTCCGAGCGGCCCGCAGGATGTGGGCAAAAATCTGTCGGGAGAGATTCCACATCGAGGATGACCGTGCCTGTCAGCTGAGATTTCACACCCAGACTGGCGGCTCGACGCTACAAGCGAAGGAACCTTCCAACAACATCGTTCGCGTGACGATCCAGGCTCTCTCCGCAATTCTTGGAGGGACCCAGTCGCTCCACACCAACAGCTGGGACGAGGCACTTTCCTTACCTGGCCAGGAGGCGGCTCGCCTGGCCCTCAGAACCCAACAGGTTCTGGCCAGGGAATCGGCAGTCACCGACACCATCGACCCTCTGGGAGGTGCACCCTTCATCGAACATCTGACCGATCAGATCGAAGACGCAGCGATGGCCATCATCTGCGAGATCGATGAGCGGGGAGGAATGCTCGAATCGATCGCCAACGGCTCCATCCGCCGCGCCATCGAGCAGAGTTCCTACGAGGCCCAGATCGCACGAGATTCCGGAGCCGCCACTCCGGTCGGAGTCGAGGAAGAGGGAGAGATCCCCGAGGCACCGTTCAAGGTCGATCCCGATATCGAACAGCGGCGCCGACAATCGCTGGAGAAATTTCGGCTCCAGCGTGATAATTCAGCAGTAAACGCAGCGCTCTTGCGAGTCGAGAAATCTGCAACCGGCTCCGACAACATGATCCCGGTACTCATCGATGCGATGGAAGCGGGATGCACACTGGGTGAAGTGTCGCGCAAGTTGGCGACGGTATTCGGGGAGACTCAAGATCATGGATAGAAGTGGACCGATCCGGGTTCTTCTCGCCAAGCCTGGTCTCGATGGCCACGATCGTGGTATTCGGCTGGTTCTTCGTGCCCTCAGAGATGCCGGCATGGAGGTGATCTACACCGGACTGCGGGCGACACCCGCCCACATCGTCAAGGCTGCCATCGAGGAAGACGTCGAGGCGATCGGACTCTCCAGCCTCTCCGGTGCTCACGAGACTCACTTCAAGGAGGTCTCGAGACTACTGGAGCAAGAAGGTGCAACCGACGTGGTTCTCTTCGGGGGCGGCATCATCCCCCAGCAAGATGTCGATCAACTTCGATCGATCGGATTCGAGTGGATCTACCCCCCCGGAACCACCCTCGACAAGATCGTCTCCGACCTGACCAGCACTCTGCGCCCCACCTCCAGTCGAAGTGGAGGCGAATGATGGAATCGATGAGATTGGACCACATCGGAATCGCAGTTCGATCGATCGACCAGGCACTACCTCTCTGGAGAGACGCCCTCGGCGCTAAGATCGGGGATCGCGAGACGATCCCATCGCAACAGGTAGAGGTTCTCTTTCTCGAAACCGGGGAAACTCGCACCGAGTTGATGGAACCGACCTCGTCGGATGGCGCCGTTTCTCGCTTCATCGAGAAGCGGGGCGAAGGTCTTCATCACATCGCGTACCGGGTCGAGGATCTATCCGCCACCATGAAGAAGCTCGAATCTGCCGGATCAAAACTGATCTACTCTGAACCACGTCCTGGAAGCCACTCGACCCTCATCAACTTCATTCACCCGACCTCCACCGGAGGCATCCTGATCGAGCTGGTGGAGTACACCACCGGCGATCAGACCTCGCACCCCGAAGAGGAGCGAAGCACTTGAAGGAAAAGAATCGAATCGAAACGAGACGCCGCATTGAAGCTGCCCGCGCCGGTGGTGGAGAAGCGCGTATCGATCGCCAGCACAGCGCAGGTAAGTTGACCGCACGTGAGCGGATCGAAGTCCTTCTAGACGAAGGTACCTTTCAGGAGATGGACGCGCTCGTCACACATCGCTGTAACGATTTCGGAATGGCAGAACGGAAGGTCCCCGGAGATGGCGTAGTAACAGGCTGGGGTGAAGTCGATGGTCGTAGAATCTTCCTCTACAGCCAGGACTTTACCGTCGAAGGAGGAAGCCTCTCTGCAACCAATGCAGCAAAGATCTGCAAGGTGATGGAGATGGCACTCAAGGTGGGCGCACCGATGATCGGACTCAATGACTCCGGTGGTGCGCGGATTCAGGAGGGAGTCGCGAGCCTCGGCGGATACGCCGATATCTTCCTCAGGAATACCCTCGCCTCGGGAGTGATCCCCCAGTTGAGCGGAATCCTCGGACCGTGTGCCGGTGGTGCCGTTTATTCACCCGCTCTGACCGACTTCGTCTTCATGGTCGATGGTTCCAGTTACATGTTTGTCACCGGGCCCAATGTGGTCAAGACGGTGACTCATGAGGAGGTCACTCAGGAGCAACTGGGAGGTGCCTCCACTCACTCTTCGAAGAGTGGAGTTTCTCACTTCCGCTGTCGCGATGATCGCCACTGTCTCGAAGAGATTCGAGACGTTCTTTCGTACTTGCCATCCAACAATCTCGAAAGCCCTCCTGAACGGGAGTGTACCGACCCCATCGATCGTGCCGATCCGGAGCTGACAACCATCATTCCAGATCATCGAGAAAAGCCCTACGACATGCATGAAGTTCTGCGCAGGGTTATCGACCAGGATTCATTGCTGGAAGTTCAACCGGAGTTTGCACGAAACATCATCACGGCGTTCGCAAGGATGGATGGGAAATCGGTCGGGATCGTTGCCAATCAACCGTCAGTCCTGGCTGGATGTCTCGATATCCATGCCAGTGTCAAGGCGGCGCGATTCGTTCGCTTCCTCGACTGCTTCAACATTCCCATCATCACATTTGTCGATGTGCCAGGCTTCTTGCCCGGCACGGATCAAGAGTGGAACGGAATCATATCCAACGGTGCCAAGTTGCTGTACGCCTATTGCGAGGCTACCGTCCCCAAGTTGACGGTCATCACCAGAAAAGCATATGGCGGTGCCTATGATGTGATGTCTTCGAAACACATTCGCGGAGATTTGAATTTCGCCTGGCCTTCTGCAGAGATCGCAGTGATGGGAGCTCCCGGCGCTGTTGAGATCCTGTTCCGCAAGGAACTGGCCAGTGCTGAAAACCCGGAAGAGATCGCTACGGCTCGAACCGAGGAATATGAAGGGCTATTTGCGAACCCCTTCACTGCCGCAGAGCGCGGATACATCGATGCCGTGATCGAGGAACCCGAAACCAGAAGTCGATTGATCGAAGGGCTCCGCTTGCTGGCAGGCAAGCGTGATCAGAACCCCCCCAAGAAGCACGGGAATGGACCTCAATGAGCTCCCAACACTCCATCAAAAAGGTTCTGGTCGCGAACCGGGGAGAAATCGCCATCCGCATCTTTCAGGGATGTCGAGAACGTGGGATTGAAACGGTAGCGGTCCATTCAGAGGCGGACGCTTCCGCTCCGCATCGTTTCGCAGCCGATGAGTCAGTCCTGATCGGTCCACCTTCCCCCACCGAGTCTTACTTGAAGGTGGATCGCATCCTGGATGCGGCCCGCGAAACAGGAGCGGACGCCATCCATCCAGGCTACGGATTCCTGTCAGAAAGTTCCTCCTTTGCCCAGGCGGTGGAAGATGCAGGCCTGATCTTCATTGGCCCAACCCCAACACAGATCTCATCGATGGGTGACAAGGTGCGCGCCCGAAAATTGATGGAGGCCGCCTCGGTTCCGGTGATTCCCGGAACCAAGGGAGCCATCGATGACCCGGCAGAATTACAACTCGAGAGTCAAAGAATCGGATTTCCACTGCTGATCAAGGCTGCCGGCGGTGGAGGCGGAAAGGGAATCAGAAGGGTCGACACTGCTTCCGAGTTGCTCCCCGCCTGGGAGAGGACGCGATCTGAAGCACTTTCCGCATTCGGAGATGGGCGGGTCTATCTCGAGAAATTTGTCAGCCCTGCCCGTCACATCGAAGTTCAGGTGGTCGGCGACGGAAGAGGATCGGTCTGGTTCCTCGGCGAGCGAGAATGCTCCTTACAGCGCAACCATCAGAAAGTTCTCGAAGAAAGCCCATCGCCAGTCATCGATGCGGAAGTCAGAGCAAGACTTCGCAACGCAGCGGTCGCAGGAGCTGCTTCCATCCAGTATCGAGGTGCCGGAACGATGGAATTCCTCTACGACGAAGCCTCCCGTGAGTTTTTCTTCCTCGAAATGAACACCCGACTTCAGGTGGAACATCCAGTCACCGAAATGGTCACTGGAATCGATCTGGTCGGCATGCAACTCGATGTCGCCCAGGGAATGAAACTGGAGCACGACCCCGATCTGCCACGCAGAGGATGGTCCATCGAATTTCGAATCTGTGCAGAAGACCCCTATCGGAATTTTCTTCCATCCACCGGTCAGATTCGCGCACTGCGAATTCCACATGCTCCCTTCTCCAGAATCGATGGTGCTCTTCGAGAAGGACTGGAAGTGACGCCCTACTACGATCCGATGCTGGCCAAGGCCATCGTCTGGGGTGAAAATCGAAAAGCTGCAGTCGACCGCCTGATGGCGCTTCTCTCTCGTCTCCGAATCGGAGGCATCCACACGACCATCCCACTGGGAATAGAACTTTGTAATCAAGGTTGGTTTCTCGATGGGGATTTTGATACCGGAACTCTCGAACGATGGATGGCTGACCGAGACAAGCGCAGCTCAGCACCGAACGACATGCAGTTGATTGCTGCCATAGTGGCGAGACACACCCTGAGTTCCGCTCGCTCTCATTCAACACCCGGGATTCCTGGCGGTGGCAAATGGGGCATGGCGGCAAGGATCGCTGGAGTCCGGGGGAACCTGTCTTGAAGTATCAAGTGGAATGGGAAGACCAGAAGATTGAAGTGATTGCAGACTGCGACCCTCTCGGACGAGAGTGGCGCTTCCAGATGCCGCGAGGTCATCGGATCGATGTTCGAGTCGAAACGCTGGAAGAAGGATCGGTTCTCCGGTTGATCATCGGTGGAGAGAGCAAGACTGTCTCCCTACTCCCTGGCAACCGGGTCGGAGATCCAATTCGAATCCTGCTCGACCATACCCCGCTGGAGCTGGATGTTCTCGATCCCATCGATCTGATCACCAGAGAGGTGGGAGCCGCTCCTGGAACATCCGGGCAACAAGAAATCGCCAGTCTCATGCCAGGCATCATCCGCAAGGTCATGGTGGCTGTAGGTACGAAGATAGAGGTTGGTACTTCGTTGATACTTCTTGAAGCGATGAAGATGGAAAATGAGATCCAGTCGGAGGTGGCCGGTACTGTCCTCGGAATTCACGTCAAGGAAGGCGACGCGGTGGCGGCGGGCGCCTTGATGCTGGTGATCAAGCAAGATGATTGAATCACAAGTTGACCGAAAGGATCCGATTCCACCACGGGCTTTTTCTTGGGCTCCTGTTTTTTCTTCTCTTCAATGGGTTTCAGGTCACCATTCTCACCGGTGATACCGGTACCTGAGCACTTCGCACAGGAGATTCGTTTCTTTCCGGAACAGTTTTCACACTTCTGAGAAAACTCTTTCTTCCCCTTGCAGTCCTTGCAGGACACCCGTTTCTTTCCCTTGCACACCGGACACACGATCTTGCCCTTACCACTACAGTCTCGGCATCGAGTCTTTACCTTCTTACCCTTGACCGGGTCAAACCTCTCATAACTTCCTGCTCCACCGCACCGTCGGCAATCGAGAAGGCCATCTTCGACTCCAACGCAGACGGCACAATTTTTCCCTTCGCCAGTCCCTGCACATTTAGAACAGGGAGTTGAGATAACTCCAGCACCTTCGCAATCGACGCACGGAGCCATGCCGACGGAATCACAATGGCGACACCACTTGTTGGGATGTTGCTTTTTCCGTGCTTCGATCTCGACACGGGATAGTCGTGCCACGACCAACTTTTCGAGTTCGAATAACTTGTGGGATTGGCACCAATCCTGCAGTTCCTTGTGTCCCTTCAGATCGGCAGGATCAAGTAGTTTGAGCCGACGATTGAACTCCTCTGACTTGAGTTCTCCCATCTCGATCTTCTCGATATCTTTCCTCGAGATCTTCATCACGGCTTTTGATTTTCCAAACACAACCTCGATCTTCACTTCCTTGGCTGTTTCTTCGAGGATTTTACCTTCGAGTTTTTTCCCCGTCTTCAACAGGACCACATCGGCCTCGCAGACCCTGCACAAGAGCAGGGCAAGGAAAGTGATCAGGATCCACCGCATTGAACTGAAAAACATCATTCCACCTTTGCCGGAATATCAAAATAGAGACGATCCAGACCAGGACGCTTGATTTCCCATACCGGATTTTTTCTTATCCTGGCTATCCACACGCCGAAGATCATCAGCACCAAGATGGAGCCACCCATCGAGAGATTCGCCTGGTACCACAAGTCCATATCAATCTCAGGAAAAGGTATCAATCCATTGAGAAGATGCATAGGTGGTGAGAAATTCTCCAGGAATGACTGAGCATTGGACCAGTTCAATTCTCTTGCTGTGAGTGAAACCAAGGCCAAGGCGATCTGAATCCCGATCGCAAGCGCACTGGCGACCATCCCGGAGAATCCACACTGAGCAAAAAACCAGGAAAGAGTCAGTACCGCAACTCCCCAGAGAAACATCATCCCCTGCCACATCAGGAACATCTCAGTGCTATTCAGTGCATTTACCATGGTGTTGGTGGTCATGCCCCCAATGGGAGTGGCTGGATCGTACAGCAAGAGCAACATCATCGCTGCCATTGAAAAAGACAGTAGCAGACAGGAGTACAACAGGTTGCGGATTCCACCCGGAAGAAAAATCGCTCCGACTGTGGTTCCCCATCGGCGATGAGCATGCATCTGAACGATGCGTAGCGGTACCTTGGCACTCGAGCCGGCGATTCGAGTCAATGTCAGCGGATAGAGCAGCAGGATGCACATCAAGACTCGGCCTCCATTTCCGACGATGGAGGATTGCAACTCAAGGCCCAACGTCACCACCAGGATCCCAAAGAAGAAGCCAGCCAGTACAAATGTAAGCAACCGAACAGGAATATCCCTGGATGATTCGGCACCCGATAACAGATAGGACGCTTTCATCAAACTTCCCAGACCGAGACCCAAGTAAATCGTGATGGACCAGATCCAGAATTGCCAGGGAGGTGGGTACTTCTCAATGTAATCGAGCAACAACATGTCGCGGTAGTACACTTCGTTCCACAGGAATGCAAGTACCATGAAAATCAGCGGAATGGTAGCCAAGGCGCACTGCAGGATCGAACGAACCGTGCCCTTGCTCGCAGCAGATGAGAAAATTCCAAGGCTAACGATGAGGATCGATCCGAGGAAATGAATCAGGTACTCGAATGCAATCGATCCCAGGGAGACTCCTCCGAATAGCATCGTCAT